>NZ_JBQHDG010000003.1:0-496297 GCF_052068095.1 Phytohabitans sp. LJ34 | reverse complement strand
CTGAGCGGCGCCGGCGCCGGCTCCGCGGGCTCGGCGGGTTCCGCGCTCGTGCGGCGGCTGCTGCGGCGCCGCTCGGTGCAGGCGGCGGCCGGTGCCGCGGCGGTCGCGGCCGCGGTGGCGGCGCTGGCCATGCTGCTCACCAGCCAGCCGACGCCGGTGGCCGGGCCGCCTCCTTCCGCGGCTCCCGCGGCGCCACCGCCTCCCCCGGCCGCGACGGTGCCGCCTCCGGTCGTGCCCTCGCCCTCTGTTTCGGAACCCTCGTCCGCCGCTCCGCCGCCACCCACGCCGTCGCAATCTCCATCGCCATCGTCGCCTCCGGCGGCTCTGGAGGCGCGGCTGGAGCCGGTTGGCACCCTGGTGCGCGGGCGGCCGGGCGTGCTCGCGCTGACGGTCGTCCACTCCGGACAGCGGGGCGGCGTGGGTGGCAGCCTGGCACTGCCGGACACCGGTCCACTCACCGCGCGGCTGACCCTCCCTCGTGGAGTGAGCCTCCGCTCAGGACCGGCGGGCGACGGCTGGACCTGCGCCGCCGTCCGCTGTGGACGATCCGCGTTGGCCGCCGGTGGCACCACGCGCGCGTACCTGCCGGTCACCGTCTCCGACACGGCGGCCGACGACCCGCCGCGGGTCCAGCTCACCGCGCCGCGGGCCCGCGCGGTGGCGGCGACCGCTACGGCCGGGGTACGGGCCAGTGGGCTCCCCGCGACCTTCGCCGGCACGGCACCGGTCGCGCTCGCGGTCGGCGGCAACTCGCTGCTCTCCTGCGGCGACACCTCGCGCACCTGCCCGGACGCGCGGTCGGGCCAGCGCGCGGCCGACAACGGCGACTACCACATGACCCGCTACACCGACACGCGGGCGCCGGCCGGCTACCCGTACGGCGCGGCGGTGAGCGGAGCGGCGATCCCCGTGCGCGGGAAGGTGCTCTGGGCCGGCCTCTACTGGTCCGGCACCGGACCCCGCCCCAACGAGCCGGTCGCGCGGCTGCGGGTGCCCGGCGCGGACGGGTACGCCCCGGTGGCGGCCACCCGCGTGGACACCGCCTCGGCGGCCGACTTCGGAGACGTGTACCAGGCGTCGGCCGACGTCACCGCACTCGCGCGGGGCGCCCGGGGCGGCGGCACGTGGTGGGTCGCCGTGGAGCGCGAGGCCTTCAAGGGCGGCTACAACACGTACGCCGGCTGGGCCCTCGTCGTGGTCGCGGACGGCGGCGGTACACAGCGGACGGTGGCCGTCTTCGACGCCTTCACGCCGGTGGCCCGCGGCGGCTCGTACTCGTCCCCACTGTGGGGCGCGCCCGGCCCGGCGAGCATAGGCCTGGTCGCCTGGGAGGGCGACCGCACGCTGGCCGGCGATCGCCTCGTCATCGGCGGCGCGGCGGCCGGCGGCGACAACGTGGCCGCGAGCCGGTCGGACGGCACGCCGGCGGGCTGGCACACGCTGGGCACGGACGCCCGCGTGCTGCCCGCCCGCCCGCGCTCCCCCACCCTCACCGCGTCGGCGACGACGGACGCCTGGCTGCTCGGCCCGGTCGCGCTCGTATCAGGCTGAGCGCGGCGCCGCGCTCCTCAGTCCAGACACGCCACAGCGAGCCTCAGCCCTGTAGAGACGACGCCGCTCACCAGGGCGACCTCTCCTTGGCCCAGAATGCTGGTGCTCAGGCAGACGCCGTCACTGAGTTGAGCCGTCTGCCGGCACACTTCAGCCACGCGTTCACGCCAACCTTTCCGGGCCGGATCTTCGGTCATCTTTCCTGGACTCCTTATGGACAAAGCACTCTTCACCGTTGTGGATCCGATCGCGCGCGCGACCAGCCGCTCACCAGGACGATCGGTCCCGGCAATCACTTAAAGGCGCAAGTGAAGATATGGTCTGGCTGCGGATGAGCGACCTCGCCTCGTTCGCCGACGCCTCGCTGCCCCGCCTCTCCCAGGTGGTCGGCCGGCTCGAGCGGCGCGGCTAGGTGCGGCGCACCCCGGATCCGGCCGACGGCCGCTACACGCTCGCCACCCTCACCGAGGACGGTCGGGCCACGGTGGTGGCGACCGCGCCGGGACACGTCGAGGAGGTCCGCCGCCTCGTCTTCGACCCCCTCACCAAGGCCCAGCAGCGCCAGCTGGGCACGATCGGCCGGCGCGTCATGGGCGCGATCGACCCGACGGCACCTGCCCCACCCGCTGAAAGGCCCCCCGATGATCCCCGCGGGCGCGTACGACGCGTTTCTCCCCGAGGCCCTGACCAAAGCCCGCACCCACCGGGCCTGGATACCGGCCGACGGTGCCCTGCCCGCCCTCTACCTCAGCCACGGCGCGCCGCCCCTCTTCGACGACGGCCCCTGGCTGCGGCAGCTCTTCGACTGGGCGCAGGCCCTCCCCAAGCCGCGCGGCATCGTCATCGTCTCCGCGCACTGGGAGACCGCCCCGCTGAGCCTCTCCGCACCGGCCGCGAACACCCCGCTGGTCTACGACTTCGGCGGCTTCCATCCGCGCTACTACGAGATGGAGTACGGCACGCCCGACGCCACCACGCTCGCCCGCCGCGTCGCCGCCGCCATGCCCGACACCGAGCCGGTGCACCAGCACCCGAGCCGCGGGCTCGACCACGGCGCCTGGGTGCCGCTGATGGCCATGTATCCGCTGGCGGACATCCCGGTGCTCCAGCTCAGCCTGCCCACCCACGACCCGGCCCGCCTGCTCGACATCGGCGCGAGACTCCGCCCGCTGCGGCAGGAGGGCGTGCTGGTGATCGGCTCCGGCTTCATGACACACGGCCTGCCGTTCGTCACCCGCGAGATGTTTCTGCACGGCACGGTGCCCGCCTGGTCCGCCGACTTCGACGCCTGGGTGGCCGACGCCCTGGCCCGCGGCGACGTGGACACGCTCGCCAGCTATCGCGACCACGCGCCCGGCATGCCGTACGCACACCCGACGCCCGACCACTACATCCCGCTCTTCGTCACACTGGGCGCCGCCGACCGCCCTGACCACCCGGTAGACACGACCATCGACGGCTACATGATGGGCTTTTCGAAGCGCTCGTTCCAAACCACCGCCTGACGACCGGCGCGGCGGATCCTGCCACGGGAGATGGACGTCTCACCATCGCATGATCTGTGCGATCAGAATCGCATTCGAGGACGCGGACGCGCGCTTACCAAAACGATTAACGGGTGTCGACGCGTCGGAAGTTCGGATACCACAGCAGCTCCGTCAGCTGGGCCCGATCCATAGGGCAAGCCAACCTGCGATCATGCTGCTGGCACCGACGGCCAGCGACAGCATGTCGAAGGCACGCAGGCGCGTCGGCTGCCCCGCCGGCGTTGTGGGGATCCCACCTGATTGGGCGGCATGGACCGGCTGATCGGGGTACTCGTACGTGGTCGCCGCCTGGTCGCGGTCGTGGCCGAAGATTCTCCCGATGCGGTCGAAGCGGTGGTGGCGGCAGCCGATCAGCAAGCCGCAGCCGATAAGGCGGCAAGCTTTTCGCTGGCGCGTGTAGCCGCCGCACTTGAATGGTGCGACCAAAGCCAGGTAAGGAACGAACAGCGCCAGCGCAACGAAGATCGCCAGACGACGCTGGTCGGAGACCCAGAACAACAAAACCAAGGCGACCAGTACGATCCCGACGGTCACGCGCTCTGCGACCTTGGATTTCCTGGCCATAGAAGGACGCTAATGGCTAGCGGAGCGTAGCGGAACCCATCCCGACGGTAGTCAATCCGACAGGATCTGAGGCCAGCGGCTGACACGGACCAGGGCAATAAGGGTCTATGCCGTCTGGGGTGGGATGCGCATCGGCTCGGTGAGGTCGCGGAGCTCGGCCAGGCCCGCCGCCACGCCGCGGAGCATGTCGCTGGCCTCGGTCAGGCGGGACACGGCCGGGTGCTCGGTGGCCGCGCGGCCGTCCTCCGCCACGTAGCTGGCCGCGGCGGCGACCAGGCGTTCGTACGCCACCACGCCGCTCTCCAGCTGGTCGACCAGGTTTTGCCTGGCCTCCTCCAGCGCGGGCCTCGTGTCGGCCGGGGCGAAGCGCAGTGCCTTTTCGATCGTGGCCACCCGGTGGGCGAGGTCGCGCAGTGACTGCTCGGCCACCGCGGCCTCCAGCACCGCGGGCTCTCCCGGGCCGGTGAGGCGGCCGGCCAGGCCGGACAGGGTGAGTGACGCGCGGTCGAGGCGGGCCCACGGGCTCGCCGCGGACGAGCCGCGGAGGGCGAAGCGGGCCTGTTGGCGGCGCACCTCGTCGAGGGCCGAACGGCCGACGGGCAGGCGCTGGACGGCGGCGATCAGCTTGGCGCGGGCCTGCTCGCCGGCCAGGGCCGGGTCGGGCGGTGGCGGGGCGGGCTGCGCGGCCAGGGCGCGGAAGTCGACCCACCGCCAGGCGGCCAGCGCGATCGAGCCGCCCGCCGCGGCGGCCCAGGCCGCGTCGGGGAGGCCGAGGCCGGCGTACGGGGTGAGGACCGCCGCGGCGCCCCCCAGGCCCGCGGCGAGCACGCTCCACCGGCGCGCGGAACGGCGCAACCGGCGGAGCCGCCGGAAGTAGCGGGCCCGGGGATCTGCCACGGCAGCCTCCTGCTATCCGGCCGCGCTGGCGTCGCCGGTGGTCTTTTCCTTGTTGGCCATGCTGGCCCGGATCTGGTCGAGGCGAGCCACGCCGGCCGAGTCGGCGGGGTTGGCCTGCCCGACCGCGGGCGCGGCCGGCTTGGACGCGAGCTGGTCACCGGCCATGCTGGCCCGGATCTGCTCCAGCCGAGAAGAGCCGGCCAGGTCCAACGTGGACTTTTGAATCTCGAGCATGCGGCCCTCGACCGAGTTGCCGGCGAGCTCGGCGCGGCCCATCGCGTTGGCGTAGCGCCGCTCGATCTTCTCCCGCACCTCGTCGAGCGAAGGGGTGTTGCCCGGCGCGGCCAGCGCGGACATCGACTCCAGCGAGCGGGCCACGGTCTCCTGCATCTTGGCCTGCTCGAGCTGGCTGAGCAGCTTGGTGCGCTCGGCCAGCTTTTGCTGGAGGACCATCGCGTTGTTTTCCACCGCCTGGCGGGCCTGGCCGGCTGCGCCGAGCGCCTGGTCGTGGAGGGTCTTGAGATCCTCCATCGACTGCTCGGCGGCGACCAGCTGGGTGGCGAGCGTCTGCGCGGTCTGCTCGTACTTACCCGCCTCGGCCTCGTCACCGCCCGCCCGCGCCTTGTCGGCGAGCACCAGCGCCTGGCGGGCCATCGACTGAAGCTTTTCCACCTCGGACATCTGCCGGGAAAGCTTCATCTCGAGCTGCCGCTGGTTGCCGATAACGGCGGCCGCCTGCTGGACGAGCGCCTGGTGCTGGCGCTGCGCGTCTTCGATCGCCTGCTGGATCTGCACCTTGGGATCGGCGTACTCGTCGATCTTGGCGCCGAACAACGCCATGAAGTAGCGCCAGCCCTTGACGAACGGGTTCGCCATCTCGCGGTATCCCCTCAGTGTCAGCACTCCGGTCGAGCCGCCACCGCGATGGGCGGCGCGCCCCCGCGGTCCGGCAGAGTTCCATACTCCCAGCCCGGCGCCAACCCGTCATGCGACCTCAGGGGGATATCCGGGTATGTGCCGACCGTGCCTGGGTGGATGCCGCCCCGCGCGGTTAAACCCTACGCGCGTCAGGCGACGCAGACTACATCCCGGTCACGCGGGGTGGGACGCACGGTGCGCGTGGTGCGCAGGACCGCGCTGAGCGGCGTGTCCTGGCGGATCGAGACCGAGACGGCACCGTCGGTGATCTTGCCACCGGCGACCTTGCCGGGCCGGGCCATGCGGTGCACGGCGGCCTCGGGCTGGCTCGGGGTCTCCTCGCCGGCACCCGCCGTGGCCGGCACCGGGGCGGGCGCGGGCGTGCGGGCCGGCGCGGCCGCCGGCGGCGTGTCGCGGCCGTCGCGGTCGCCACCCTGGGCCGGAACCAGCACGTGCTCCATCTGCTCGGCCAGCGCCATCTCGTCGCTGACCTCGCGCAACAGCTCGGAGAGGTGGGCGCCGAGCGCCTCGCAGATCGAGGCGAGCAGCTCGCTGGACGCTTCCTTTTGACCGCGCTCGATCTCGGAGAGGTATCCGAGACTCACGTTGGCGGCGGTAGAGACCTCGCGCAGGGTGCGGTGCTGCCCCTGCCGGCGCGCACGCAGTGCGTCACCGATCACACGGCGTAGCAGGATCATGGCACCTCCCCTGGAAAGGCTGCCCGCAACGTTACCCGCTACCCGCCCGCAACTCACAGAGGTGAGCGGGCCTAGAGGTGCTCGGTCAGCAGCCGGAGGGCCTCGGTCACGCTGGCTGAGCGGATGGCTTGGCGCCCGCCGCCCAGCGAAAGTTCGCGCACGGCTGAACCGGTCGGGCCGGCCACCGCCACGTAGACCAGGCCCACGGGCTTGCCGCCCTGCGGCTCGGGCCCGGCCACACCCGTAGTGGAGAGCCCCCAGTCGGCGCCGCAGCGGGCACGCCCGCCCTCGGCCAGCGCGAGCGCCACGTCGGGGTCGACCGGGCCGCGCTCGTCGAGCAGATCCTCCGGCACGCCGGCCAGCGAGGCCTTGAGCTCCGTCGCGTAGACCACCAGCCCGCCCCGGTAGACCGCGCTCGCACCGGCCACCTCGACCAGCATGGCCGCGACGAGCCCGCCGGTGAGCGACTCGATGGTGGCGAGCGTCTCCTTGCGCTCCACGAGGGCGTGCACCACCCCGGCGGCGGCCGACGGATCAGACACGCGCCGCCGCCCGCATGCGGAGGGCCCGGAGGGTGTAGTCGAGACCGGTGACCGTGGTCACCACGACCGCGGCGGCCATGATCCAGGGACCGATGTCGGAGATCGGATCCGGGAACGGCCACAGATACCAGGCGATCGCCATGATCTGGAGGGTTGTCTTGATCTTGCCGCCCTTGCTGGCCGCGATCACGCCGTATCGGATCACCCAGAAGCGCAGCAGTGTCACGCCCACCTCGCGTACCAGGATCACCACCGTCACCCACCAGGGCAGCCGGTCGTACCAGGAGAGCAGCACCAGCGCGGCGCCGGTGAGCGCCTTGTCGGCGATCGGGTCGGCGACCTTGCCGAACGCGGTGACCAGCCCGTATCGCCGGGCGATCCAGCCGTCGACGAAGTCGGTGAGCGAGGCGAACCCGAACGTCAGGCAGGCCGCGACGCGCCAGTCTCGCCCGACCATGTCGGACGCCACGACCATCGCCACGAACAGCGGCACCATGACGAGCCGGAGCGCGGTAATCGCGTTTGCCGCGTTGACGAGTGGCACCGGCGGCACCGGCGCGGCCCGAAGCGCGGGGTCGGTCATGGCGCGGCCGCCGAGACCATCTCGGTCGGCACGGCCACGAGGTCGACGCCCTCGGTGCCGGTGACCGTGGCCCGCACCAGGTCGCCGGGCACGAGCGCGGCCAGGTCGACGCCCGCGTCGCCGGCGACCAGCGTCACCGAGCCGTCGACCTCGGGCGCCTGGTGGGCGGCACGGCCCTCGACCACGCCGTCTTCGACGGTGTCGACGAGCACCTCGACGACCGAGCCGAGCCGCTCGGACGCCCGCTGGGCGCACAGCTCCTCGGACAGGCCGAGCAGCTTTTCGTATCGCCGCTTGATGGTCGCCCGGCCGACCTTGCCGGTCATCGTGGCGGCCTCGGTGCCGTCTTCGTCGCTGTAGTCGAACACGCCGATCGCGTCGAGCCGCGCGTCGGTGAGGAAGCGCACCAGCTCGTCCACATCGGACCGGGTCTCGCCCGGGAAGCCGACGATGAAGTTGCTCCGGGCGCCCGCCTCCGGGGCCAGCGCCCGCACCGACTCCAGCAGCTCCAGGAAGCGCTCGGTCGAGCCGAACCGCCGCATCCGCCGCAGCACCGGCTCGCTGGAGTGCTGGAAGGACAGGTCGAAGTACGGCGCGACGCCCGGTGTGGTGGCGATCACCTCGACGAGCCCGGGGCGGGTCTCCGCCGGCTGGAGGTAGCTGGCCCGCACGCGCACGATGCCCTCGACGGCCGCGAGCTGGGGCAGCAGCCGCTCCAGCAGGCGCGGGTCGCCGAGATCCTTGCCGTAGGAGGTGGAATTTTCACTCACCAGCACCAGCTCGCGCACGCCGGTCTTGGCCAGCCACTCGGCCTCGGCGAGCAGCTCGTCGGGCGTACGCGACACGAAGGCGCCGCGGAAGGCGGGGATCGCGCAGAACGCACACCGCCGGTCGCACCCGCTGGCCAGCTTGAGCGAGGCGACCGGCCCGTCGGCCAGGCGCCGCCGGCGCAGATGCTTGGGACGCACCTCAGCGTCCGCGTCAGCGCGGCCCCCAACACCGTGTCCGGGTCCGAACGACCCGGCGGGACTTACCTCAGCGTCCGCGTCAGCGCGGCCCCCAACACCGTGTCCGGGTCCGAACGACCCGGCGGGAAGGTGGCCGGGGATCGCGAGGTCGCTCTCCCGGCGGGCGACCGGCGTGAGCGGCAGCAGCTGGCGGCGGTCGCGCGGGGTGTGCGCGTCGAGCCGCTCGCCGGCCAGCACCGAGTCGAGCCGCGCGGCGATCTCGGGGTAGTCGTCGAAGCCCAGCACCGCGTGTGCCTCGGGCAGGCTGTCGGCGAGCTCACGCCCGTAGCGCTCGGCCATGCACCCGGCGGCGACCACCTTGGCACCGGTGTCGGCGGCGGCCATCAGCGTCTGGATCGAGTCTTGCTTGGCCTTGTCGACGAAGCCGCACGTATTGACCAGCACCACGTCGGCGCGCTCGCCGTCGGTGGTGACCTCCCACCCGTCGGCGTGCAGGCGGCCGGCCAGCTCCTCCGAGTCGACCTCGTTACGGGCACAGCCCAACGTCAGCAGGGCTACGCGACGGGTTTCGGCGGAGGAGGGAGACACCACCCGAGGGTACCGGTCCGCGCAGCGGAAGCACCTGAGGCGTCCGTACTGGAAGTACGAGACCATCAGGACGTGAAAGAGCGAATCAGCAACTGGGCCGGCAATGTCACCTTCACCGCGGCGCGCCTGCACCGCCCCTCGACCGTCGCGGAGCTTCAGTCGCTCGTCGCCGGCGCGGATCGGATCCACGCGCTCGGCACCGGCCACTCGTTCAGCCGTGTCGCCGACTCCCCCGGCGACCTCGTCACCGTCGCCGGGCTGCCGCCTGTGATGGACGTCGACACGGCCGCCGGCACGGTCACCGTCTCGGCCGGGCTGCGCTACGGCGAGCTGGCGCCGTACCTGCACGAGAAGGGGTACGCGCTGCACAACCTGGGCTCGCTGCCGCACCTGTCGGTGGCCGGGGCGTGCGCGACCGGCACGCACGGCTCGGGCGTACGCAACGGCGGGCTCGCCACGGCCGTGTCGGAGATCGAGCTGGTTACGGCGGGCGGTGAGATCGCTCTCCGGAAAAGAGGCGACGACCTCTTCGACGCGGCGGTTGTCGGGCTCGGCGCGTTCGGCGTCGCCACCCGCGTCACGCTCGACCTCCAGCCCACGTTCGACGTCGAGCAGTACGTCTACGACGGCATGCCCTTCGCCGCGCTGCGCGAGAATTTCACCGAGGTGATGTCGGCGGCGTACAGCGTCAGCGCGTTCACCGACTGGGCCAGCCCCACCGTGCGCAACATATGGGTCAAGCGCCGCGTCGACGAGCCGCTCCCGCCGCCGGCCGAGTGGCTGGGCGCGGTGCGGGCGGACGGCCCACGCCACCCGGTCCCCGGCATGCCGGCCGAAAACTGCACCGAGCAGCTCGGCGTGCCCGGTCCGTGGCACGCGCGGCTGCCGCACTTCCGGCTGGAGTTCACACCGAGCAGCGGGGAGGAGCTGCAAACCGAGTACTTCGTGGCGCGCGAGGACGCGGAGGCCGGGCTGGCCGCGCTGGACGCCGTGCGCGACCGGATCGCCCCGGTGCTCCAGATCTCCGAGATCCGCACCATCGCGGCGGACCGGCTCTGGCTCAGCCCTTCGTACGGGCGGGACAGCGTCGCCTTCCACTTCACCTGGGTCAAGGACGCGGAGGCGGTCGCGCCGGTGGTCGCCGCGATCGAGGAGCGGCTGGCCCCGCTCGGCGCGCGCCCGCACTGGGGCAAGGTCTTCGCGATGGCGCCCGAGGTCGTCGCCGACCGGTACCCGAGGTTGCGCGACGCCGCCGCCCTGGCCCGGAGCCACGACCCGCGCGGCGTCTTCCGGAATGAGATGGTCGACCGCTACCTGACGTCCTAACTTCGAAAGATTTTGAGCTACCGCGACGTCCGCGGTGGTCCGGACCGCTGCTCCCGCGGCCTCACCCGTCCGCTGTTGGTCACGCGGTTGGGTCTTGCCCCGCGGACGTGGCAGCGGAGGCCGGGGATCTCGGCTCGCCCCGCGAGCCGCCGGCCGCCGCGGTCTCCGGCGGGAGCGGCGGCCCGCCGCTGACGCGGCCCGGGAACATCTAGCATCTACCGAGTGACGACTATCGATCTAGATCATCCGCTCGACCCACCGGCTGGCACGTGGCAGGAGGAGCACCTCAGTCGCTATCTGCGGACCGGCGGGCAAGACGGCCACATCTGGAACGGCGCGCCGACGCTGCTGCTCACCACGCGTGACCACCGACTCGGGCGGGCGCGGCGCACCGGGCTGATCTACGGGCGCGACGGCGACCGATACCTGGTGGTCGCCTCGGCCGGCGGGCGGGCCGACCATCCGATCTGGTTTCACAACCTGTCGGCGGACCCCGAGGTGCTCGTGCAGGTCTTCGAGGAGCGCTTTCCGGCGCGGGCGCGTGCCGCGACAGCCGAGGAGAAAGCGCGCCTTTGGGAGATCATGACTGATATCTGGCCGGACTACGACGTGTACCAGACGCGCACCGAACGCGACATCCCGCTGGTGATCATCGAACGTGCATAAGTGATCACGCACGGGTACCCACCAGGGACCCGAAGTGTGCGAAGATACGTCGTGTTTACCCAGCGTGACCAAGGGAGCGCGGCTTCGCGCCAGCTCACCGGTGTCGGCGCCAGCGACCTGACTGACTCCCGGGGGGCCGGCCGCGCCGCCGCTTCGGCCGCCGTGGGCCGGTTGGGCGGCCCGCCACCCACCCTCGTCGTCGTGTACTCGTCGGTGCGCCACAGCCTCACCGACCTGCTCGCCGGCGTGCGGGATGTCACCGGCACCACGCCGCTGGTGGGCGCCACCTCGAGCGGGCAGTTCCACGACGGCACGCTGACCCCGCCCGGCGAAGGCGTGGTCGTGCTGGTGCTCGGCCCGGGGCCCTACCGGTTCGGCGTGGCCTCGGCCAAGGGCCTGCGCGCCGACGCGTTCACCGCGGGTCGGGAGATCGCGCGGGCCGCACGCGACGCCGCCGGGCCCGAGCGGCTGGCGCACGCGGCGATCCTGCTCCTCGCCGACGGCCTCGCCGGCCACCACCAGACGCTGCTCAGCGGCGTTCACCGGGTGGCCGGTGCCTCGGTGCCGGTGGCCGGCGGCGCGGCCGGCGACGACCGCAGGCTGGCGGAGACGTTCGTCTTCCACGACGGCGAGGTGTTGGCCGACGCCGCGGCGGCGGTCTGGATCGACTCGCCCCACCGGCTCGATGTCGTGGTGGCGCACGGCTGGCGGCCGGTGAGCCTGCCGATGCTCGTCACCCGCGTCGACGGCACGGTCGTGCACGAGATCGGCGGCCGGCCGGCGCTCGATGTCTTCCGGGAGCACTTCCCCGGCCGGGCCGTGGAGCAGTCCCTGCGCTACGCGCCGGTGGACGGCTGGCCCCGCTCGCACGCGTTGGGCCTGATCGAGCCGGACGGCACGCAGCTGATCCGCGGTGCGTACCTCGACGACGAGGGCCGGCTCAACACGTTCGCGCCCCTCCCGCCGTACTCGGCGGTGCAGATCGTGGCCGGCGAGCCCGACGACCTGCTCAGCGTGGCCGACGGCATCGCGAAAGACGCGGTCGCCGGGCGGGAGCCGGGCGTGCTGCTGGTCTTCAGCTGCGTGGCCCGCCTCGACATCCTGCGCGACCGCGGCGCCGAGGAGCCCGGCCGGCTGCACGCCGCGGCGGCCGGCGTGCCCACGTTCGGCTTCTTCACCTACGGCGAGTTCGCCCGCACGACGAGCGTGGCCGGCTACCACAACGCGACAGTCGCGGCGATAGCCCTATGACCGCGGAGCACGTCGCCACGCTCCGGCGGCAGCTCGACGAGGCCGCGAGCGCGGTACGCCAGGCCTACCGCGACACCACGCGGCTGATCCGGCTGCTGGCGGCCGTCGGCCAGCCTTCCTCGCCGGGCGAGCTGACCGACCGGATGCTGCTGGTCCTCTCCGACGTGTTCTCCGCGGACGTGACGATGCTGGCCCACGTGGCGCCGCCGCGCATGGTCGTGCGCCACTCCTGCGGCCTGCCCGAGGACGACCCGGGGCACACCACCGGCTGGTCCCTGCCCGCGGAGTCGGCCGGCCCGCTCGCCAGCGCCGGCCTCGCCACGTTGGGCGGGCGGGGCGTGTCGGCGATGCCCGCCCCGCTCGCCGCGCTCGGCGCCCGGTTCGCGGTGTGGATCCCGCTCGACCCGGAGCGGGCGAGATCCGGGCCGGGGAGCGCGGGAGAAGCGGGCTCCGGCGCCGACCCGGGCGACGTGCTGGTGCTGTGTCGCGGCGCCGGTGAGGAGTTCACCCAGCTCGACCTCCAGGTGCTCGCGTCGGTGACACACCGCCTGCGGATGGCGCTGCACGAGCGCGAGCAGAGCGCGGTGATGGCCCGCCTCGCCCAGTCCGGCCACCGGCTGGCCCGCCACCTCGACCTGGTCCCGCTGCTCGACGAGGTGGCCGCGCTGCTGCGCGAGCTGACCGGCGCCGACGACGCGTGGGCGGTCACCGTCCGCGACGGCCGCGCGGTCCGCCGTGCCCACAGTGGACACGACGACACCCTCGATCCGGCCGACCAGCTGCCCGGCTGGGAGGCGGCCTGGCAGGGCGAGCCGTACGTGCTGGTGCAGGGGCATCGCCGGCTGGTCGGCGTGCCGGTGATGCGTGACGGCGAGCCGTGCGCCCTGCTGTACGCGGCCCGCTCGCTCCCCCGCCCGCTGACCGGCGACGCGGTCGAGATCCTCGCCGTGTTCGCCAACTACGTGGCGGCGGCGATCACCAACGCCGAGCTGTACCGCGCGCTCGGCCAGAGCGAGTCGTCGCTGCGCCTGATCACCGACTCGATCAGCGACCTCGTGGCGATGGTCGGCGCGGACGGGCGCTTCGCGTACGCCTCCCCCTCGCACGGGCGCGAGCTGGCCCGCGAGCCGGACCGGCTGGTGGGGCGGCGGGTCACCGACTTCGTCCACCCCGACGACCGCGCGCGGCTGGAGGGCGCGCTGCGCGGGGCCGCCTCGGGCGACAAGGTGGAGTACCGGCTGCGCACCGGCTCCGGCCACTGGACCTGGGTGGAGAGCGCGCTGCGCCCCGCCCCCTCGGCCGGCGGCACCGTGGTGCTCTCCTCGCGCGTGATCGACGACCGCAAGCGGCTCGAAGCCGAGCTGCGGCTGCGCGCCACCCACGACCCGCTCACCGGCCTGGCCAACCGCACGCTCGTCGCGCAGCGGCTCGCCGAGGCACTCGCCGACGGCGAGGGGGCCGGCCATGTCGGGCTGCTCTTCTGCGACCTCGACAGGTTCAAGGCGGTCAACGACCGGCTCGGCCACGAGGCCGGCGACGACCTGCTCAAGCAGGTGGCCGCCCGCCTGCGCCACAGCCTGCGCCCCGGCGACCTGCTCGGGCGCTTCGGCGGCGACGAGTTCGTGGTGGTGCTCGACGGCGTGGGCGACCTCGCCGACGTCGCACAGGTCGGCCGGCGGGTGGCCCGCGCGCTCGACGACACGTTCCGGCTGCACGACGAGCCGGTGCGCATCTCGGCGAGCGTGGGCGGGGTGCTCGGCGTACGCCGCCGCACCACCGCGAGCGCGATGCTGCGCGACGCCGACGCCGCCATGTACGCGGCGAAGGACCGCGGCCTCGGCCTGATCGAGGTCTTCGACGACGCCGCGTCGAGCCGCTCGCTCGACCGGCTCGGGCTCCGCTCCGACCTGCTCGGCGCGCTCGAAGGCGACCAGTTCGCGGTGCACTACCAGCCGATCTGCGAGCTGGGCAGCCGGCGGGTGGTCGCGTTCGAGGCGCTGCTGCGGTGGACCCACCCGCAGCGGGGCGCGGTGCCGCCCGACGTGTTCATCCCGCTCGCCGAGGAGACCGGCGCGATCGTCCCCATCGGACACTGGGTGCTCGAGGAGTCGTGCCGCGAGCTGGCCCGGTGGAACGGGCGCGCCGGGGAGCGGATGCGGGTCAACGTCAACCTCTCGCCGGTACAGCTCCAGCAGCCCCACCTCGCCCACGAGCTGCTCGACATCGTGCGACGGTCCGGAGTGGACCCGGGCGACGTGTGCCTGGAGGTCACCGAGCACAGCTACCTGCGCGAAGACGTCACCGAGAGCGCCTCGGTGCTCCGCTCCGCCGGGCTGCACTTCGCGCTCGACGACTTCGGCACCTCGTACTCCAGCCTCAACTACCTCAAGTGGTTTCCGATCGACCTGCTCAAGGTCGACCGCTCGTTCGTCGGCGGCGTGGCGGCGAGCGACACCGACCGGGGCATCGTGCGGGCGGTGCTCGCGATCGCCGACTCGCTGCGGCTCGGCGTGATCGCCGAGGGCGTGGAGACCGAGGAGCAGCGCGCGGCCCTGGTCGACCTCGGCTGCGCGCTGGGCCAGGGCAACCTGCTCTCCGCCCCGCTCACCCCCGAGGCGGCCGCTGACCTGCTGGGAGTGGCGCCGCCGCCGGCGCGGGATGCGGCTCACGCAGGGTGAACGCCTCGGGCCCGGGGCCCGCCTTGTCGAGCAGCGCCAGCCGCTCCCACGCCTCTTCCACGGTGGGGATCGTGCCGGCGGGGATCCACCAGAGCACGAGGTGGGAGCCGAGTCCTTCGCGGGAAAACCACTCCCGCCGCCGGCGCAGCTGCTCCAGGTGGGTGCCGTCGCGGTAGGTGAACTCGCGCAGCGCCTCGACCGACTCCCAGACCGACATGTTCACCATCAGGTCCGGCCCGAACGGGCGCAGCATCGTCGCGTCGTCGGAGCCCTCACCGATGAGCCGCCAGACGAAGCCGGGCGCGGCGTCGGCGCGCGCGTTGATGAGTTCGAGCTCGCCGACGAAGCCGGCCATCGAGGGGTCGTCGAGCGGCGCGCGCGGGTAGGCGACGTTGAGCTGGGCGAGGTGGTAGTCGGTCATGGCCGTACTATAAATCATCAGCGTTGGTTTTAGAAAGGACCACGCAGCAGTAGCCGGGACGCGGATCCAGCCGCGCCCGCCATTCGCCGTCGCCGGCCCCCTCCAGCAACCCCTCGACAAGGGCCAGGTTCATGCCGCAGACAAGCGGCGGAAACCGCTGCGCGACCTGGTGGAAGGGGCAGTTGCGCAGGCGCACCGTGTACCCGTCGACCTCCGGCTCGTAGCCCCGGGCGGCGAGCACCTCGACGGGGTCGGCGCCCGCACCCACCTTCTGGCCTTCCACGCGAGCGACCTCGTAGGCGGCGGCGTCAGCGCCGGACCGCTCGACCGCCTCGGCGAGCAGCTCGGCCGCCGACAGGTAGGAACGCGGCGGCACACTGACCACGTGCTCGCCGGCCGCCCGCTGGTAGAGCTTCGCCGGCCGCCCGGCACCCGGCCCGGAGCGCCCCGTCCGCCGCGCGAACGACACCTCCAGCAGCCCCGCCTCCACGAGCTTGTCCAGATGGAACGCCGCGAGCGTCCGCCCCACCCCGAGCGCCCCCGCCACCTCGTCCCGCCCCACGGCCACGCCGCCGGCATCGACGACGACCTGGTACGCCGACCGCCGCACCGGATCCGTCAACAGCGCGAGCGCCTCTAAATCCTCCACACGTTGACAATAGAGCCCTCGCCAGCCCAGGTCCGCCCGTCGTGATGCCTATTTACCCCTGTCCGCGCCAGTTACGGACCGTATGCTCCCGCGGGCACCGCTCCGGTCGGCGGCTCGCCAGGGCTCGCCGAGATCCCCGACCTCCACTGCCAGCTCCGCGCCCCAAGCCCTTCACCCTTGCCCCAAGAGGGCAGCCCTCTTGGGCGTGAATTCCCAGCAGGGGTCCCGTACACCCGCCCAGACAGTGACAGGGCTGCCCTCTTGAGGCAGGGGCGGGAGGGGTGAGCGGGACCAGCGGCGGACGGGTGAGGCCGCGGGAGCAACGGTCTGGACCACGACGGAGGTCGCGGTAGCTCGAAATGTCTTTGGCTCCGGTCACTCCGGGCGGAGCTGGACCAGCGCTTCCTCGAGCTCGTCGGGCTTGACCAGCACGTCGCGGGCCTTGGAGCCCTCGGACGGGCCGACGATGCCGCGGGTCTCCATCAGGTCCATGAGGCGGCCGGCCTTGGCGAAGCCGACCCGCAGCTTGCGCTGGAGCATCGACGTGGAGCCGAACTGGGACGTGACGACCAGCTCGATCGCCTGCACCAACAGGTCGAGGTCGTCGCCGATGTCCTCGTCGATCTTCTTCTTCGGGTCTTGCACCGGGGTAAGCACGTCTGGCCGGAACTCCGGCTCGCGCTGGTCCTTGCAGTGCTTGACCACGTCGTTGATCTCGGTCTCGCTGACCCAGGCGCCCTGGATGCGGATCGGCTTGGACGCGCCCATCGGCAGGAAGAGGCCGTCGCCGCGACCGATCAGCTTTTCGGCGCCGGGCTGGTCGAGAATGACGCGCGAGTCGGCGAGTGACGACGTGGCGAACGCGAGCCGCGACGGCACGTTGGCCTTGATGAGGCCGGTGACGACGTCGACCGAGGGGCGCTGGGTGGCCAGCACCAGGTGGATGCCGGCGGCGCGGGCGAGCTGGGTGATGCGGACGACCGAGTCTTCGACGTCGCGCGGGGCGACCATCATGAGGTCGGCCAGCTCGTCGACGATCACCAGCAGGTAGGGGTACGGGCGGATCTCGCGCTCGCTGCCGGGCGGCGGCTTGACCTGCCCGCTGCGTACCTTGCGGTTGTAGTCGTCGATGTGGCGTACGCCGGCGGCGGCCAGGTCGTCGTACCGCATGTCCATCTCGCGGACGACCCAGTCGAGCGAGTCGGCGGCCTTCTTCGGGTTGGTGATGATCGGGGTGACGAGGTGCGGGATGCCCTCGTACGAGGTCATCTCCACCCGCTTCGGGTCGATCAGGACGAGCCGCACCTCGTCGGGGGTGGCCCGGCTCAGGATCGAGACGAGCAGCGAGTTGAGGCAGGACGACTTGCCCGCGCCGGTGGCGCCGGCGATGAGGATGTGTGGCATCTTCGCGAGGTTGGCCACGACGTAGCCGCCCTCGATGTCCTTGCCGAGCGCGACGAGCATCGGGTGGTGGTCGCCGGTGGCGGCCCGCGAGCGGAGCACGTCGCCGAGCGCCACGTCTTCGCGGTCGGAGTTGGGGATCTCCACGCCGACCGCGCTCTTGCCCGGGATCGGGCTGAGGATGCGCACGTCGGGCGACTTCACGGCGTACGCGATGTTGCGGGAGAGCTGGGTGATCCGCTCGACCTTGACACCGTGGCCCAGCTCCACCTCGTAGCGCGTGACGGTAGGCCCGCGGGTGAAGCCGGTGACCGCCGCGTCGACGTCGAACTGCTCGAACACACCCTGGAGCGCGGCGATGACCTCGTCGTTGGCCTTGCTGCGGCTCTTCGCGGCGGCGCCCTGCTTGAGCAGGTTGGGCGGGGGCAGCTTGTAGTCGCCGGCCATGCCGGTGATGGCGAGCTGCTCGGCGCGGGTGGGCGGCGGCGAGTGCTCCGGCGGCTCGGCGACCTTGCGGGCGGCGGGCACGGAGGCGGGCGGCTTGCGGGGCAGGAGGACCGTGTCGTGGACGATCTCCTCCTCGTCCGGCTCCTCGTTGAGGCTCGCCTGGCGCCGGCGTGACGGCGAGCGGCGCCGGACCGGAGGCTCTTCTTCCTCCTCTTCCTCCGTGGGCTCCTCGTCGTCAGGGAGCGGCCGGCCCAGCAACGAGCCGACCAGCAGGCCCAGCCGCTCCGGGACCTTGTT
Source organism: Phytohabitans sp. LJ34 (assembly GCF_052068095.1). NCBI lineage: Bacteria > Bacillati > Actinomycetota > Actinomycetes > Micromonosporales > Micromonosporaceae > Phytohabitans > Phytohabitans sp. LJ34. The sequence continues at coordinate 478,305 of NZ_JBQHDG010000003.1, read as the reverse complement.
GATCGGTGTCGCCGTGATGACCAGCAGGCCGAAGAGCATCAGCAGCACGAGCAGCGGGAACGCCACCCACTCGGTCACCGCCCGCTCGAGCAGCCCGCCGACGCCGGTGCCGATCAGCCCACCCGCGTAGTCGCGCTGGGCGTTGTCGATCGGGTCCTGGGCGAGGTGGAGCAGGCCGGCCGCGGAGAGGATCAGCGCGGACCAGCCGACCACGCCCCGCCCGCGGTGCTCGGGGTCGCTCGGCTCGCGCATCAGGCGGATCGCCGCGACGAGCAGCAGCAGCGGCAGCGCGGCGGCGATCGCGCCGAGGAAGAGCCGCACGGTGTCGGCCACCCGCTCGCCGACCGGGCCGGCGCCGGAGAACCAGACCGCGACGCCGGTGAGGATGGCCAGGCCCAAGAGCAGGAGGCCGCCGCCGTCGCGGCGGTGCTCGGGGTCGAGGTCACGGGCGGTGGCGGCCTGGCGACCGACGCCCCGGACCGCCCACCCCACGCTGTGCGCGACGCCCATCCAGACCGCGCGGACGCCGCGTCCCAACAGGACGGGCACATTGGTGCTGGAGGTGCGACGACGGGCGCGGGTGGATTGGCGGGCGCGACCGCTCGCGGCGCGCGCGGTGGACGCACCGCGCCGCCGACTCGCCTGGGTGGTGCGGCCAGCCATAGGCCCTAGGATCACACGGTAGCCGCAAGGTACGACGGAAGCGCGCCCACCGGCGGCGTGTCATTTTGAGGCGAAGACCCTTTGATCCGGCGCTGGCACCGCCGTCGTATCGTGCCCCGGGGACCCCTGGCCGCCGTTCATCGAGCGGTGCTAGGAAAGACCGCAGCCACATCCGAAGGGACATTTCTCGCATGCCATCCGAAGGCGAAGTCCAGACCCTCGCGCCGCTCACCAACGACCTGATCGCGCAGGTGCTGACCGCCCACGGCTACAACTTCGGCACTGACGACGACGGCGACATCGGCGGGATGTGGGACGACAACCTCATCTGGTTCTTCCGCCGCGGCTCCTCGGGCGAAATGCTCCAGGTGCGCACCCTGGCGGCGGCCGAGTTCACCGTCGACGACGTGCCGCGGCTGTACGCGTTCTGCAACGAGTGGAACCACGACCGCCTGTGGCCGAAGGCGTTCGTGCACGTCAACGACGACGGCACGGCCCGCGTCTTCGGCGAGGTCACCACCGATCTCGAGCGCGGTGTCTCGCACGCCCAGCTCGACCAGCTCATCGGCTGCGGCATCTCGACCGGCTGCCAGCTGGCCGAGGCGGCGGCGGAGCTCAAGTCGTGACGAGTACGGAGCACCGTTTCCAGGTCGACCTGCGCGGCGTGGTCGACCTGCTCAGCCACCACCTGTACGCGAGTCCTCGGGTCTTCGTCCGCGAGCTGTTGCAAAACGGCACCGACGCGATCACCGCGCGTCGCGCCGCGGACCCGGACGCCCCCGCCGGCCGCGTGGTCATCGAGCCGCTCCCCGGCGGGGCGCTGCGCGTGACCGACAACGGCATCGGCCTCACCGAGGCGGAGGTACACACGTTCCTGGCCAGCGTCGGGCGCACCTCCAAGCGCGACGACCTGGGCTTCGCCCGGCAGGACTACCTCGGCCAGTTCGGCATCGGGCTGCTGTCCTGCTTCATGGTCGCGGACGCGATCGAGGTGGTCTCCCGTTCGGCCAAGGGCGGCGGGGCGGTGAGCTGGACCGGTTACGCGGACGGCCGCTACACCACCGGCGCGGCCGAGGCCGCGGAGGTCGGCACGACGGTCACCCTCCGCCCGCGGGCCGGCGCCGAGCACTGGCTCACCCCGGCCACCGTGCGCGAGCTCGCCTCGTCGTACGCCCACCTCCTGGACGTCGAGGTCACCGTCGGGGGCGAGCGGATCACCGAGCCGCAGGCTCCGTGGGAGGTCGCCTACGACGATCCGGAGGTACGCCGCGCGGCGCTCCTCGACTACGGCGCCAAGCTGCTCGGCAGCCGCCCGATGGAGGTCATCGACCTGGGCGTGCCCGAGGCGGGGCTGCGCGGCGTCGGCTTCGTGCTCGCGTCGCCGGCCCAGGTCGGGCAGGGCGGCCACCGCGTGTACCTCAAGCGCATGCTGCTCAGCGAAGACGCCTCCAAGCTCGTGCCGGAGTGGGCGTTCTTCGTGCGCTGCGTGGTCGACACGAGCATGCTGCGGCCGACCGCCAGCCGCGAAGCGCTGTACGAGGACGACCTGCTCTCCGCCGTCCGCGCCGGCCTCGGCGAGCAGATCCGCACCTGGCTGCTCGACCTGTCGGTCAACGACCCCGACCGGCTGGCCGCCTTCCTGCGCGTGCACCACCTGGGTGTCAAGGCGCTCGCCGTGCGCGACGACGAGATGCTCAAGCTCGTCGACGCGTGGTTGCCGTTCGAGACGAGCCGGGGCACGATGCCGCTGCGGGTGTTCCGCCGCGGGCTGTCGATGATCCGCTACGTGGAGACCGTCGACGAGTTCCGTTCGCTCGCCGCGATCGCCAGCGCCGCCGGCACGCCGGTGGTCAACGCGGGCTACGCGTACGACACCGAGATCCTGGAGCGACTGTCCAGGGTGGACTCCGAGGCACGGGTGCGCCGCCTCGACCCGGGCGAGCTCGCCGCGCGGCTCGATCCGCTGCCGCCGGCCCAGGAGGCGCAGGTGGCGCCATTCCTGGAGACCGCGCGGGCGGTGCTGCGCGAGCTCGACTGCGTGCCGCTGATCCGCCAGTTCGACCCGGTCACGATGCCCGCCCTGTACGTGATGAGCCAAAAGGCGCGCACCCAGGACACCGTCCGGCGCAGCATCGAGGCGGTCGACGACCTGTGGTCGGACGTACTTTCGGCGTTCGACGACGTGGCCGTGGAACACCGGCCGGAGCTCGTCTTCAACTGGCGCCACCCGCTCATCCGCAAGATCACGTCGTACCCTCCGGGGCCCGCGCTGCGCCACGCCGTCGAGGCCCTCTACGGCCAGGCGCTGCTCGCCGGCCACCACCCCCTGCGGGCGGTGGACCAGGCGGCCCTCAACCGTTCGTTCCTCGCTTTGCTGGACCGCGCCTTCACGGACCTCCCGTCCTCTGACTCCTCGGAGAAATCATGAGCACCACGCACGAGCTGCAAGAGGCCCTCGAAGAGGCCCGCGACATGCCCGACGGCGACGGCAAGATCGCCGAGCTGGAGCGGATCGCCGCCCACGCCGACGCCGCCGGTGACGTGCGGCTCGGCTACGACGCCCGGATCGACCTGATCGACGCGTACAACAACCACACCGAGCGGTGGCGCATGCTTCCCGCGTTCGGGTGGTGCCTCGCGGCGTACGACCGCGACCCCTCGATGTTCGAGGAGTGGGACGGCGAGCAGCTGCGCTGGTACCACAAGTGGGCGGTGGCCACGCTGCGCAGTACTCCGCGCGTGGGGCTGGCGCAGACGCAGGCCGCGCTCGACGACATGGAGCGGCGCTTCCGGGCCGGCGGGCACAGCATGCAGACCATCTACAACCTCCGCTGCAAGATCGCCGACCACGTCGGCGACGAGCCGGGCGCGCGCAAGTGGTTCGACCTGTGGCGCACCGCCGAACGCGACGAAAACAGCGACTGCGCCGGCTGCGACCCCTCCCGCCAGGCCGAGCTGCTCGCCGGCTGGGGCGAGTGGGACGACGCGCTCAAGACGGTCGAGCCGGTGCTCAGCGGCGTGCTGGGCTGCGCCGAGCAGCCGGAGAAGGCACTCGTCGCGGTGCTCATGCCGTACCTGAAGCTGGGCCGCTACGAGGAGGCCGCGAAGGCGCACGTGCGGGCCTACCGCCGCCACCGCCACGAGCGGGACGCGTTCTCGTTCCTGCCCGAGCACATGCGTTTCTGCGTGCTGACCGGTAACACCGACCGCGCCGTCGACATCCTCGCCGAGCACCTGAGCTGGCTCGACCGCCCGTACGACGACGCCTCCGCCATGGAGTTCGCCGCCGTGGGCGCGCTCGTGTGCCGGCTGGCCGCGCCGACCGGCCGGATCGTGCACCGGCCGTCGTTCGAGAGCCGCCCCGAGGCCGACCTCACGCTGGAAGAGCTCGGCGCCACCCTGGCCGCACAGGCCCGGGAGATCGCCGGGCAGTTCGACGCGCGAAACGGCACCGACCACCAGTCCCGCCGCATGGCACAGTGGATGTCAGCCGAGCCACTGCTGGAGAGCCTTGAACTGCCACCGGACCAACCCACCCCGTCCTACATGAACGAGCCAGGCCTACCCCCGGAGGGCCGCGACGAGGTCGTGGCCCCGTTGACCGTGCAGGCCATCACCGCGGCGCTCGACGACCGCGGCGACCGCTACTACGTCGACGAAGACGGCACGGTCGGCGGCCAGTGGGGCAAGGGAATGCTGACCTTCGACTGTATGGGCGAGCAGGGCGAGATCCTGCACGTGCGCGTGGTCGCCCAGCGCCGCCTCCCCGCCGACCGGCTGATGGACGCGTACGCGTTCTGCAACGCCTGGAACCACGACAAACTGCTGCCGAAGGCCTACGTGCACGACACCGGCCAGGGCGACCTCATCCTGGCCGGCGACGTCACGACCGACCTGGAGCACGGCGTGGCCGCGCCCCAGCTGGGCGTGCTGCTGCACGCCGCGATCGTCACGAGCGCCCAGTTCGCCGACGAGGTGGCCGCCCTGCCGTAACGGGCACTGTCGCGGCGCCGTCCCGCTGGGGGCGGCGCCGCTCGCCGTCCCATTGGGTGCGGCGCTCGCCGTCCCGCTGAGGGCGGCGCCGTTGCTTTGCTACGAACCCCACCCACGAGACGACGACGGCGATCGCGGCGAGCACCTGCATCAGGGTGGCGAGCCGCTCGGGGTAGACGACGCCCTCGATGTACCGGTCGATGAAGCCCTTGGTCAGCCCGGCCTCGCCGGCCTGCCGCCGCGACCAGTCCTCCGCGTAGGTGAGCGGGCAGGTCAGCTGCGCCCCGATCACCACGAACCCCCACAGGCCGGCGGCCAGGTGCGGCCAGATCGCGCGCGGCCAGCGCCAGGCCAGAAACCCGCCCGCGACCGCGTAGGCCACGAAGGCGAAGTGCAGCCCGAGGATGATGCTGGTGAGCGCGCGGTACCCCACCCGGCCAGCGTATGCCGGCGCCTGGTAGATGGCCTGGTGTCGCATACCTAGGCTCGGGGTGTTGATCAGGGAGTTGGTGGGCGTGTCGGCCGATGTGTCGCGTCACCAACTCCCTGATCAATACCAAGGGGCCGCCCCTGAAGCGGGATGCCGGCGCCCAGATAGGGGCGCCGGCATCCGGCCCGCCCGCTCACCGCCGGCCCGAGTGGCGATGTGCGGGCTCTTCCTCCCGCCGCGGCGGGCGAGGAGGCGCGTCCGCTCGCGGCGCGCCACGGACCCGGCTGGCAGGGGCCGGATGTGCCCGCGGCGCCTTGCTGAGATTCTGGCCGCGCCGCCCCCTGGATCGAGGGCGGCGCGCTGGCTCACGGTGTGGAGAACCCCAACGTGTAGTCACCCGATCCGGTCCTGGACTGCACCCGGTAGCGGTACACGCCGGCGTTTCCGTTGAAGGTCAGCGTCTCGTCCGACCCGGAGCCGGTGGCCCGGGCCACGGTCTGCCACGCCTGGCCGTTGAAGCGCTGTAGGGAGAGGTCGAAGTCGGCGCCCTCCGGCCCGTCGAGGCAGGCGGTCTGCGCGCCGCCGGCGGTACGGAAGAAGCGGCCGTTCGGCTGGGTCTGGCGGGCGCCGCCGCGGCTCAGCGCGCCGGCCACCGTGACCTCCTCGTCCGCGCACGCGTTGGTCGCGGGCGGCTCCGGCGCGGGCTCCTCCGTGGCCGGCGGGTTGCCGGTGGAGGGCGGCGGGGCCACCTCACCGTTCGAGGTGACCAGCGTCAGCTGGTTGACCTGGAGGATCTCGGTCAGCGGCTGGAAGAACGTGACGCCACCCGACGTGCAGTCGCCCGAACCACCGGATGTGACGCCCTGCGCCTGGTCGCCGGACATCCAGGAGCCGCCCGAGTCGCCCGGCTCGGCGCACACGTTGGTGCGGGTCAGGCCGGTCACCGTGCCCTCGGGGTAGTTGACCGTGGCGTTCTTGGCCTGCACCACGCCGCAGAACGTGCCGGTCGTGGAGCCGGAGCGGCAGATCGACGCGCCGACCGGCGCCTCCTCCGCGCCCGCCACGGTGACCTCGCCGCCGTTGAAGTCGTTGACGACCGGACGCGGCGTCCAGTCACCGTTGACCTCGACCACGCCCCAGTCGTCGCCGGGGAACGACGACGCCGAGAACGTGCCCTGCGCCTCCTGGTTGAAGCCCGTGGTCGGGTCTCCGGTCTGTCCACAGTGGCCGGCGGTCACGAAGCCGCCCACCACCGAGAAGCCGATGGAGCAGCGGGCCGCGCCGTTGATGAAGAACGGGTCGGCGCCGCGCACGTCGAAGAACGGCGTCGGAGCCTCCTCTGTGGACAGCACGCGCACGCTCTGCGCCGGCGCGCCCGCGTCTACCACGAACTCGCGCGCCGCCGCCTCGCCGCCCTTGTTGGCGAGCACGACGACCGTGTTGGTGGCGACGTCGACGTACCAGCCCGGCAGGTTGGGCGTCGCGGCGTCGGCGTTCTGGTCGAGCGCCTTCTTGACCGTGTCGAGGTCGGCGGCGCTTCGCGTGACCACCTTCGGCTCGGCGCCGGCGGCCCGCACGCGCTCGGCCAGCGCGGGATCGGTCACCGCGACGGTCAGGCTGGTGGCGTCCGCGCTCAGCCAGGCACCGGCCCAGGCGTCGGCGGCGCCGCGCTTGAGGTCGGCGATGGTACGCGTCGCCGCGCGCTCGCTCGTCAACCGCGTGCGCGCCTGATCCTGCGTGATGCCGAGGTCGCGCTGGAGCGCCGAGAGGAGCTCGGGCTCCGGGCCGCCGGGCGCAGGACCTCTCGTGGTCGCCACCGCTGGGATCGTCACCGCGGCCGCGGCTCCCGCTGTGGCCACCACTAGTCCTATGGTCAACGCCCGTCTGCGGTCCATCCGCAACACCTCCCACATAGCCGCACTGATCCGGCAAATCGGGGTACGGCGGAGAGCTAGACGCGGATGAATGGGGCGGCGGTGGTGGATCTCACAGAGAAAGCCGAGAGAGTAGTGAACTGATCACTCTCTGCGGCGGTGCAGCCAAGCCAGGAACGAGATCCATTGCCCGGCCGAGAAGATCAGCCGTGGCCCTTCCGGATCCTTCCCGTCTCGGACCACCACTCCTTCGTTGCCATGTGCAACTTCCACACAAGCATTTGTGTCACAGCGGGCACTCTTGTGCCATTGAAGTCGTTCGGTGTCTGCCATCACCGACTCCACTCTATGCAGGGCCATCCTTACGATACGTAATCGCCCCGCCGAAAGGAAGAGGCGGCACCGTCGGCGCACGCGCCCCGGATGCCGCCTCGGTCAGAGCTCAGTCGAACAGGAAGTCGCCGTCGTGCACGCCGCCGACGAAGGCATCCCACTCAGCCCTGGTGAAGAGCAACGTCGGCCCGTCCGGACGCTTCGAGTCACGGATTGCGATGTCGTGGCCGACCGCGGCCACCTCGACACACGTGTTGCTGTCGCATCGCCCGCTCTTGCGCCAGACAAGCGCGGCGGTCTGCTCCATTCGGTTCTCCTCGGATAGGTAAACAGTGTGTTTTACCCCCCGCCCCCGTTAATCCTCGCGACGCTATACGTTGCGAGGATTACCGGGAAGCGAAGCTTTAATCAGCCGCTGGTATATCGGTCGGGCTCGGGCATCATCTGATCCGCGCGAGCCGCTATCAAACTCGCCGAAGCGGTCTCGCCGAGCGACTCTTGCCAGAGATGCTCGAAATATCCGCGGTGGCGCATAAGCGCCTCTCCGGCGTGGACGACCTCGTCCAGGAGGAGGCTTTCGCGGTAGAGCACCGCGTTTTCCTCGTCACCGAAGTCGCAGATGAGAAACGGACCGAGCATCGCGACCAGGGCACCCTTGGCAAAGGGCACGACCCGCACGTGCACGTTGGGCCGGCGCATGATGACCAGCAGGTGGCGCAGCTGCTCGGCCATCACCTCGACGCCGCCCACCGGTCGGTGCAGCACCGACTCGTCGAAGATGAAGAAGATGTCGGGCGGATCGGTGCGCCCGAGCAGCTGCTCTCCGCGCCGCAGCCGGGTCTCCAGGCGCGCCTCGCGGACGAGCGGAGACAGCTCCGGCTTCCAGAAATCGAGGACCGCCTGTGCGTACGCCCGGGTCTGGAACGGCCCGTTGACGACCGTGGGCTGGAAAATGCGAATCGCCGTCGCCTCGGTCTCGAACTGGAGGAGCTGAAGCATCGGTGGGGTCAGGTGCTCCCGGTAGCGCGGCTCGTCCCACCATCCGCGCTGTCGCGACGAACGGGACGACCGCACCAGCTCGTCGATCAGATCGTCGTCATCGACGCCGAACAACTCCAGTAACGCGAGCAGATCCGTCTTCGAGACGGTGACGTCGCCCTTTTCGATGCGGTTGACCTTGCTGAGTGACCAGTCGAGCTCGTCGGCGACGTGTTGCTGGGTGAAACCTCTCGCCTCGCGTGCCGCGCGCAACGCGAGGCGTACGCGGCGGCGTGCGACCGCGGGCGGCTCGGGCGAAGTCATGATCCAACCAATGAGGCGGAGCAAACCTGCCATGTGGCAGATAGCTGTTCCGCCACACGACACGATGCAGGACGTTACACGTGTCACTGGGGACACGCCAGGGCGACACAGACTTGCGAGCGACGACTTGCGGGACGGCTAGCGATCAGTGCCGCCAGTATGAGCGGGGCACGCCGAGATCGCCATGCCGCTATGTGCGACAGGGCGTGTGGGAAATCGAGGGGTCCTAGACCTCGACCACCGTGGGGACGATCATGGGGCGGCGGCGGTAGGCCTCGTTGACCCAGCGGCCGACCACGCGGCGCACGATCTGCTGGAGCTGGTGCGGATCCGTGACGCCGTCGAGCGCGGCCCGGTCGAGCGCCTCGGTGATCAACGGGATCACCGCGTTGAACGCGCCCGGGTCTTCCGAGAAGCCCTTGGCGGACACCGTCGGGCCGCCCACCACCTTGCCGGTGACGGAGTCGACCACGACGGTCGCGGCGATGAAGCCACCGTCGCCGAGGATCCGCCGCTCGGTGAGGAGCGACTCGCCCACGTCGCCGACGGCGAGCCCGTCGACGTACACGTAGCGGCTCTTCACGTGGCCGACCAGCCGCGCCCGCCCGTCGACGAGGTCGACCACGTCGCCGTCTTCGCAGAGGACGACGCGGTCGCCGGCGACGCCGGACTCGATGCCGAGGCGGGCGTGTGCGCGCAGGTGCCGCCACTCCCCGTGTATCGGCATGAGGTTGCTCGGCCGCACGACGTTGAGCAGGTAGAGCAGCTCGCCGGCGGGTGAGTGGCCGGAGACGTGCACCTTGGCCACGTCTTTGTGGATCACGTTGGCACCGGCGCGGGAAAGCTGGTTGATCACCCGGTAGACCGAGGTCTCGTTGCCCGGGACCAGCGAGCTCGCCAGCACCACCGTGTCGCCGGGCGCGACCGTGATGTGCCGGTGGTCGCCGATGGCCATGCGGCCCAGCGCGCTCATCGGCTCACCCTGCGAGCCGGTCGACATCAGCACGATCTGGTCCGGCGGCAGCGTGGTGGCCTCATCCAGGCCGACCACCAGGCCACCGGGGATGCGCAGCAGGCCGAGGTCGCGGGCGATGCCCATGTTGCGAACCATCGAGCGGCCGATGAACGCGACCTTCCGGTCGTACTCGTACGCCGAGTCGAGCACCTGCTGCACGCGGTGGACGTGGGAAGCGAAGCTGGCCACGATGATCCGGCCGGTCGCCTTGGCGAAGATCGAGTCGAGCACCGGCCCGATGTCGCGCTCCGGGGTGACGAAGCCGGGGATCTCCGCGTTGGTCGAGTCGGAGAGCAGCAGGTCGACGCCCTCGGCGCCGAGCCGCGCGAAGCCGGCCAGGTCGGTGATCCGCCCGTCGAGCGGCAGCTGGTCCATCTTGAAGTCGCCGGTGTGCAGCACCAGCCCGGCCGGGGTGCGGATGGCCACCGCCAGCGCGTCGGGGATCGAGTGGTTGACCGCGAAGAACTCGCACTCGAACGGCCCGAGCGTCTCCCGCCGCCCCTCGCGGACCGTCAAGGTATACGGCTCGATGCGCCGCTCGGCCAGCTTTGCCTCGACGAGCGCGAGCGTGAACTGCGATCCGACCAGCGGGATGTCCGGCTTGTGGGCGAGCAGGTAGGGCACCGCGCCGATGTGGTCTTCGTGGCCGTGGGTGAGCACGATCGCCTGCACGTCGCCGAGCCGGTCGAGGATCGGCGTGAAGTCGGGCAGGATCAGGTCGACGCCGGGCTGCTCCACGTCGGGGAAGAGCACGCCGCAGTCGACGATGAGCAGCTTTCCGTCGTACTCGAAGACGGTCATGTTTCGGCCGATTGCGCCGAGGCCACCCAGCGGGATCACACGCAAGCCGCCCTCGGGCAGCGGTGGGGGCAGCTCCAGCTCGATGTGCGCCCCGGTCATAGAGGAAGTCCCGCGGCCTCGCAGTCTTCGCGAAGCTGGGCTATCTCCGCCTCGCTCGCGTCGACCAGCGGCGAACGCACCGGCCCGGCGGGCAGCCCCTTCGCCGCCATGGCCGCCTTGACGAGGATCGTGCCCGGGCTGCGGAAGATGCCCGTGAAGATCGGCAGCAGCCGGTGGTGGAGCGCCAGCGCGGCGGCCATGTCACCCCGCTCGTACGCCTGGATCATCTCCAGGGCGCCGGGGCCGCTGAGGTGGGTCGACGTGCCGACCATGCCCACGGCGCCGACCGCGAGCGCCGGAAGCGTGAGCGCGTCTTCGCCGCAGTAGAACGCCAGCTCGGTGCGCTTGGTCACCCACGACGTCGCGATCAGGTCGGCCTTGGCGTCCTTCACGCCGACGATCCGCGGGTGCTCGGCGAGGCGGACCAGTGTCTCGGTGGCGACCGCGATGCCGGCGCGGTGCGGGATGTCGTAGACCAGCATCGGCAGGCCGGTCGCGTCGGCCACCGCGGTGAAGTGGCGGATCAGGCCGGCCTGTGGCGGCTTGTTGTAGTACGGCGTGACGACCAGCAGGCCGTGCGCGCCCGCCTTTTCCGCGGCGGTCGCGAGCTCGATCGTGTGCGACGTGTCGTTGGTGCCCACGCCGGCGACCACCTTGGCCCGGTCGCCGACGGCCTCTAACACCGCCCGGATGAGCTGCTCTTTCTCCCCGTTGGAGGTGGTGGGCGACTCGCCGGTGGTGCCATTGATCACCAGCGCGTCGTTGGCCTGGTCGTCCACCAGGTAGGTGGCGAGCCGGGCCGCTCCCTCAACGTCGAGTGAGCCGTCGGCGCGGAACGGGCTCACCATCGCGGTGAGCAACCGCCCGAAGGGTCGGTGGTCGTGCGTCATGCTTGACAACCTAGCGGACCCGCGCTGACCGGCCGAAGTGGTTACGACACCTGCGCATAAGGGCTGGCCGCGACCTCCGTGCCGTCGGGCAGCTTGGAGATCGTGAAGTCGCTGAAAACGTTGGGCGCGGCGCCCTGAAGCTGCCGCAGGCACTCCACGGCCAGCTCGCGGATCTCGACGTCGGCCGTCTCGGTCGCGCGCATCGCGATGAAGTGGCGCCACGCCCGGTAGTTACCGGTGACGACGATGCGGGTCTCGGTGGCGTTGGGCAGGACCGCGCGGGCCGCCTGCCGCGCCTGCTTGCGGCGGAGCGTGCCGTTTTCCACGTCGGCGAACCGGCGCTCCAGGCCCTCCAGCAGCTCGTTGTAGGCGCGGAGGCTCGCCTCGGTCGCCTCTAGGAAGAGCTTGTGCAGCTCGGGGTCGTCGGCGATCACCTCGGGCTCGACCATCGCGGCCTCGCGCTCCGGCACGTAGCGCTGGGACAGCTGCGAGTACGAGAAGTGGCGGTGCCGGATCAGCTCGTGCGTGAACGAGCGGGACACCCCGGTGAAGTAGAACGTGACCGACCCGTGCTCCAGCACCGACAGGTGCCCCACCTCGAGGATGTGAGCCAGGTATCCCTCGTTGGTGGCGGTGGCCGGGTTGGGCTTCTTCCACGACTGGTAACAGGCGCGGCCGGCGAACTCGGCGAGCGCCTGACCCCCGTCGGCGTCGGTGGACCACGGCACGTCGTCCGGTGCCTCGAAGTGGGTCCAAGCGATGAGTTTGACCTGGGGCGGGACTACTTCCGGCATGCCCGGGAGCCTAGACCACCCCACCGACAACATCCGCACCGCGGCTTGCTATGACGTCATCATGGTGTCATAGTGACGTCATGGACCTGGCACCGTATCTGGAGAACCTGCGGCGAGACCTCGCCGCCACCGCCGCACCCGGCGGGCCCGACGTGGCTCGGGCAGCCGACCTGCTCACCGGCGCGCTCGACGCGTCGGTGCGGCTGTGCCTCCTGGAGGTGCTCTCCGACGCGGCAGACGAGATCACCGCCCGGCTTCCGGCGGCGACCGTCGAGGTGCGCCTACGCGGTGGCCAGGCCGATTTCGTGGTGACGCCGACTGACGTCATGCCAGCACCGTCGGTGACACCACCCGAGCCGTCCGGCGACGTCGCCCGGATCACGCTGCGCCTGCCCGAGTCCCTCAAGGACACGGCCGAGCGCGCCGCGGCCGCGGAGGGCGTCTCGGTCAACACCTGGCTGGTCCGCGCCGTGCAGGCCGCGGCGCAGGGCGGCCCGTCCACCCCACCGACCCGTGGCATCACCGGCCGCCGGATCACCGGTTTCGGCCGGGCCTGAGAGGAGTCACCATGCCCGAGTTCCCCAGCCCCACGCCCGTCAACACCGTCGTCCGCCTGGCCGCCGGCGAGCTGGAGATCACCGCCGAGGAGCGCGACACCGCGCTGGTCGACGTCCAGCCGGCCGACGACCGCCCCGCCTCCCACGAGGCCGCCGAGCGCACGAAGGTCGAGATGCGCGGCGACACGCTGACCGTGGCCGCCCCCGAAAGCGGCTGGCTGTCCGGCCGCGCCGGCGCGCTGGCGGTCACCATCCGCGTGCCGTTGGACAGCCGGCTGGCCGTCAAGTTCGCCTCGACCCGCGTCGACTGCCACGGCCGCTTCGCCACACTTGACGCCGACGGCGCGTCTGGCGGCCTGACCATCGACCACGTCACCGGCGACGCCACGGTGAAGATCGCCGGCGGCGACGTGGTCGCCGGACAGATCGACGGCAAGTTCGAGGTCGGCGGCGCCTCCGGCGACGTCACCGCACGACACGTGGGCGGCCCGGTCGACGCCCGCCTGGCCAGCGGCAACGTCAACATCGGCGCGGCCGCCGCCAGCGTGAAGGCCCGCACCGCCTCCGGCCGGGTCGCGATCGGCGCCGCGCGGCGCGGCACGGTAAACGTTCGCACGGCCAGCGGCGACGTAGCGGTAGGCGTCCGCAGCGGCACCGGCGTCTGGCTCGACCTCAACACGGTGTCCGGCCACACCACCAACGACCTGGACATGACCGCCGGCGGCGGCGAGTCCGGCCACGACCTCAGCGTCGAGGTCCGCACCGCCAGCGGCGACATCGCCATCCAACGCGTCCCCGCCGACGCCACCGCGGCCTGACCTCCGCCTTCACGGTAGAGCCACATTTCGTGCGTCCGTCGGGGTAACTCGCCGCCGCTCCCGCCGAGACCGGTCGGTGGGTGGCTGCGGTGGGAGCCGTGCTTCGCACGCTGGCTGCGGCATCGGGGGGTTGACCGGGCCGCGAAACACCATGATCGGCGGCTCGCCGGCTGCTTTCCCACTGGTTGGGTATGTGGCTCAGCATGTGGGCGACGTCATGATCGTTAACCCGAAAAGGCTGTGACACGCCGAGGACCACGCCCCTATCGGGCTAACGATCATCGCAGCGCGGTAGACGCCGGGGGCTTGCGGAGCCTTGCTTGGCCGGGCCGCAAGCCGGCCAAACCGCGAAAGTCGAGGCGCCCTGACTCTCCAAGATCTGGAATCTCGGGCCGCGTGCACGGCGGCGGCGACTACTCGGGACGACGAAAGCGCAGGCGGCGCATCCGCCGAGGCAAAGGGGTGACGGCGACCGAACGCGGGGGTGAGCCGCGGGAGCAGCGGACCAGACCATGGTCGACTTAGGGTGAGTGGCATTGGGCGTTCAGACCGCTGCTTCCGCGGGCTTGCACCGCGGACCCGGCAGCGGACGGCCGGGGATTTCGGCTCGGTTACGAGCCGCCGGCCGGGAGCGGTGCCCGCGGGAGCAAACGGTCTACAGGTGACGCGGACGTGGGCAAATATGTCTCCAGCCCATCTCACGAAGAGCGAGACACCCCGACTCCCAAAGGTCTAGACGTAGAACCAGGTGAACGGCGCCCACGGCAGGTTTCGCAGGATGCTGAAGCCGAGCCACGCCGCGAGGAAGACGCCGATCATCGTCGGCGTGACGCGCAGCGACGGCAGCGTCTTGCCGAACACGCGCTTGCCGGCCCACGCCACGTACACATACACCAGGAACGGCACCGCGAAGATGAACAGCGCGTGGTGGCGGGCGGCGGCGGGGAGGTCGCCGTGGATCATGTACCAGAACGCGCGGGTGCCGCCGCAGCCTGGGCAGTCGAGGCCGGTCGTGAGCTTGAGCAGGCAGGTGGGGGGCGCGTCGGCGGTCGACTCGGTCGGGTTGGCGATCGTGACGTAGCCGGTGGCGGCGGCGAGGCAGCCAAGCACCGCGACCGGGGCCAGCCACCGTGGTGACCTGGCCATCAGGCGCGTGAAGCGGCCGGGCGGCGGGGGCACGAAATAGGGCGGAGGCGGCGGGGCGGCGGTGGGGTCGGCCACGCTGGTCACCCGCTCACCGTACACCGAGGGCGCTCCTCAGCTTGAGGTCTCCGCCCTCGGGCCGGGCCACCTCCGACAGGCCGAGCCAGCCGGCCAGCCGCTGGAGCTCGGCCGCCAGTGCCTCGGCGGTCTCCTCGGGGTCGGCGCCCGGCTCGAGCCAGGCCGCCGGCACGCGGAGCACGCCGGCTTTGCGGTCGGCTTTGAGGTCGACACGGGCGGTGAACCTGTCGTCCTGAAGGAACGGCAGCACGTAGTAGCCGTGGACGCGCTTGTGTGCCGGCGTGTAGATCTCGATCCGGTAGCTGAAGTCGAACAGCCGCTCGGTGCGGGCCCGCTCCCAGATCAGCGGGTCGAACGGGCTGACCAGCGTGGCACCCCGCACCCACCGGGGCAGCTTGGCGTCGGCGTGCAGGTAGGCCGGCTGGCGCCAGCCGCGCACCTCGACCGGGAGCAGCACGCCGGCCTCGACGAGCTCGGGGATCGCGGCCCGCGCGCCGGCGACGGGGAGGCGGAAGTAGTCGCGCAGCTCGAACTCGGCGGCCACCCCGAGCGAGCGGGCGGACACCGCCACAAGCTCGCGGTAGGCATCGGCCGGCGTCGGCGTGGGTGCGGCCAGGACCTCGGCGGGCAGAACGCGCTCGGGCAGGTCGTAGACCCGCGCGAAGCTGCCATTGCGCCGGGCGGCGACCACCTCGCCGGCCCAGAAGAGGAACTCCAGCGCGCGCTTGACCGACGACCAGTTCCACCCCCAGTTGCCCTTTTCGCGCGGGCTCTCGTGCTCGATCTCGGCGGCGGTCAGTGGGCCGTTGACCCGCACCTCGTCGCGCACCCAGTCGACGAGCTTTGGCTCCTCCTCGACAATGCGCCGCACGCCGCCCCACGCGTGGGCGCCGGCCATGCGCCACCGCAGCGCGGGGTGCAGCGACACCGGGATCAGCGACGCCTCGTGCCCCCAGTACTCGAAAAGCTCGGGTGGCCGCCCGTAGGCGGCGCGGTCGAGCAGGGCCGTGGGAT
This sequence comes from Phytohabitans sp. LJ34, assembly GCF_052068095.1. Classification (NCBI taxonomy): domain Bacteria; kingdom Bacillati; phylum Actinomycetota; class Actinomycetes; order Micromonosporales; family Micromonosporaceae; genus Phytohabitans; species Phytohabitans sp. LJ34. The sequence continues at coordinate 462,501 of NZ_JBQHDG010000003.1, read as the reverse complement.
AAGGGCCGAGCCGGCTATACATCGGCAGGTAGTGGGCGCGCTGAAGCACGTTGACGGAGTCGATCTGGAGCAGGGCGGTGCGCGACAGCACGCGGCGCACGTGGCGCATGGTGACCGGCCCCGCCGGCCTGGGGTCGGCGAAGCCCTGGGCGGCCAGCGCGATGCGGCGGGCCTGCGCGATCGACAAAGACTCTGGAACGGCCATCGGGTCGAACGCTAACCGACGGGTACGACACTCCCCTCCAGCACCAGCGCGGTGAGCCGCGCGGACGGGTCGAGGCCCGGACGACGACGCACCAGGGTGCTGGGGCCACGAGTCCAAGATTGGACACTCGCCGTCTACACGAACATCTCCGCTCCGTATCCGGACCGTCGACGCTTAGTACACACGTTCGATAGAATGGCGCGCGTGGACCCGCTGGAGAGCGCGTTGTGGTATGCGTCCACCGGCGTGCCCGTCCTCCCCCTGCACACCGGCCTGGGCGGCGGCCGCTGCTCGTGCCGGCGGCCACACTGCGACCGGCCGGGCAAGCACCCGCGGTGGCACCCCCGCCTGATCACCGCCGGCCTGCACGAGGCGAGCACCGACCCCGACCAGGTGCGCCGCTGGTGGTCCGCCTGGCCGGAGGCAAACGTGGGGCTGCGCACCGGCGTCGCCGTCGACGTGTGCGATGTGGACACTCCGGCCGGCCTGCACCTGCTCCGCGACCTCATCGGCGACCTCGACGAGACCCCGCTGGTGCAGACCGGGTCGGGCGGCCTGCATCTCTACTTCGCCGCGAGCGGCGCGCCCAACAGGGTCCGCCTGCTGCCCGGCGTCGACTGGCGCGGCGAGGGCGGTTACGTGGTGGCGCCGCCGTCCGTGCACGGCAATGGCACGCGCTACCGATGGATCAGCCACGGCCCGGCGCCGCCCTGCCCGCCCGAGCTGCTGCGCCTGGTCATCCCGCCTCCGCCACCGCCGCCGCCGGTGGTGCGCCACCCCGGTCGGTACGCGGCGGCCGCGCTCGACAACGAGGTCACGCGCGTGCGCTTCGCGCCGGTCGGCGAGCGCAACAACACGCTCTACCGCGCCGCCCGCAGCCTGGGCCGGCTGGCGGCGGCCGGGCTCCTCGACCCGTACGACGTGGTGAGCGCGCTGACCCCCGCCGCGCTCGCCGCCGGGCTGGGCGCCGCGGAGACCGCGCGCACGATCCGCTCGGGCCTGACCGCGAGCCGCGGCCGGCGGGTCGCCTGACCCCCATGGCCGGTCGTGGGGCCGGCGACGCGCGCCGGTCCCACCTCCGTAGGCTGGTCACCCATGGCCACGGGGTACGTCCGGCCGGCCCGTCCCGAGGACGCCGGCGAGATCGCACGCATCCAGCTCTCGACGTGGCGGACCGCGTACCGCAAGGTGCTGCCGGCCCGCGCGCTCGACCAGCTCGACGAGGCGTGGATCGCCGAGCAGTGGCGCGCCGCGATCGAGGCCCCGCCGAGCGCGCGGCACCGGGTGCTCGTCGCGTTCGAGCAGGCGGAGACCACCCACCTGGTCGGTTTCGCCGCCTCAGGCCCCGCCGACGAGCAGGCCCTGGCCCCCGACGAGCCACCACTCGGCGCGGACGTTGCCGCCTTCACCGACCTGCTGGTCGAGCCCCGCTGGGGGCGCCGCGGCCACGGCAGCCGCCTGCTCGCCGCGAGCGTCGACCTGTGGCGCGAAGACGCCCTGGCGACGGCGGTGGCCTGGGTCTACGACGGCGACCCGGCCACCCGCAAGTTTCTCGGCTCGGCCGGCTGGGAGCCCGACGGCGCCACCCGCGCCCTCGACGTCGACGACCAGCTCATTCCCCAACACCGCCTCCACACCAGCCTTTAGCGGAGCGCCGCGATCTCCGCACGACTGGCCCTTCGAGCGCGGCGCGGAGTGGTTTCAGCCCTTCTCGGCGCCTTCTGATGCGCCGCGGACGAAGTAGCGCTGGAAGATCACGAATATGATCGCCACCGGGATCGTGGCGAGCAGGGCGGCGCCGAGCTTGAGCGGGTACTGCGTGCCGACGCCCAGTGAGCCGCTCACCAGGTCGGCCAGGCCGCGCGGCAGCGTGAAGAGGTCCGGGTCCTGTACGGCGACGAGGGTGTGCGGAAACTCGTTCCACGAGCCCTGGAACGACAGGATCGTCAGCGTGATCAGCGCCGGCCGGGCCATCGGGAGCACCACCGACCAGTAGGTGCGGAAGATGCTCGCGCCGTCTATGCGGGCCGCCTCCTCCATGCTGGCCGGCACCGACTCGAAGAACTGCTTCATGATGAACACGCCGGCCGCGTCCACGATGATGGGCAGGATCAGCGCGGTGTAGCTGTCGTAGATGCCGAGCTGGTTGAGCACGAGAAACTTCGGGATCAGCAGCACCACGCCGGGCACCGCCATCACCGCGATGACGCCCGCGAAGATGGCTCGCCGGCCGCCGAAGCGGAGGCGGGCCAGCGCGTAGCCGGCCAGCGAGTCGAAGAACACCCGGCCGGCCGTGATGACGATCGTGACGAGCACCGAGTTGCCCAGCCAGAGCGGGAAGTTCGTGCCTTCGAAGATGCGCTCGAAGCCGGCGAACGACACCGGGTTGGGCACCGGCGACAGCGGGTTGTCGGCCGCGTCCGGCTCGGTCTTGAACGAGTTTGCCAGCTGGATCACGAACGGGTACAGGAAGACGAGCGCGAAGAAGATCAGGATCGAGTACCCGACCAGGGTGTTGACGAGACCGCGCGGCTTCACGAGGACTTCCTCTCCCGGAGGAGCCACCGCTGGAGCAGCGTCATCGCCACGATGATCAGGAAGAGCACGAACGAGATCGCGGCTCCCCGGCCGTACTCGAAGTCTCTGAAGGCCGTCCGGTACGACAGGAAGGCCGGCGTCAGCGTGGTCTTGGCCGGGTTGCCCTGGCTCATCACGTAGATCTGGTCGAAAACCTGCCAGGTGCCGATCAGTCCGAGCGTGAGCACCAGGAAGAGGGTCGGCCGCAGCATCGGGAGCGTGACGAAGCGCAGCCGCTGCCACCGGTTGGCGCCGTCGATGAGGCTCGCCTCCTCGACCTGCTGGGGCACGTTCTGGAGGGCGGCGAGAAACATCAGCATGAACGTGCCGGACGTGGTCCACACGACCAGCGCGATGATGGCGCACATCGCCACGCTCGGGCCGGAGAGCCAGTCCCACCAGGTCAGGCCGAGCACGCCGTGGTCGGCGAGCGCGCCGGGCGGGCTGTTGACGCCCACGGTGTCGAGCAGCAGGTGGACGAGGCCGCGCGAGTCGTCGAACCACACCGGCCCGTCGATCCCCACCGTGCCGAGCAGCGCGTTGACCGCGCCGGAGTTGGCGAAGATGAACAGGAACACCACGCTGATCGCCACCGAGCTGGTGACCGACGGGAAGTAGAACGCGGTGCGGAAGAAGCCTTTGCTCTTGAGCATCCGCTGGTTGACGACGAGCGCGAGCCCCAGCGCCAGCGCGGTCTGGATCGGCACGACGAGCGCCACGTAGTACAGGTTGTTGCGGATGCTCGTCATGAAGTCCTGGCGGGGCAGCCCGTCTGCGGTGATGAGCGACGTGTAGTTGTCGCCGCCCACGAAGGGCACACCGGACCGGAACGGGCTGCCCTGCCCGTTCCAGCCGGTGAGGCTCACCCACAGCGCCATGAGGATCGGCAGCAGCAGGAAGAGACCCAGGATCAACACGACGGGAGCGACGAAGAGCCAGCCCGCCAGGGTCTCGCTACGCGTCCTCATTGCCCCAGCGCGGACTGGGTGTTCTTCTGCACCCGAGCCAGCAGCGCCTTGGGGTCGCCGTTCGTCAGGCCTTGCAGGCCGGTGTCGAAGTCGGCGAGGACACTGTCCATCTTGGGCGCGTTGACCGGGCCCTGCGCGTACGCGGCGCCGTCGATGAACGCCTTGTCGGCCGGGAACTGCTGGGTGAACTGCCCACCTGCCGACTGTCGGGACGGCATCACGCCGAACGCCTTGGCGAACGTCATCTGCTGGTCGGCGATGGTCATCGCCTCGACGAACTTGACCGCCGCGTCCTTGTGCTTGCTCTTGGCCGCGATGCCCCAGCAGTTGGTGAACGAGAGCGTGCCCTGGCCCTTGGGACCGGCCGGCAGCGGGTGCACGGTGTACTTCACGTTCGGGAAGTCCGCCGACAGCGCACCCTTGATCCAGTTGCCCTCGATGGTCATCGCCGCCTTGCCCTTGCCGAACGCCTCACCTGCCCAACCGGCGTCGAGCGCCTTGGGATACTCGGCGTACTTGTTCTTGAGCAGCCCCTGCACGTACTGGAGGGCCTGGAGGTTTTCCGGCGTGTCGGCGGTGGCCGTCTTGCCGTCCACGCTCGTGATCCAGCCGCCGGCCTGCACCATGAACGCGCCGATCCGGTCGCGGGTGTCGCCGAGCGCCAGCGGCACGGTGCCCTTCGCCTTGATCTTCTGGGAGACCGAGGTGAGCTGGTCCCAGGTGGTGGGGATGTCCGCGTCGGTCAGGCCGGCCTTGCTCCACAGGTCGGTGTTGACCACCAGGGCCAGCGTGGAGAAGTCCTTGGGCGCGCAGTAGAGCTTGCCGTCGTACGTGAACGTCGTGCGCAGGCTCTCGTAGAAGTCACTCGAGTTGCTGATCTTGTCGCCGTAGGGCTCCAGCGCGCCCACGCTCGCGTAGTCGGCGAAGCGGCCGGCGTCCACATAGAACACATCCGGTGGGCTGTCGCCGGCGAAGGCCTGCCCGAGCTGCTGCGTCAGATCCTGCGCCGGCGTGACGGTCGCGGTGTTGCCGGACGAGCTGGCCCACTTCGCGGCCGCCTCCTGTACCGCGGTGGTCTCGGCCTGCCCGGACGAGCCGATGAGGATCTGGAGCGACACCGGGCCGGACTGCTGCTGCGCGGAGTCCGAGGAGTCGTCGTCGAACCCGCTGCCGCACGCGGCGGTGGCCAGCAGCGCGCTGGCCGCGACCGCGGCGAGCAATGTCCTATGTAGCATTTCCATCTCCTTCAGGCTGACTGGCGGATCACGAGGGAGGGTTGGAGGAGCACGGGACGCGGCGCGGTGCCCCCGTCGAGCACGCCGGCGAGAAGGTCGACACAGCGGGCGGCCGCCTCGGCGAGCGGCTGCGCGACGCTGGTGAGCCCGAGCACGCGCGCGACGGGCGTGTCGTCGAAGCCGGCGACCGCGACGCCCGGAGACGCCGCGGTGTAGGCCCCGACGGCCAGCGAGTCGCTCGCACACACGAGTGCGGTCGGTGGGTCCGATATGGACAGCAGGTCGCGGGCCGCCGCCTCGCCCTCGGCGACACCGTCCACAGTGGCGCGGGCGAGGTCGGCGTGGTCCGGCCCGACGGTGCTCGCCCACCCGGAGCGGCGCTCGTCGCCGACGCCGGAGCCCGCCGGCCACCCGACGAAGCCGATCCGCCGGTGCCCGGCGTCGAGCAGGTGGCGGGTGGCGGCGGCGGTGCCTGCCGCGTTGTCGACGTCGACCCACGGATGGCTGTCGGGCGCACCCCAGGGCTCAGCTAGCTGGCTCGCTTCGCTCGCTTCGGCCCTGGATGCCGGCTGAATCCGGGCACGTCGCTCCGCGCCATGCTCCGGGTCCAGCCGGCCCCACGGCCGCCCGAACGTCACGAACGGCACGCCCCGCTCGGCCAGCCACGACGTGCGCACGTCGCCGTGATGGGTGCTGGTCAGCACGAAGCCGTCCAGCTCGTGGGTGGCGAGCAGGTCGTCGTAGGTGGCGATCTCGGCCTGGTCGTCGGCGGCGGCGTAGAGCAGGATGCGATATCCGGCCGGGGCGGCCGCCTCGGTCAGCCCGTGCAGGAAGCGGTCGAGGACCGAGCCGTTGATCCCGTCGCGGGTGGGCTCGATCCGCACGGCCAGCAGGCGTGACCGGCCGGTGCGCATGAGCCGGGCGGCCTGGTTGGCCCGGTAGCCGAGGGTGGCGATCGCCTCACGCACCCGCTCCCGGGTCTCCTCGCGGACCAGGTGCGGGGTGTTGAGCACGTTGGACACCGTCTGCCGGGACACGTTGGCGCGCGCGGCAACCGTGGCGATCGTCACCTTACCACCCATTCGTACCTTCTATCCTCTTGAACGTTCAAAGCGAGGTGGGGCATGATTGGATCGTTCAAGTTTCGGGGTTGTTTCGCACTTTGCTCCGCGCGAGCCGATCTGTCAAGACTGTCCCCAGGAGGTAGTCACCCGTGCCGGACCGCAAGCTCCAGCCGCTGCTACACGACCTCGTGACCACGACGACGGCGCCGACGACGGCGCTCAGCGGGGCCGGCGGGCAGATCAGCGGGGCCGGCGTCCAGGGCGTCTTCCACGCCGACGCCCGCGTGCTCGCCGAGGCCAGGCTGCTGGTCGACGGGCGCGAGCCGCAGCCCATCGGGTACACGGCGGCGGGGCCCGGCACCGCCCGGTTCGTCTCGGTCGTACGGTGGCTGGGCACCCGGATCCCCGACCCCACCGTGCGGATCGACCGGGTCCGCCGCGTGACCGCGGGCGGGATGGCCGAGGAGATCACCGTGACCTCGACCGCCGACGTGCCCGTCCGCGCCACCGTCACCCTCGACCTCGCCTGCGACCTCGCGCCGATGGACATGGTCAAGTCGGGCGGCTCGACCGAGCGGCTGTCCCCCACAGCGCCACTCGTGTGGAGCGGCGGCGGCATCACCGTGACGGTGGTCGCCTCGGGGCTGCCCCAACCCGGCGGTGGCCGCTCCACGACCAGCCCGGATCGGGGCGGCAGCACAGCCCTGGAGAGCCTCACCTGGCCGGTCGACCTGCCGACGCGTGGCAGCGTGACGCTGCGCTGGGAGGTGCGGATCGACGACCCGCGCGCGATCGTCGCCGCGCCCGCCGGGCCGGTCGAGTGGTCCCGCCCGGAGGTCAGCGCCGACGACCACCGGCTGGTGCGCCTGCTCGACCGTTCCCTGGACGACCTGGCGTCGCTGCGGCTGGCCGACGGCGACGACACCTACCTGGGCGCCGGCGTGCCCTGGTTTCTGACGCTCTTCGGCCGGGACAGCATCTGGGCCGCGCGCATGCTGCTCCCGCTCGGCACCGACCTGGCCGCCGGCACGCTGCGGGTGCTCGCCCGGCGCCAGGGCACCCGCGACGACATCCGCTCCGGCGAGGCGCCCGGCAAGATCATGCACGAGCTGCGGCGGCACGACACCACCCACCGCGCCGAGCGGATCGATCTGCCCGCGGCGTATTACGGGACCGTCGACGCCACCCCGCTCTGGGTCAGCCTGCTGCACGACGCCTGGCGGTGGGGAATGCCACCGGAGCAGGTGGCCGCGCTGCTCCCGCACGTCGAGGCCGCGCTCGCGTGGCTCGGCACGCACACCGACTTCGTCCGCTACGTCGACAAGAGCGGCCGCGGCCTCGCCAACCAGGGCTGGAAGGACTCCGGCGACGCGGTCCGCTTCCGCGACGGCCGCCAGGCCGACCCGCCGATCGCGCTGGCCGAGGTGCAGGGCTACGCCTACCAGGCGGCCCTGCACGGCGCCGCGCTGCTCGACGCGTTCGGCCGCCCGGGCGCCGACCGCTGGCGCGACTACGCCGGCGCGCTGGCCGAGCGCTTCCGCGCACGCTACTGGGTGGACGGTCCACAGGGGACGTACCCGGCGCTGGCCCTCGACCGCGACGGCCGCCCGGTCGACGCACTGACCAGCAACATCGGCCACCTGCTCGGCACCGGCCTGCTGACCCCCAAGGAGTCGACCGCCGTCGCCGAGGCACTCGCCTCCCCCACCCTCTCCGGCGGCTTCGGCCTGCGCACGATGTCCACACAGGACGCCGGCTTCAGCCCGCTCTCGTACCACTGCGGCTCGATCTGGGCACACGACACCGCGATCGTGCTGGCCGGCCTGGCCCGCGAGGGCTTCGGCCCGGCGGCCGCCAAGCTGGCCGACGGCCTGCTGAGCGCCGGCGAGGCCTTCGACTACCGCCTGCCCGAGCTGTACGGCGGCGACGACCGGACGGAGTTCGCCCGGCCGATGCCCTACCCCGCCGCCTGCCGCCCCCAGGCCTGGTCCGCCGCGGCCGCCGTGGTGGTGCTGCACGCCGCGCTGGGCGTCTACCCGGACGTGCCGGCCGGCCGCGTCACCCTCCGCCCGTCGCTCCCGCTCGGCGCCGTGCGAGCCACGGGCCTCCGCATCGCCGGCACACCGGTGAACGCCTCCGTGGACGGCGACGGCCGCCCGGCTATGACCGGCCTACCGGCCGGCCTGACGATCCACGAAACCCTCTGACGTCATCGGTGGTGTCGCGCCGATCCTCCGGGCCCGGCCCGCTGGTCGACAGGCCAGGCCCAGGTGATGGTGTCATCCAACCGCATTTGCTCTGCTTCCCTATGGGAAGCACTCGCCCTGCCCTACGGGAAGCACTCGCCGCCCGAGGCGGCGCATCGCGGCCGCTTCCTAATGGGAAGCAGAGCAAATGCGGTTGGACGGCACACCTTGCCGGCCGCCGCCGGACGCCCGGCGGTCGGAGTTTGGGTTGTGAACCACGGAGGGTGAGGCCGCGGGAGCAACGGCACGGACCACCGCGGACATCGCGGTAGCCCAAAGGATCAAAGGCTCAGCTGTCGAGCAGCGGGGCCAACCCAACGGTCAGGCCGGGGCGCTGGAGGACCTGGCGGATGGCGAGCAGCACGCCGGGCATGAACGAGGCCCGGTCGTACGAGTCGTGGCGGATGGTGAGGGTCTCGCCGGTCGTGCCGAAGAGGACCTCCTGGTGGGCGACCAGGCCGGCGGCGCGCACCGAGTGGACGCGGACGCCGTCGAGGTCGGCACCGCGGGCGCCGGCCACCTCGTCCTTGGTGGCGTCGGGCATGGCGGCGAGGCCGGCGGCGGCGCGGGCCTCCGCCACGACGCGGGCGGTGTGGGTGGCGGTGCCGCTCGGCGCGTCAACCTTGGCCGGGTGGTGCTGCTCGATGATCTCGACCGACTCGAAGTAGCGGGCGGCCCGCGCGGCGAACTCCATCATCAGCACGGCGCCGACGCCGAAGTTCGGCGCGATGATCACGCCGACCTCGGGCTTGTGCTGGAGCCAGTTGCGCACGCGTTCGAGGCGCTGGGCGGTGAAGCCGCTGGTGCCGACCACGCAGTTGATCCCCTGGTCGATGCACCAGTGCAGGTGGTCCATCACCACGTCGGGGTTGGTGAAGTCGACGACGACCTCCGCACCCGCGTCCGAGGCGTTGAACAGCCAGTCACCCTGGTCGATCATCGCGACCAGCTCTAGGTCGTCGGCGGCGTCGACGGCCTTGCACACCTCCACGCCCATGCGCCCACGGGCACCGAGCACGCCGACACGGATGGGTTCGCGCTCTTCAGTCACGGGGAGAAACTATCCCACGGAGGAGAAGGTCACACGAAGAAGGCGGCGAGCTCACGGTCGCGCGCCGCTAGTTCGGCCGCCTCGGTCGGGTACGGCATGTGGCCGGCGCTGAGCATCCACAGCCGCTTGGGGCCGGCGAGCGCGTGGTAGATGGCGAACTGACCGACCGGCGGCACGGCCGGATCGCGCCGCGCCACGGACACGAAGACCGGTATCCGGATGCGGGTCGCGGCGGTCGCGGCGTCGAAGTAGGCGAGCACGTCGCGCACCTCGGGCTGGCGCGCCACCCGCCTGCGCACCGCCTCGCCGCTGCCGGTGCACGGCACGCGCAGCCGCAGCGGGTGGTGGCCGAAGCTCGGCAGGTAGAAGTGCGCGCGGTGGAAGCGGTCGTCCCATGGAAGCGCGAGCGCGCCGATGCCGCCGCCGAAGCTGCCGCCGTTGTAGTCGAGCCGCTCGATGCCCGGAAAGCGCTCCAGCAGGACCGAGGCGGAGCGCCAGATGTCGGCGGCGCAGAAGCGGTGCACGTACGTCTCCCGCGACTCGATGCCGTGCAGCACGTGCTCACCCGTCACCGCCGGGATCGTGGGCGACAGGCTGCGCGGCAGCCCGGGCGCGCACGGGAAGATCTTCGCGGCCTCGGGCGCGGGCGCGTACTCGTCCGGCCCGTCCGGGCGGCCCTGGTAGCCGTGGCTCACCACCATGCCGCGGCTCACCTCGGCACCGCGCGGGTAGGTGAGCCAGGCGAACGCCCGCTCGCCCGTGGCTGAGTCGAAAGTCAGCTCCTCGACCCGCCGGCCGAGCCGGTCGTCGTCGTATCGCCGGCGAACTCGCCAGGACAGTGGTGGTTTGGACAGGTCCTCACGCGTGGCACGCCAGAACGCCTCGAAATCGGCGGGCTCCGGCGGCGGTGCGGGAGGCTCGGGGAGGGACCCGGCGCTCATGGCCCATCATCGTGCCGCCCGCACACATCGACGCTCAAGGCCCTGATAGATAGACCACGATCAGGGCACCAAAATAGCCCTATACCGGGCCAATCACCGCCAACGAGGTGGGCCTTGTCAGCAGATCGGTGGCCAGTGCGTTCACCTGGTCGAGCGTCACCGCGTCGACGCGGGCCAGCAGCTCGTCCACGGAGAGCACGCTGCCGTACAGCAGCTCACCCTTGGCCAGCCGGCTCATCCGCGAGCCGGTGTCTTCCAGGCCCAGCACGTACGAGCCTTTGGACATGCCCTTGCCGCGGGCCAGCTCGGCCTCGGTGAAGCCCTTTGCCGCCACCGCGGCCAGCTCGGCCCGGGTCAGCTCCAGCACCTCGTCGACCTTGCCCGGCGCGCAGCCGGCGTAGACCGCGAAGAGGCCGGTGTCGGCGTACTGGCTGGAGTACGAGTAGACCGAGTACGCGAGGCCGCGCTTTTCCCGGATCTCCTGGAAGAGCCGGCTGGACATGCCGCCGCCGAGCACGTTGTTGAGCACGCCGAGCGCGAAGCGCCGCTCGTCGAGCCGCCCGATGCCGGGGCAGCCGAGCACGATGTGCGCCTGCTCGGTGTCCTTTCCGCGTACCACCGTGTCGGGCGCCTGCGTCGGCACGGTGTCGGTGGGTCGCAGCGGCGCGGGCGTGCCCCCACCGGCCAGGTCGAGGTTTCGCCGCACCAGCTCGACCACGACGTCATGGTCGAGGTTGCCGGCCGCGGCGACCACAATGGACGGTGCCAGGTACCGGTCGTGGTAGAAGCCCTCGATCTGCGGCCGCGTCATCGGCGCGATCGTGTCCTGCGTGCCGGAGATGAGCCGGCCCAGCGGGTGGGTGCCGTAGACGGCCTCGGCGAAGACGTCGTGCACCTCGTCGCCGGGCTCGTCGTCGTGCATCGCGATCTCTTCGAGGATCACGCCGCGCTCGGTCTCCACATCGGCCGCGTCGAGCACCGAGTGGGACACGAGGTCGCACATCACGTCGATGGCGAGCGGCAGGTCTTCGTCGAGGACCCGCGCGTAGTAGCAGGTGTACTCCTTGGTGGTGAACGCGTTGGTCTCGCCGCCCACCGCCTCGATCTGGGCCGAGATGTCCAGCGCGGTGCGCCGCTCGGTGCCCTTGAAGAGCAGGTGCTCCAGGAAGTGCGAGACGCCGGCGAGCTCGGGTGCCTCGTCGCGGGAGCCGATGCCCACCCACACGCCGAACGAGACGCTCCGCATCGAGGGGATCGCCTCGGTCAGCACCCTAAGGCCCGAGGGCAGCACGGTACGCCGTACCGTGCTGCCCCCGTCCCTACTGTCCAGCGTCATCAACGACGGTGCCGGCGGCGGCGCGGGCCGCCTTCGCCGTCGCCCTCACCCGCGGGCTCGCCGCGGCTCGGGCCACGGTCGCCACCGTCGCGGTCACCGCGGTCGCGCGGACCACGGTCGCCCCGGTCGCGGGCCGGCGGGCGGTCGCCACCGGCGGCGTCGGCCGGCGCCTCCTCGCCCTCGGCGCGCACCTTGTCGAGGTAGATCTTGCCGCGCTGGTCGATGTCGGCGATCTGCACCTCGACCTTGTCGCCGACGTTGAGGTAGTCCTCGACCTTCTCGACCCGCTTGCCGTTGCCCACCTTGGAGATGTGCAGCAGGCCGTCGCGGCCGGGCAGCAGCGAGATGAACGCGCCGAACGCGGCCGTCTTCACCACCGTGCCGAGGAACTTGTCGCCCACCTTCGGCAGCGTGGGGTTGGCGATCGCGTTGATCCGCTCGACCGCCGCCTCGGCCGAGGGGCCGTTGGTCGCGCCGACGTAGATCGTGCCGTCGTCTTCGATCGAGATCTCGGCGCCGGTCTCGTCCTGGATCGCGTTGATGGTCTGGCCCTTCGGCCCGATCACCATGCCGATCTTGTCGACCGGGATCTTGACGGTGGTGACCCGCGGCGCGTACTCGGACATCGTGGCCGGTGCCTCGATGGCCTCCTGCATCACGTCGAGGATCGTCTGGCGCGCGTCGTGGGCCTGCTGGAGCGCGGCCGCGAGCACGTCGGACGGGATGCCGTCGAGCTTGGTGTCGAGCTGGAGCGCGGTCACGTACTCACGGGTGCCGGCGACCTTGAAGTCCATGTCGCCGTAGGCGTCTTCCGCGCCGAGGATGTCGGTGAGGCTGACGTACTGCGTCTTGCCCTCGACCTCGTCGGAGATCAGGCCCATCGCGATGCCCGCGACCGGCGCCTTCAGCGGCACACCGGCCGACAGCAACGACATGGTCGAGGCGCAGACCGAGCCCATCGAGGTCGACCCGTTGGAGCCGAGGGCCTCGGAGACCTGGCGGATCGCGTACGGGAACTCCTCGCGGCTGGGCAGCACCGGGATCAGCGCCCGCTCGGCCAGCGCGCCGTGGCCGATCTCGCGCCGCTTGGGCGCGCCGACCCGGCCGGTCTCACCCGTCGAGTACGGCGGGAAGTTGTAGTTGTGCATGTAGCGCTTGTGCTTTTCCGGCGACAGCGTGTCGAGCTGCTGCTCCATGCGGAGCATGTTGAGCGTGGTGACGCCGAGGATCTGCGTCTCGCCCCGCTCGAACAGCGCCGAACCGTGCACCCGCGGCAGCACCTGGGTCTCGGCGGTCAGCGGCCGGATGTCGCGCGGGCCGCGGCCGTCGATGCGCACCTGGTCGCGCAGCACGCGCGTGCGCACCTCCGACTTGACCAGCGAGCGGAACGCCGGAGAGATCTCCTTCTCGCGCCCCTCGAACTGCGGGGCGACGAGCTCGACGGCCTTGTCCTTGATGCGGTCGAGCGCTTCCTCACGCTCGGCCTTGCCGGCGATCTTCAGCGCCTCGCTGACCTCACCGCGCACCGCGGACGCGACCGCCTCGAAGGCGTCGTCCTGGTAGTCGAGGAAGGTCGGGAACTCGGCGATCGGCTTGGCGGCCACGTCGGCGATCACGCTCTGCGCGCGGCACAGCTCGCGGATGGCCGGCTTGGAGGCCTCCAGGCCACCGGCGACGATCTCCTCGGTCGGCGCGGTGGCGCCGCCCGCGACGAGGGCGACGGTGTGCTCGGTGGCCTCGGCCTCGACCATCATGATCGCGACGTCGCCGTCGGGCAGGACGCGGCCGGCGACCACCATGTCGAACGTGGCGCGAGCCAGCTCCTCGTGGGTCGGGAACGCCACCCACTGGCCGTCGATGTGTGCCATCCGGGTGGCACCGATCGGGCCGGAGAACGGCAGGCCGGAGAGCTTGGTGGAGAGGGACGCGGCGTTGATCGCCACCACGTCGTACGGGTGGGCCGGGTCGAGCGCCAGGATGGTCTCGACGACCTGGACCTCGTTGCGCAGGCCCTTGACGAAGCTGGGGCGCAGCGGCCGGTCGATCAGGCGGCAGGTGAGGATCGCGTCCTCACTCGGCCGGCCCTCGCGGCGGAAGAACGAGCCGGGGATGCGACCCGCGGCGTACATGCGCTCTTCGACGTCGACGGTCAGCGGGAAGAAGTCGAATCCCTCGCGGGGCTGCTTGCCCGCCGTGGTCGCGGAGAGGACGACGGTGTCGCCGAGCTGGGCGATCACGGAGCCGGCGGCCTGCTTGGCCAGCCGGCCGGTGGAGAACGTGATCTCCCGGGTGCCGAACGACCCGTTGTCGATCACCGCGGTGCTTTGCTGGTTGCCGAGGCTGTTGTGCTCGGTCATGTTCTGGATGCACTCCTCTTCGGTTGTGGGGGTCACAACCTCGGGAGCTGCTCAGACGGGCCGGTCTTCGATCGAAGCGCCCGGGGGGCCGATGTGCGGCAGCCCGGGGGCCACTACCGAGGACCGGTGCGTCGATCCGCTCCCGGACCCCCTCGGGTGGGTAGGGGAGCGACTCACGCCGCTCCCCCGGTGTTTATCGCCGCAGACCGAGCCGCTCGATGATCGACCGGTAGCGGTTGATGTCCTTCTTCGCCATGTAGTTCAGGAGGCGGCGGCGGCGACCCACCAGGAGCAGCAGACCACGGCGGCTGTGGTGGTCGTGCTTGTGCACCTTGAGGTGCTCGGTGAGGTCGGCGATCCGCTTGGTAAGCACCGCGACCTGCACCTCGGGAGAACCAGTGTCTCCCTCGACGGTCGCGTACTCTTCCCTGATCTTGGCCTTGGCTTGTTGGTCGAGCGCCATTTTCTCCCTGTTTCTATGGGCGTTAACAGTCCGGGCCCGCGGCGTCGTGCAGGCACACGGAACAGAACGTCGTAACACGACGTCCCGGTAACACTACCAGCCCGTGAGACGCTACCCGTTCAGCAGTGCCCGGGTCTGCGCCACGTCCTCCTTGATCTGGGCGATCAGGGGCTCGATCCCGTCGTACTTGACCTGGCCACGCAGGTTGGCCACCAGCTCCAGGCCGAGGCGCTCGCCGTAGAGGTCGCCGTCGAAGTCGAGGATGTGCGCCTCGACCCGCCGGTCTTCGCCCGAAAAGGTAGGGTTTGTCCCCACGGAGGCGGCGGCCGGCAGCCGCTCGTCGCCGCGGATCACCCATCCGGCGTACACGCCGTCGGCCGGCACCGCCGTGTGGGTGCCGGTGAGGAAGTTGGCCGTGGGGAAGCCGAGCTGGCGGCCCCGCTGGTCACCGCGGACGATCACACCCTCCACCCGGTGCGGCCGGCCGAGCGCCTCGGCGGCCGCCGCCACGTCGCCGGCGGCGACACAGGCGCGGATGTACGTCGAGGAGAACACCGTGTCGCCGCTCGACACCAGCGGCGAGTCTTCGACCGCGAACCCCCACCGGCGGCCCAGGTCGCGCAGCAGCGCCCCGTCGCCGGCCGCCTTGTGGCCGAAGCGGAAGTTGTCACCCACCACCACCACGGCCGCGTGCAGGTGCTCGACCAGCACGTCGTGGACGAACGCCTCCGGTGGGAGCCGGGAGAAGTCCAGCGTGAACGGCACCACGCACAGCGCGTCGACGCCCAGCTCGGCGATCAGCTCGGCCTTGCGCCGCGGCTCGGTGAGCACGGCGGGGTGGGTGCCCGGCCGGACCACCTCGGAGGGGTGCGGGTCGAACGTCAGGACCACCGACTGGAGCCCGGCGTCGCGGGCCCGCTTCACCGCATGGCCGATGGTCGCCTGGTGTCCCCTGTGGACACCGTCGAACACCCCGATGGTGACCACCGAACGGCCAAACCCGCTCGGCACCGTGTCGTACCCCCGCCACCTCTGCATGCAGCCCACTCTAGGCCGTCCGGAGCCGCGAGCAGCGCGTGTGCGTTATCACTCGGTCTGTGGCACCCTCGGCGCGTGCCCGGTCTGGAGGTAGCCGCGATCTCACTCGGCGCGGCGGTGGCGAGGGTGGCCTGCGGCGTCTGGCTCGGCGACCACCGGATGGCGGCCGAGGGCGGTGCCAGCGTGATCGACCACGCGGCCGAGCGGCTGACCAGTGCCCGCGAGCGACGACGGTTCCACCGGATCTGGGAGGAGGCCGCCGAGGTCGTCGCCGAGCGGCTCCTGGCCCTCCGCGAGCTGGGCGACCTGCCGCCCAACGAGCAGGAGGCGGCGCTCCACGCGGTGCGGGAGACGTTCGAGGCGGCCGCGCTCACCGAGGAAGACCTGTTCAAGCAGGACCTGGACGCCGGCTACCTGGACCGCTACCTGCGCGCCCAGGACCCGGGGCGGCCGGTGCGCGCCGGCCTCGCCGAGGGCGGGGTCCGGCTGTACGACCTGGTGCTGCGCGAATGCGCCGCCTACGCGATCGAGGCCGCCCGCGCGCTGCCCGGCGCGGGCATCGCCGGGATCACCGAGCTGCTGCGCCGCGACCGCCAGATCCTCGACGAGATCCGCGCCATGCTGGAGCGCCTGCCGGAGCGGCGCGGGCCGCACGACTTCGAGCGCGACTACCGGCAGCTCGTGGCCAACCGGCTCGACCAGGTCGAGTTCTTCGGCGTGACGCTCTCCGAGTCCAGCCGCCGCTACCCGCTCTCGGTCGCTTACCTGAGCCTGACCGCGCGGGCCGCGCGGACCCCGGACGACCTGCTCGCGGGCGACCAGGTGGAGCGGGTCCTGGCCCGCTCCGACCGGCTCTTCGTGCGCGGGCAGGCCGGCACCGGCAAGACCACGCTGCTGCACTGGGTCGCGGTGCACAGCGCGCGCGACACCTTCCCGGACCGCCTCGCGGCCTGGCAGGGGACCGTGCCGTTCTTCCTGCCCCTGCGCCGGTACGCGGCCTCCGAGCTGCCCGCGCCGGAGGCCTTCCTCCAGGAGGTGGGCCGCCACATCGCGCAGGAGATGGCACCGGGCTGGGTGCAGCGGCAGCTCCGCTCGGGCCGGGCGATCGTGCTGCTCGACGGCGTCGACGAGCTGGCCGAAGACCGCCGCGACGAGGTGAAGCGGTGGCTCACCGACCTCATCACGGCGTTTCCGCGGGCCCGCTACGTGGTCACGTCGCGGCCGGCGGCCGCGCCGGAAGACTGGCTGGCCGCGGCCGGCTTCCTCGCCGCCGAGCTAGAGCCGATGACCCCGACACAGGTACGCGCGTTCACGCACCGGTGGCACGAGGCGATACGCAGCGGATGCGCCACCGAGCCGGAACGGGCGGAGGTCACCGAGCAGGAGCAGGGGCTGCTCGACGCCCTCGACCGCCACCGCCACCTGCGCCAGCTGGCCGGCTACCCGCTGCTGTGCGCCCTGCTCTGCGCGCTGCACCGCGACCGGCGCGGCCAGCTGCCCGGCAACCGCATGGAGCTGTACGAGATCGCGCTGCACATGCTTCTGGAGCGGCGCGACCGGGAGCGCCGGGTCGACACCCAGCCGGTGATCGGCCGTACCGAGCAGACCCTGCTGCTCAGCGACCTGGCGTACTGGCTGATCCGCAACGGCTGGTCGGACGCGGCCCGCGACGACGCGATCGACCGGCTGGCGGCGAAGCTGCGGGCGATGCCGCAGGTCAAGGCGGAGGCGGCCCAGGTCTACCGGGTACTGCTGGAACGCACCGGCCTGCTGCGCGAGCAGGTCGAGGGGCGAGTGGACTTCGTCCACCGGTCGTTCGAGGAGTACCTGGCCGCCAAGCAGGCGGTCGACGAAGGCGACTTCGGGGTGCTGCGGGCGCACGCGCACGAGCCGCAGTGGCACGAGGTCGTGGTGATGGCCGCCGGCCACGCCAGCGCGGCCGGCCGGGAGACGCTGCTGGGCGGGCTGCTGGCGCGCGGGCGCGACCGCGAGACCCCACGCGCCCACCGCGACCTGCTCGGCCTTGTCGCGCTCGCCTGCCTGGAGACCTCGCCCGAGCGCTCCCCCGAGCTGGAGCGGACCATCCGCGAGGCCACCGCCAAGCTTGTGCCGCCGCAGGGCGAGGCGGCCGCGCGGGCGCTCGGACGGGCCGGACCGTTCGCGATCGACCTGATGATGGCGAGCCAGCCCAACAACGAGTACGCCGCGGTGCTCACCATCGAAGCGGTCCGCGAGTCGGGCGACCCGGCCGCGCTGCCGCTGCTGGCCCGGTTCGGCGGCGACTCGCGACACAGTGTCGTGGACGCGCTCGTGCGGGCCTGGTCGCACTTCGACCCCGAGGAGTACGCCGCGCGGGTGCTGGCCGACTCGCCGCTGCACGCCGGCGAGCTGACCGTCGACGACGCCCGCCTGCTGCCCGCGCTGCGCTGGCTGCGGCGGCTGACGCACCTCACCGTGGCGGCCGGCGGCCTGGACGGTGTCGCCTTCGTCCGTGACCTGCCGGCGCTCCGGGCGCTGGAGGTCGCCGCCTCACCGGGGCCGCTGGACCTGGCGCCCCTGGCCGGCCTGCCGGATCTCACCTCGCTTGTCGTGGCCGGCGACGTGACGGGCGTGCGTGTACTGACCGGCCTGCCGCTGCGCGAGCTGGCCATCAGCGCCCCGCGCGTCTACGAGCTGGACGGCGCCGAGCTGCCCGCGCTCGAGTCGCTGACGCTCTACCACGTCACCACCGTCGAGCCGCTCGCCGGCATCGGCCTGCCCGCGATGACCCGGCTCGACCTGCACCTCGGCGGCGCGTGGTCCGCCGACAGGCTTCCGGTGCCACCGGGCCTGCGGCGGCTAGCACTCCACTTCGCGACGCCGCCGGATCTGCGCGCGCTGCGCGAGGTGACCGGCCCGGTGATCTCCATCCACCACCACGGTCACGGCCCGCTCGACCTCTCGCTGCTGGCCGGCCGCGCCAACGTGCGGGTGCACCTGTACCGCCGCAGCGCCCAGGTGGTCGGCGAGCGTGAGCTGGGTCCCGGGAGCCTGGTCCGCAGCGCCTGGGAAGACGGCCTCACGAGCCGGTGAAGACCACCTCGGGGCGGGCCCGCCCCTCCCGCTCGCGCACGATCGCGAGCAGCCCGCCGTCCGGGGCGAAGACCGCGTAGGGCCCCTCGATGCCGGCGCGGTCGAGCGGCCCGCCGTGCGACAGCGTCTTCGCCTCGTCCACAGTGGCCTCCCGTGCCGCGAAGAACCGCCGGGCGGCGTCCGCGAGCGGCAGGTTGACCACCTCGGGCGCCACCTTCTCCAGCTCTTCCAATGTGGACGCTTCCGCCAGCGTGAAGCCACCGACGGCCGTCCGCCGCAACGCCGTCAGGTGACCGCCCACCTCCAGCCCGGCGCCGAGGTCGCGGGCGATCGCGCGGATGTAGGTGCCGGACGAGCAAACCACCTCGACGTCGACGTCGACCACGTCCGCGGACGGTCGGCGGATCGCCAGCACCTCCAGCCGGGAGATCGTCACGGGCCGCGCGGCAAGCGTCACCTGCTCGCCCTCGCGCACCCGCTTGTACGCCCGCTTGCCGTCGATCTTGATAGCGCTCACCGCGCTCGGCACCTGCTCGATGTCACCGGTGAGCGCGTCCAGCCCGGCGCGGATCGCGCCGTCGGTCACGTGGCCGGCCGGCGTAGTGGCGACCACCTCGCCCTCGGCGTCGTCGGTGATCGTTGCCTGTCCGAGGCGGATGGTCGCCGTGTAGCCCTTGCCCGACCCGATCACGTAGGTCAGCAGCCGGGTCGCCTTGCCCACGCCGATGACCAGCACGCCGGTGGCCATCGGGTCGAGGGTGCCGCCGTGCCCTACCCGCCGGGTCCGGGCCAGCCGGCGTACTCGTGCCACGACATCGTGCGATGTCATCCCGGTCGCCTTGTCCACGACCACCAGCCCGTCCACGCTCACGGCGCAAGCCTGCCAGATAGCGGATTGTGATCAATCGGGCACGGTGGCAGCCTCGGCTCGCATTCCACGAGAGCTTCGCTGGAAGATCAATAGACCTTGCGCGTTATATGATGTCAGCGTTATAGTCTTCCCGTGGAGTCGCGTCGTGAGTTGGTCGATCATCGTTCTGGAGCCGGCCCGATCCTGGCTGCACACCCTGCGGCGCACCGACCGCGCCACCCTGCTCCTCGTCAGCCAGGCCATCGAGGCGCTCGGCGTCGAGGGCCCGGCGCTCGGTCGGCCGCTTGTCGACACGGTCAAGGGCTCGCGCCTGGCCAATCTCAAAGAGTTACGTCCCGGATCGCGCGGCGCCAGAAAGGTCCGGGTCCTGTTCGTCTTCGACCCGCTGCGGCGGGCGGTGATCCTGGTGGGCGGCGACAAGGCCGGCCGTTGGCGTAGCTGGTACAGCACGGCGATCCCGATGGCCGAGGCGGCGTATGCCGAGCATTTGAAGCATGTGGAGGAGCAGACGCATGAGTGACCACCTGAGTGATCCCGAGACGCGTTCTTGGGACGACATGAAGGGCGAGCTCGGCTTCACCGAGGCGGAGCGGGCCGAGATCGACGACGGCGCCCGGCGGATGGTCGCCGAGTCGCGGGCCCACCGGCTGGCCGAGGTGCGCCGCCGCCAGCGCACCACCCAGGTGGAGGTCGCCAAGGCGATGGGCGTGACGCAGGCGCGGGTGTCCCGCATCGAAAAAGGCCAGCTGGAGCGCACCGAGGTGGAGACGCTCGCGGCGTACGTGCGGGCCCTCGGCGGCAAGCTGACGATCGTGGCCGACTTCGGCGACGAGCAGTACGTGCTGGGCTGACGCCGGGGGCCTATCGCACCGCGCCGACCACGGCCCACGCGCCGGTGCGCATCCGCAGCAGCAGGGTGACCAGGCGCAACACGATGAAGAGCGACAGCCCCGCCCAGATGCCACCCAGCCCGGCGTCCAGCGCGTACGCCAGCCAGACCACCGGCAGAAAGCCGCCCAGCGCCGCCAGGATCGTGGCGTTGCGCAGGTAGCGGGCGTCGCCGGCGCCGATGAGCACGCCGTCCAGGGCGTAGACGATGCCGGCCAGCGGCAGCAGTGCGACAAACCACGGCCAGGCCACCAGCGCCTGGTCGTGCACCGCCGGGTCGCCGGTAAACCAGCCCGGCACCACGCCCGCGCCCGCGCCGATCACCACCGCGAAGCCGGCGCCGCTGACGCCACCGATCA
This sequence comes from Phytohabitans sp. LJ34, assembly GCF_052068095.1. Taxonomy (NCBI): domain Bacteria; kingdom Bacillati; phylum Actinomycetota; class Actinomycetes; order Micromonosporales; family Micromonosporaceae; genus Phytohabitans; species Phytohabitans sp. LJ34. The sequence continues at coordinate 441,830 of NZ_JBQHDG010000003.1, read as the reverse complement.
ATGCGATGCGCCGGCCCAGGTCGCGCGCCTCGCGGTCGTGTCCGGCACCCAGCGCGGCGCCGATCAGCGACTGGGCGGCGATGGCCACCGCGTCGAGGGCGAGCGCGCAGAAGAACCACAGCTGCACGGTGATCTGGTGCGCCGCGACCACCGCCGTGCCGAAGCGGGCGGCCACCGCCGTCGCGGAGAGGAAGCAGGCCTGAAACGCCGAGCCGCGGATCAGCAGGTCGCGGCCGAGCACGAGCTGCTGGCCGATCACCGCCGGGTGTGGGCGCAGGGACACCCGCTCGGCGACGAGCGCACGGGCGAAAAACACACCCGCGACCGTCTGCGCCACCACGTTGGCCACGGCCGAGCCGGTCAGGCCGAGCCCCGCCGGGTACACGAGGATGGGGCAGAGCACCGCGGAGAGCACGTTGGCCCCGAGCACGTAGTAGAGCGGCCGCCGGGTGTCCTGCACCCCGCGCATCCAGCCGTTGCCGGCGGCGGCGAGGAGAAGGCCGGGGGCGCCGAGCGCCGCGATCCGCAGCCATTCGGCGGCGGCGCCGGCCACGTCCGAGTCACCACCGCCGAGGGTACGGGCCAGGGGGCCGGCCGCCACCTGGGCGACGACCGCCAGGGCGAGTCCGACGCCGAACGCCAGCCACGACGCCTGCACGCCCTCGGCCACCGCCGCGGCCCGGTCACCGGCCCCGAAGCGGCGGGCGGAGCGGCCGGTCGTGCCGTACGCCATTACGGTGCCCAGCCACGCGGCCGCCGACATCACCGTGCCGCCGATCGCGAGCGCGGCGAGCGGGACACTCCCCAGGTGTCCGACGACCGCGGTGTCGACGAGCACGTAGAGCGGCTCGGCGGCGAGCACGATCAGTGCGGGCAGCGCGAGAGCCGTGATGCGGCGCAGGGAGTACGGGGACATCGCCCGCCATCCTGACACCGATCACGTAATGACCGCAATGGCCTGTGGTGCTTACGCCACGAAGAGCGAGCGCGGCTCGCCGTACTCCTTGATCTCGGTGCTCGTCGACTGGATGAGCTCGCGCGACCGGCGCCAGCCGGCCACCTGCTCGGCGTAGCGGACGCCTCCGCTGCGGGCGACCACGGTCCACGGCATGCCGAAGCCCACGCGAAGCAGGGTGATGATCGGCAGCAGGAGGAGCAGGAGCAGCCACTCGGCCACGAAGATGGCCGCGACGAGGACGACCGGAAACAGCACCAGGACGGCGGCGACGACGATGGCGATCAGAAGCCCGATGGGCTCGTCGCCGCTGATGGGAAAGTCGGTCAGGCCGCCCTTGCCCATGTCACGGCCGCGGGGCCGCCAGGGCAACCAGCGCCGGCCGACCCACCAGCGCCGGCCGTCAGGTCCTTCGATCCGCATGCCCTCGCATGGTGCCAAGGGCAATCAAGCGGGTGACTGTCTTACTGGCGCGTGTCCATGGAGGTCTGGAGTGCGCGGCGGGCCTGCTCGCGCTCGTCTTCGGTCGTCTGCGGCTTGGGCTTGCTAGCCATCGGAACAACGTCCTTCCAGGGCGTGCGGCTCTTGAGCGTGAGCCACCACGGCGGGCGGTCGTGCGGTGCGCCGAAACGGCCCTCCGGGATCGCCGGAACGGCGGTGGCGCGAGCCCGGGTCGGTCTGACCCTGGAGGCAACACCGGCCGCACGCAGTGCTCTGGATACGAACTGCACGCACGAACCGGTACGCAACGCCAACCAAGTTAGCGTTAAGTCAGATGAACGCGCGCTAGGTTCCCGGCATACGGACGGGTAGCAGAAGGAGACGCAGCGTCGTCGCGCCCGCTCACAGCTCCGCGCGGATGGACCCGATCACGTCGTCGACCGTGCCCCGCCCGGTGAACCCCGCCGCCAGCCGGTGGCCACCGCCGCCGAGCGCCACCGCGACCCGGCTCACGTCGACGGCGCCCTTGCTCCGCATCGAAACCGCCCACTCGGCCGGAGCGACCTGCTTGACGACGCAGCTCACGTCGGCCTCCGCCGAGCACCGCACGGAGTCGATGAGCGCCTCCAGCACGTACGGCTTCTGACCGTGGCGGGCGAGGTCGTCGAGCGTCGCGTACGTCCACACGAGCCCCACCCCGCCGGCCGCCTCGGGCTCGAGCTGGGCGCGCCGCAGCACGTCGCCGTAGAGCCGAACGGCGCCGAACGGGCGGGTGTCGAAGATCCGGCGGGAGATCTCACCCGGGCTGATGCCGGTGGCGATGAGCCGGGCGGCCATCTCGTGCACCGCCGGGGTCGTCATGTCGAACCGGAACGAGCCCGTGTCGGTCGCCAGCGCCACGTAGAGGCACGCCGCGATCTCCGCGTCGAGCGACACTCCCAGCCGGTCGAGCAGGCCCTCGGACACCACCGAGGTGGCGGCGGCACCCGGGTCGACGAGGTGGATGCCACCGAAACGTGTATTGGACGCGTGGTGGTCGAGCACCACGGCGGCGCCCGCCGTGTCGAGCCGGTCGACGAGCGCGCCGAGCCGGGAGGCGCTCGCCGCGTCGAAGCAGAGGAACAGGTCGGGCGCCGGGTAGGCGGTATCTGCCGGGACCAGCAGGTCGAGGCCGGGCAGCCAGCGGAACGGCTCGGGCACCTCCGGCGGCCCGGTGTACCCGTCGCCGGCGGCTCCCGCCGTCGCACCCGGGAACGTCGCCTGAAGCTGGGTGACGCCCAACCGGCGCAAGCCCAGCGCCACGCCGAGCATGCTGCCGAGAGCGTCGCCGTCCGGGTTGACGTGGCAGACCAGCAGCACCGTGCCGCCCGGCGGCAGGCCGCGCACCGCGGCGACGGCGGCGGCCCAGTCGGCGGCGGCAGGCTCCGCGGCCGGCGCCTCGACCACGGCGGTCACGGCCGGTCCCGGGCGTCGTCTTCGTCGCCCTCGTCCTCGTCCGCCTCTTCTTCCTTGTACGGGTTGGCCTCCCCCGCGTACTCCGCGCCGGCCGCCAGCCGCTGCACCTCGGTGTCGGCCGTGCGCGCCTGGGCGAGCAGGTCGTCGATGTGCTTGGCGTGATCCTGCACGACGTCGTGGACGAAGGTCAGCGTCGGCGAGTGGCGGAGCCCGAGCGCTTTGCCGACGGTGCTGCGCACGAGCCCCTTGGCGCTGTCGAGGGCGGCCGCGGTGCCCGCCTGGGCGGCGGCGTCGCCGAGCACCGTGTAGAACACCGTGGCGTCACGCAGGTCGCCGGTGATCCGGGCGTCCGTGATGGTGATCATGCCGAGGCGAGGGTCTTTGATCTGGGTGCGCACCACCGAAGCCACCAGCTCCCGCACCCGCTCCGCGTGCCGGCGTACCTTGGCCGGGTCCGTCATCTCGCCACCTCCGGAAGCTTCACTTGCGCGCACCCGGCCAGGCGGCCGGAAACACCCGCCAACCTCTGCACACTACCCGTGTGAGCAGCTCAAAATCAGTCCTCGTCGCCGTGTAGCCGGCGCCTCACGGACAGCAGCTCGATCTCTGGACGGCCGGCCATGAGGCGCTCGCAGGAGTCGAGCACCTCGCCCACGTGCCGGGGCTCGGCGGCCACCACCGCCACCCCGATCTCCGCCCGTCCGTGCCGGTCGAGCGCGCCGACCTCGGCCACGGATATCTCGAACTTTCGCAGCGCCGCGACGATCGGCCGCACGTACGAGCGCTTCGCCTTCAACGAACGTGAGTCCCCCGGCAGGAGCACGTCAAACACAGCGGTTCCGGTATACACGCCGAGAGAACTTACTGGGCCGGGGACCGCCCCGCGACAATGATCGGCTCCGGGGTCTCGGGCAGCGGCGCGGCGCCGGCGCCCATCGGCAGCCGCGGGTGCAGGGGCAGCGGCGCGCCCGAGCTGCCGCCGCGGCCCGGATACACGTATAGCCCGTTGACCGGGTCGGGCACCGCGTCGAGCACCGCACGCACACCGGGCAGCGCCCGGAAGCGCAGCCATCCCTCGGGGTCGCGGAAGCCCACCTCGAAGACAAGCCCCCAGGGCTGCTCCACCCAACCCCAGTCGCGCGCCCCGTGGGTCACCGCCATCTCGAAGAGCGACTCGCCGAGCTGGTCGCGCCACCGGTGGGCGGAGAACGCTCCGTGCCGGACCTCGATCGACCACCAATGCAGCTCCACGGCTACCCCCTTGGCGACGTCCCGCGTCCACGGTACGCCCGGAAAACACAAGCGCCCCGCCGGTGCGATGCCGGCGGGGCGCTTGCTACGCGTTCGCTACGAGCGCGTCTTCTCGCGCATCTCGAACGTCTCGATGACGTCGTCGACCTGGATGTTGTTGTAACCCTGGAGCGTCAGACCACACTCGAAGCCCTCGCGGACCTCGGTCGCGTCGTCCTTGAACCGCTTGAGCGAACTGAGCGTGAGGTTGTCGGCCACGACGGCCCCATCGCGGATGAGCCTCGCCTTGGCGTTGCGCCGCAGGACGCCGGACCGGACGATACAACCCGCGATGTTGCCGACCTTGGACGAACGGAAGACCTCGCGGACCTCCGCCGAGCCGAGCTCGACCTCTTCGTACTCGGGCTTGAGCAGGCCCTTGAGCGCCGCCTCGATCTCCTCGATGGCCTGGTAGATGACCGTGTAGTACCGGATCTCCACGCCCTCGCGGTCGGCGATCTCGCGGACCTTGTTGGCGGCCCGCACGTTGAAGCCGATGATCGTCGCGGCCTCGGACGAGGCACTGGCGAGCATGACGTTGCTCTCGGTGATCGCGCCGACGCCCCGGTCGAGGATCTTGAGCTGCACCTCTTCGGGGATGTCGAGCTTGAACAGCGCATCCTCCAGGGCCTCCACCGAACCGGAGACGTCGCCCTTGAGGATGAGGTTGAGCGTGGTCTTCTCGCCCTCCTTGATCTGCTCCATGAGGTTTTCGAGCGTGACCCGGCCGCGGGAGTTGGCGAAGCTCGCCGCCCGCCGCCGCGCCTGCCGCTGCTCGGCGATCTGTCGCACGGTGCGGTCGTCGGTCGCGGCCAGGAACGTGTCACCCGCACCCGGCACGGCCGTGAGGCCGAGCACGAGCACCGGACGGGCCGGACCCGCCTCGGTGACCGCCTTGAAGTTTTCGTCGAGCATGGCGCGGACCCGGCCGTGCGCCCCACCGGCGACGATCGAGTCACCGGCGCGGAGCGTGCCCTTCTGCACCAGCACCGTGGCCACCGCACCCCGGCCCTTGTCGAGGTGGGCCTCGATGGCGACACCCTGAGCCGGCCCGTCGACGGGAGCGGTCAGCTCCAGCGACGCGTCAGCGGTCAGCAGCACGGCCTCGAGCAGCTCGTCGATGCCGATGCCGGGCTTGGCCGCGACGTTGACGAACATCGTGTCGCCGCCGTACTCCTCGGCCACCAGCCCGTACTCGGTGAGCTGCTGGCGCACCTTGTCCGGGTTGGCCTCCGGCTTGTCGACCTTGTTGACCGCGACCACGATCGGCACCTCGGCCGCCTTGGCGTGGTTGAGCGCCTCGATCGTCTGAGGCATCACGCCGTCGTCGGCCGCGACCACGAGGATGACGATGTCGGTCACCTGGGCACCACGGGCACGCATGGCGGTGAACGCCTCGTGACCCGGGGTGTCGATGAAGGTGATCGCCCGCTCGGTGCCCTCGTGCTCGACCATGACCTGGTAGGCACCGATGTGCTGGGTGATGCCGCCGGCCTCGCCCTCGATCACGTTGGTCTTGCGGATCGCGTCGAGCAGCTTCGTCTTACCGTGGTCGACGTGACCCATGACGGTCACGACCGGCGGCCGGCTGACCAGCCGGTCTTCGTCGACCGCCGCGTCGAGGTCGATGTTGAACTGCGCAAGCAGCTCACGGTCCTCGTCTTCCGGGCTGACGATCTGCACGTCGAAGCCGAGGTGCTCACCGAGCAGCAGCAACGTGTCGTCGGAGACCGACTGCGTCGCCGTCACCATCTCGCCCAGGTTGAACATCTCCTGGACCAGTGAACCGGGGTTGGCGTTGATCTTGTCGGCGAAGTCGGAGAGCGACGCGCCGCGCGAAAGCCGGACGACCTGGCCCTGACCGCGCGGAGCACCGGAGCTCATCTGCGGCGCGGACAGGTTGTCGAACTCTTGACGCCGCTGCTTCTTCGACTTGCGACCGCGGGTCGGCTTGCCACCGGGACGCCCGAAGGCACCCGCCGCACCGCCGCCGCGACCGCGACCGCCACCACCGGGACGGCCGGCACCGCCGGCACCCGCGGGCGCTCCGCCACCGGGACCGCCACGGTAACCACCGCCGCCGCCACCGGGACCACCGCCGCCACCGGGACCGCCGCGGTAACCACCGCCGCCGCCACCGGGACCGCCGCCGCCACCGCGGAAGCCACCGCCACCGCCGCCGCCGCCGCCGGGACCGCCGCCACTGCGGAAGCCACCGCCGCCGCCACCGCCACCACCGGGACCGCGACCGCCGCCGCCGGGGCCACGGCCACCGCCGGGACCGCCAGGGCCACCGCCGGGTCGGCCGGGCCGCTGCGTCGGCATGGACGCCGGGCTCGGTCGGGGGGGCATGGACGCCGGGCTCGGCCGCGGGGGCATCGAGGCCGGGTTGGGCCGCTGGCCGCCACCGCCGCCGCTGGCCGCGGGGCGCTGGCCGCTGGGCGTGATGCCGAACGGGTTGTTGCCACCGCTGCGCGGCGGACGCGGGCCGGGACGGCCGCCACCCGTGGCGGGTGCCGCGGGTGGGGTGGGCCGACCGGCGGCCGGGGAACCGGGCCGCGGTGGCACCGCGCCCGGACTGGGCTTGGGCCGGGTCGCACCGTCGGCCGGGGGCTCCCGCCGAGCGGTGTCACGCTGCTTGGCCGCCTGCTGGGCGGCCTTGACCGCCTCCGCCTGGTCGCGCTTGAGCCGCGCCGCGCGCTCCTCCGCCGCGGCGACCTCGATGTCGTGGGCGCTCGCGGGCTTGGCCACCGGGGTGGGCTGGGGCGGATTGGGGACGGGGGACTTGGGTCGGGCCGAGGGCCCGGGCGCGGGCGTCGTGGCCCGCCGGGGCGGCGCCGGACGCGCCGCGACCTTCTGGGGCGCCGGAGCCGGTGCGGCGGGTGCCGCCGCTGAGGCCGCCGGGGCCGACGGAGCGGCCGGAGCCGCCGCGGGGGCTTGCGATCCTGCGGCGAACGCACCACGCAGCCGCCGGGCGACCGGCGCCTCCACAGTGCTCGACGCTGACTTGACGAACTCGCCCATTTCTTTCAGCTTGGCGAGCACGGTCTTACTTTCGACCCCGAGCTCCTTCGCAAGCTCGTGTACGCGGGCCTTGCCTGCCACTGCACTCCTCACTCCGAGGTCGTGCGGGCGGCACCCGCAGCGACCTCACTCCTGCACTTGAAGCCTGGTCATTTCAGCGACTTCATCGTGTGCTCATGTCGGTCGTCCTACCTTGCTCTTTGCGACCCCCGACCGGTCTGGTGACCGGTCGTAGTGGCTACCGCACGGATGTGCTCGGCCAGCGCACCGCTGTCCAGGACACCGGTGACGCGCAGCGCTCGCCCGAAGGCGCGACGCCGCTCCGCCAGCGCGAAGCAAGCCGGATCAGGATGCAGATGAGCTCCCCGACCCGGCAGTCTACGGGCCGGATCCGGCGTAAGGCTGTGGCCAGCCTCACTGGGAACCGCGACAACCCGTAGCAAATCGGTGGCCGCCGCCCGATGCCGGCAACCCACACAGGTGCGCACCGGCCGCGCACGTCGTACCAACGGAGAGTCTACTCCTACGCCTCGGCGACCGCGCCGCCTGGCTCGGTCGCATGATCGCCACCGGCGGGGCGCGCCGGCTCGTTGTCCGGCTTGATGTCGATCCGCCAGCCGGTGAGCCGCGCGGCGAGGCGGGCGTTCTGCCCTTCCCGGCCGATGGCGAGCGACAGCTGGAAGTCGGGCACGGTCACCCGTGCGGTGCGTGTGGCCGCGTCGACGACCTCCACGCGCAGCGCCTTGGCCGGCGAGAGCGCGTTGCCGACGAAGTGTGCCGGGTCGTCCGACCAGTCGATGATGTCGATCTTCTCGCCGTGCAGCTCGCTCATCACCGCGCGGACCCGCTGGCCCATCGGCCCGATGCAGGCGCCCTTGGCGTTGACACCGGGCGCGGTCGAGCGCACTGCGATCTTGGTGCGGTGACCGGCCTCACGGGCGATCGCGGCGATCTCCACGGTGCCGTCGGCGATCTCCGGCACCTCCAGCGCGAAGAGCTTCTTCACCAGGTTGGGGTGCGACCGGGAGAGCGTGATCTGCGGCCCGCGGAAGCCCTTCGCCACGTGTACGACCACGCAGCGGATCCGCTGGCCGTGCGCGTAGATCTCGCCGGGCACCTGCTCGGAGTGCGGCAGCACCGCCTCCAGCTTGCCCAGGTCGACGGTGACGATGCCCTTCTCCGAGCGCGCCTCGTGCGCCTGCACCACGCCGGTCACCAGGTCGCCGTCGCGCCCCACGTACTCACCGAAGTGCACCTCGTCGGTCGCCTCGCGCAGCCGCTGGAGGATCACCTGCTTGGCGGTCATCGCGGCGATCCGGCCGAAGTCGTGCGGGGTGTCGTCCCACTCCCGGACGACACTGCCGTCCGAGTCCAGCTCCTGCGCGTACACGAGCGCGGCGCCGGTCTTCCGGTCGATCTCCACCCGCGCGTGCGCCTCGGCGCCCTCCGTGTGCCGGTACGCGGTCAGCAACGCGGTCTCGATCGCCGCGAGGATCGTGTCGAACGGGATCTCCCGCTCTCGCTCGAGGGCGCGCAGCGCCGCGAGGTCGATGTTCACCTCTCCTCGTCCTCCTCGTCGATCTCGTCGTCCTCGTCCGCACCCTCGACCTCGCCCCAACGGGTGAACTCGAGCTGCACCCGGCCGGCCCCGAGGTCGGTGTGGGCCACCTCCTGGATGGTGCCGTCGACGTCGAGCGTCACGCCCTCGTCGCCAGCGGCCTTGATCCGCGCGGTGACCTGGCGGCCCGCCGCGCTCACCTTCACCAACCGGCCGACGTTGCGCCGCCAGTGGCGGGGCAGCGTGAGTGGCCGGTCGACGCCGCGCGAGCTGACCTCCAGCTCGTACTCGCCGGGCAGCAGATCGCCCTCGGCCGCTTCGGCCGCGTCGAGCGCCGCCGAGACGGCCCGCGAGACGTCGGCGATGTCGTCGAGGCTGACGCCCCGGTCACCGTCGATCGTCACCCGCACCACGTGTCGCCGGCCGGCCCGGGACACGGCGAGGTCTTCCAGGTCGTATCCGGCATCGGTCACCACCGGCTGCACGACGGCGGCGACCCGATCCCGGGAGACCCGGGGCTGCGGGGTCCGGTCGGCGGGCGGGCGGCGGCGGTCACCGGAGCCTCGCGGTGGAGTGGTGCGACCACGCTGAGTCATCAGGCGCACCTCTCTCCGTCACTCGGGCCACCCAGCCACCGTCTCCCCGGCCTGGTTAGGCGGCCATGCCTCCTCGCCACCGGACCAAACAGCGTCCGGTGGCTGCGCAGAGCGTAACGCGCCGAAGCGCTTCCGGGACGGCCGGCGCACCGACCTTCCCCCGCGTGGGACCACTGTGGGGGTTTCCCGGGAGTGGGGTGGCCGGCCGGTGGCGTGCGTACGGCAGACTTTGGCCGTGCGGAGCAGGCTTGTAGATCAACAGCCGTCCCGCCGTGGAGTGCTGGCCGCGGCGGTGGGGGCCGTCGCGGTATACCCGATCTCGGGGTGCGGCCTCTTCGGCGACGACGAGGAGAAGGCGCAGCCCCCGGCGCCCGACCCGCTCGCTCCGCTGCTCGCCGAGGCGCGGTCGCTCGCCGGCCAGCACGAGGCGGCGATCGCCGCCTTTCCTGTGCTCGCCGAGCGCCTGACACCGGTCGCCGAGGCACACCGCGAGCACGCGGCCGCCCTGGCCAAGGTCATCAAGACGCCCGAGCCGAGCGCGTCCGCGTCCGCCAGCCCTTCACCGCCGGCCGGCGACGCGAAGGGCACACTCGCCGCGCTGCGGGCGGCGGAGCAGAAGTGCCAGAAGGCCGCCGCGCAAGCCTGCCAGGCGGCACCCGCCGAGCGCGCCGCGCTGCTCGGCTCGATCGCCGCCGCCTGCGCGACGCACCTGGAGGTGGTCCGATGAGCCCGGAGGCTCTGGTCACCGCCCTCGACGCCGAGCACGCGGCGATCTACGCGTACGGGCCGATCGGGGTGCGCCTCGACACCGCCTCGGCCGGCGACGCGCGCCAGGCCGAGGCCGCGCACCGCTCCCGGCGGGACGCGCTCGTGCTCCGGCTGACCGCGCTCGGCACGACCCCGCCGCCGGCGGCGCCGAGCTACGCGCTGCCGTACCCGCTGACCGACCGGGCCGCCGCGCTCCGGCTGGCCACCGAGATCGAGGAACGCACCGCGGCGGTGTGGCGGGCCGCGCTGCCGGCGACCAAGGACGCCGACCGGGGCACCGCGCTCGCCGCGCTCACCGACTGCGCGGTCCGGGCCACCCGCTGGCGGCGCCGTGCCGGGGTCAGCCCGGCCACCGTCCCCTTCCCCGGCCGGGCTACCTGATACCCCCAGGTCTTGCCCGTGGCATACCGAGTATGCATACTCGGTAGCCATGTCCATCCGTCACGGTCTCCTGGCGCTGCTCGAACGCGGCCCCATGTACGGCTACCAGCTCCGCGCCGCATTCGAAGAGTCGACCGGCACGACGTGGCCGCTCAACATCGGGCAGGTCTACACGACCCTGTCGCGCCTCGAACGGGACGGCCTCGTGCGTCCGCTGCCGGAAAACGACGGGGGGCAGCGGCCGTACGAGATCACCGATCCGGGCCGGAGCGAGCTGGCGCAGTGGTTCGCCACGCCGATCAGCCGCACCGACCGCCCCCGTGACGAGCTGGCGATCAAGCTCGCGCTGGCGCTCACCACGCCCGGCGTCGACGTACGCGCGGTGGTGCAGACCCAGCGGACCGCCACGATGCGGGCGCTCCAGGAGTACACCCGCCTCAAGAGCCGGGAGAACGACCCCGCCGACCTGCCGTGGCGGCTCGTGCTCGACGCGATGATCTTCCAGGCCGAGGCGGAGATCCGCTGGCTGGACCATTGCGAGGCGAGCCTGATGCGCTACCCACCCCCGCCACCCAAGACGATTCCGGCGACGGCGCCGGACCCTGAACACAGCGAGGTGACCCACTCATGATCCTCGAACTGCGCGACGTGCACCGCACACACGGCAACGGCGCGGCCGCCGTACACGCGCTGCGCGGCGTCGCCCTCGGCGTACGCCCCGGCGAGCTCGTCGCCGTCATGGGCCCATCCGGCTCCGGCAAGTCCACGCTGCTCAACCTCGCCGGTGGGCTGGACCGCCCGACCCAGGGCGGGGTGTACGTCGAGGGCAAGCTCCTCGGCGAGCTCTCCAGGCGCCAGCTCGCCGCACTGCGCCGGCGGTCGGTCGGCTACGTCTTCCAGGACCTCAACCTGCTGCCCAGCCTCACCGCCGCGGAAAACGTCGCGCTGCCGCTGGAGCTGGACGGCATGAGCGTGCGCAAGGCGCGCCGGCTCGCCGTGGCCGCGCTGGAGGAGGTGGGCCTCGCCGACCTCGGCCCGCGCTTCCCCGACGACATGTCCGGCGGCCAGCAGCAGCGGGTGGCGATCGCCCGGGCATTGGTCGGCGACCGCCGCCTCGTGCTGGCCGACGAGCCGACCGGCGCGCTCGACTCGCAGACCGGCGAGGCGGTGCTGCGGCTGCTCCGGGCGCGGGTCGACGCGGGGGCGGCCGGCGTACTGGTCACGCACGAGGCACGCCACGCCGGCTGGGCCGACCGCGTGGTCTTCCTGCGCGACGGCGTCGTCGTGGACACGTCCGGCCCGCTCACCCAGGCGGAAGAGCTCCTGGAGCCGGTCCCGTGACGTCCTGGCTGACCGCCCTGCGCATCGCCCGCCGCGAGGCGCGCCGGGCAAAGGGCCGTTCCGCGCTGGTGATCGCGATGATCGCGCTGCCGGTGCTGGCGCTCTCCTTCGCCGCGGCCTCGTACGACATGTTCCGGCTCCGCCCGGCCGAGAAGGCGGACCGCGACATGGGCACCGCCGACGCCCGGCTGCTGTGGGAGTACACCGGGCCGGTCGTGCAGAACCCGCGCGGCGACGGCTGGAGCGCCGAGGGAGATCCGCCCGCCCAGCCCCGTACCGAGCGGGAGATCCTCGCCGCCCTGCCCGCCGGCAGCCGGGTCATCCCGTCGCTGGAGAGCTACGCGGACTTCCGTACGGCCAGCGGGGTGGGCAGCATCGGCACCCGCGGGCTGGACCTGCGGGACCCGCTCACCGCGGGCCTCGTCACACTCCTCGACGGCCGCGCGCCCGCGAGCGCCGACGAGGTCGCGATCAGCCCGGACGCCGCCGATCGGCTCGGCGCGGGCGTCGGCGACACGATCCAGAGCGCGGACCGCACGAAGTCCTGGACGGTCACCGGCCTCGCCGAGCTGCCGGCCGCGCTCTTCGAGAGCGTCATCTTCCTCCCCAGCGCCATGCCCTCCACCGGCCCCAACTCCTCCGGCGGCGGCACCGGTTGGCTCTGGGACGCCCCCGGCCCGGTCAGTTGGGAGCAGGTCAAGCAGCTCAACCAGCGGGGCATGGTCGTCTTCTCCCGCGAGGTCCTCATCCACCCGCCGCCGGCGTCCGAGACGCCGGACATGTTCCAGAACTCGACCGTCGACGCCGAGGCGATCGGGATCGGTGGCCTGGTCGCGGGCCTGGCGATCCTGGAGATCGTGCTCCTCGCCGGCCCGGCGTTCGCCGTGGGCGCCCGCCGCCGGCGACGCGACCTCGGGCTCATCGCCGCCAACGGGGGTACCCCCGCGCACCTGCGTCGCATCGTCCTCGCCGACGGCGTCGTGCTGGGCCTGCTGGGCGCCGTCGCCGGTCTGGTGATCGGGGTCGTGGCCGCGTTCGCCACCCGGCCGCTGCTCGAGGAGCTGCTGGTCAACCAGCGGGCCGGCGGCTACCGGGTGTTTCCGCTGGCGCTCGCCGGCATCGCGGCCCTCGCCGTGTGCACCGGTGTGCTCGCCGCGCTCGTGCCGGCGTTCACCGCGGCGCGGGGCGACGTCGTCGCGGCACTGACCGGGCGGCGGGGCAGCGTGCGCTCGCGCAAGCGCTGGCTCGTCGCCGGCGTCGGGCTGGCCGGGGTCGGCGCCGCCGCGACCGTCTTCGGCGCCCGGCAGACCGAAATCAACCTGGTACTGGGTGGCCTGATCGTGGGTGAGCTCGGCCTCGTGCTCTGCACGCCGGCGCTGGTCGGGCTGATCGCCCGGATGGGCCGGGTCCTGCCGCTCGCGCCCCGGATCGCGCTCCGCGACACCGCCCGCAACCGGGCCGCCTCGGCGCCGGCCATCGCGGCGGTGATGGCGGCCGTCGCCGGCAGCGTCGCGCTCGGCGTCGTGCTCACCGCGGACAACGAGCGCAACGACGCGAGCTACCAGGCCGGGCTGCCCGACGGCAACGCGTTCGTCCAGTACCAGTACGGCGGTCCGGGCACGGATCCGCGGGCACCGGCGAAGGCGCCCGACATGGGGCGGGTGGCGGCACTGGCCCGGAACACTTTCCCGGCGAGCACCACCGTCCCGGTCAACGAAGTCACCTGCCCGGCCGGCACGCCCAGCGACGTCTACTGTGGACTCAGCCCACGGATGCCGCGGGAGCGGGAGTGCCCGTGGGCGGACGACGCCACGCCGCTGAGCGCCGACGACCAGCGCAAGGCCCTCGCGGATCCGCGCTGCGCGCGCATCTCGGGCTGGTCGTACATGGGCTTCGGCGGCATCATCGCCACGCCTGAGTCGCTGCCCGGGATCACCGGGGCGACCGGCGACGACCTGGCCAAGGCGCGGGCGGCCCTGGCCGCGGGCGGCGTCGTGCTCAGCGATCCGCGGTACGTCGTCGATGGCAAGGTCACGCTGGAGATCTACGACTCCCGCCAAGCGGAGGGCACCACCACGCCGGAAGACCGCGAGCGGATACCGACGGTCGTCGTGCCCGGACACGCGGTCGCCACCGGCCTGCCGCCGCACGGCGGCGCCCTGCTCTCCAGCGGCGCGGTCGCGGCGGCCAAGCTGGCCGAGCGCCCGTCCGGCGTGGTCGTGACGAACAGCCGGGTACCCACCACCGCCGAGGAGGACCGGCTGACCGCTGGGCTGCGCGAGGTGGACCAGAACCTGTACGTCGCGGTCGAACGGGGCCCGGACCGCCGCTCCGACCCGACCCTGTTGATCCTCGCCGCCGCGGCCGGGCTGATCACGCTCGGCGCGGCCGGCATCGCCACCGGCCTGGCCGCCGCCGACGGCCGATCCGACCTGTCCACGCTCGCCGCGGTGGGCGCCAGTCCGGGGGTACGGCGGCGGCTGTCGCTGAGCCAGTCGGGCGTGATCGCCGGGCTCGGCACGGTGCTCGGCGTGGCCGCCGGGCTCGGGGTCTCCGCGGCGGTGCTCTACGCGTACAACCAGGCTGGCGCGGGCCGCTGGCCGGGCGAGCCGCCGTATCCGGTCGGTGTCCCGTGGGAGAGCCTCGCGGTCGTGGCCGTCGTGCCGATCGTGGCGATGCTCGGCGCGGGCCTGCTCACCCGTTCCCGCCTGCCGATCGAGGCCCGCCGGGCGACGTAGCTCCCGGAGTCGTGCCACAGAAACGTCCGGCGGACCCACCCGGGTCCGCCGGGCGCCAGGATCGTAAGCATGATGCGATGGGCCGGTCCGACATAGGGTGGGTCGGAGGGAAACAGCAACGCAGCGCTACCGCACCGCCACAGTGATGCCGGAGAATGATCGCCGTGGCGGAGCCAAACCCGTACCTCGCCAATCCCCGTTGGGTCGTGGCGGACCAGGTGGCCGATGCGGCCCGACGGCGATACCCGGCCGGCGTGTTGGCGATCGGGGTGCACGGTTCGCTGGCACACGGCGACGACACCGACACGAGCGACGTCGACATGGTCGTCGTCACCTACAAGGCGGGCGCCGGGCCGCGGCCGGTCACCCGGCGGGTGGACGGGATCCTCGTCGACCTCGGCGTGGTGGCCGCGGAGGAGTACCTCCAGCACGCCCGCACGCTCTCGACCTCGTGGCCGGTAGCCGCCGACCGGTACGTGACGACGCGCGCGATCTACGACCCGAACGGTTGGCTGGAGCGGCTCCGCGACACCCACCTGGGGCGGCTGGCGGAGGCGAAGTCGCTGGAGTTCACGACGCTGGCTCGTGAGGCGTGGTGCCGGGCCTCCTCGGCGCACGCGCGGGCGGTCCGGCTCACCCAGTGGTACGAGACGGACGCCGCGATGCTGACGATCGGCGAGGCGCGGCTCTCGGCGGCGATGGTGGTCGGGCTGCTGACCCGCACGTACTTCCGCAACAGCGCCGACGCGGTCAAGCGCACCGGACTGGCCGGCGTCGACATGACCGAGCTCGGCCTCATCCTGCGCGACCAGGCCAAGGAGCTGGCCAACAGGGGCCGCCCGGTCGACGCGACGGTGAGCCAGATATTCGACGCCTAGCACGGCCGCCTGGGTTGGGCCTTTGGGTCGCGGAGGCTGGACGCTCCGTCCCACCCGGACGCACCGCGCTAGGCGGCGTTGACGCCGATCAGGCTGCCGATCAGGTAGGTGGCGGCGGCCGCCGCGGCGCCGAGCAGGAGCTGGCGCAGGCCGCTGCCCCACCACGAGCGGTTGGTGAAGCGGGCGACGAGCGCGCCGGCCACGAAGAGCCCCACACCGCCGACCCCGAGCGCCAGCCACAGCTGGTCGAAGCCGAGCAGGTAGGTGACCAGCGGCACCAGCGCGCCGACCGAGAAGCACACGAACGAGGAGACGGCCGCCGTCCACGGGCTGGGCCGCTCGTCCGGGTCGACGCCGAGCTCTTCGCGGGCGTGAAAACGCAGCGCCTCCTCCGGGTTGCGCTTGAGCACGGCGGCGACCTCCTCGGCCAGCTCGCGGGGCAGGCCGCGGGAGGTCCAGGTCTCCACCAGCTCGCGCGCCTCGGCGTCCGGAAAGCGCTGGAGCTCCCGCCGCTCCTTGGCGACCTCGGCGGCCACCTGCTCGTTTTGCGTGCGCACGCTGGTGTACTCGCCGAGGCCCATCGAGATCGCGCCGGCGACGAGCCCGGCCACGCCGGTGAGCACGATGTTCCGCGACGAGACCCCGCCGCCGCCCACGCCCGCGATCAGCGCGATGTTGGTGACGAGGCCGTCCATCGCGCCGAACACCGCCGGGCGCAGCCAGCCGCCGGATACGTCGGCGTGGTGGTGTGGGTCGAGCGCGGCCGGGCGGTCGGCCGTCACGGCAGGGTCAGGATCTCGTGCCCGTCGTCTGTCACCACGATCGTGTGCTCGAACTGCGCGGTCCACTTGAGGTCTTTGGTCACGACCGTCCAGCCGTCGCGCCACATCGTGTACTCGTGGGTGCCCAGCGTGATCATGGGCTCGATGGTGAAGGTCATGCCCGGCTCCATGACCACGTCGAGCCGCGGGTTGTCGTAGTGCGGCACGTACAGGCCACTGTGGAACGCCTCGCCGATGCCGTGCCCGGTGAAGTCGCGCACGACCCCGTAGTCGAACCGGCGCGCGTACGCCTCGATGACCCGGCCCACGGCGTTGAGCGGGCGGCCGGGCGCGACCGCGCGGATGCCCCGCATCATCGCCTCGTGCGTGCGCTCGACGAGCAGCCGCGCCTCCTCGGAGACGTCGCCCACGAGGAAGGTGGCGTCGGTGTCGCCGTGCACCCCGCCGATGAACGCGGTCACGTCGACGTTGATGATGTCGCCGTCTTCCAGCACGGTGGAGTCCGGGATGCCGTGGCAGATCACCTCGTTGAGGCTGGTGCAGCACGACTTCGGAAAGCCCTTGTAGCCGAGTGTCGACGGGTAGGCGCCGTGGTCGCAGAGGAACTCGTGGACGACCTTGTCGATCTCGTCGGTGGTCACGCCCGGCTTGCAGTGCTCGCCGGCGAGCTGGGTCGCCTGGGCGGCGAGCCGGCTGGCCACCCGCATCTTGTCGATCGTCTCGGGTGTCTGCACGTGCGAGCCACGCCACTCCTTGGGCCGCTTTTTCCCCACGTACTCCGGGCGGGGGATGTTGGCTGGCACCTGGCGCCACGGCGAGATCTGGCCTGGCACGAGTGGGGCACGGACACTCATGGCCTCCACCCTAGCGCCGGCCGCGGCCGCCTTACCGCAACGCCAACTTACGGGCGTTGGCCGCCTCCACGAAGGCCTCGAAGACGCGGAAGTCGTCGGTGTCCTCGGGGTGCCACTGCACACCGAGGACGAAGGTGCGGCTCGGATCCTCCACCACCTCGATCAGATCGTCACCCGGGCACCAGCCGACCGGTGTGAGCCCGCCCGGGTCGCGGACCCCCTGATGGTGGTACGAGTTGACGGTCACCTCGTCGCCGAGGATCGCGTGTGCGCGGGAGTGCGGCAGCAACCGCACCGGGTGGTGGCCGAACTTGGGGCCGCTCACCGGCCGGTGGCCGTCGTGGCCGAGCACGTCGGGCAGGTGCTGGTGCAGCCGCCCGCCGTACGCCACGGCCATCAGCTGCATGCCCCGGCAGATGCCGAGCACGGGCAGGTCGGCGGCGACCGCCGCGCGGAGCAGGAGCAGCTCGGCGGCGTCTCGCTGGGGCTTGACCTTGGTGGCGGGGTGGGCCGGCTCGCCGAAGAGCGCGGGGTCGACGTCGGAGCCGCCGGTGAACATGATGCCGTCGATGCCGTCGAGGACGTCCGCGTCGGGCGCGTCCGGGGTGATCAGGACCGCCCGGCCCCCGCTTTCGTGTACCGCGTGGACGTACGACAGCGGCAGCACGGCGGAAAAGGTGTCATTGACCCCAAAGCGCGCATCCTCGGCATATGTCGTCAAACCAATCAGAGGCCGCCCCATAACGCCACAACCTATCGTGCGGCGTCCACCAGAGCCTGGAACGGCCGGATGTCGCCGTCCGACTCCGGGTGCCACTGGATACCCAGCAGGAACGGGCGCGACGGGTCCTCGACCGCCTCGATCGTGCCGTCGTCGGCCCAGCCGGTGACCGTGAGCCGCCCGGGGTCGGCGACTCCCTGGTGGTGGTACGAGTTGACCTCGCCGTCGCCCTCCATGATCCGGTCGACCAGGCTGCCGCGCACGAAGCGGGCGCCGTGCGAGCCGTACACGCCGGGCGCGGGGCGGTGCTTGTCGTGCCCCACCACGTCGGGCAGGTGCTGGTGCAGCCGCCCGCCGTACGCGACCGCCATCAGCTGCATGCCCCGGCACACGCCCAGGATCGGCAGGTCGGCGCCGGCCAGCGCGAACTCGCCCGCGTCCCGCTCGATACGAGGGCTGTCGGTGCGCGGGTCGGCCGGCGCGCCGTAGCGTGCGGGGTCGAGGTCGGGGCCGCCCGCGAGGACCAGGCCGTCGAGAACGCGCACGACCTCGGCGCCGGAAGGGTCGGGCGGGATCACGATCGCCCGCCCGCCGGCCGCCTCGACCGCGCGCACGTACGAGTACGGGAGGAGGGCGGCCGGTACGTCGTGCCACACGCCCCAGGCGGCGGGCTCCACGTACGAGGTGATACCGATGATCGGCCGCATCAGATTATTTCTACCCTAGATCGGCTCCTCTACCCCAGAGACTTTCCGTCGGGGTTACGTCTGTTCGACGTTGCCCAAGGCAGATTTTGTCCCGGGTCCGTGTCACCTGCGGACCGCCGCTCCCGCCGGAGACCGCGCAGGCCGGCGGCTCGCGGGGCGAGCCGAGATCCCCGACCTCCGCTGCCACGTCCGCGGTGCAAGCCCTCCGATGGAGCGCGGTGATCGTTCGCCACCATCGACGAGCGCAACCCAATCTGGGCAAGGAGATCGGCTGACCTTCCCTGGGGTGACCACCCCAGGGAAGCAGAGCAAAGCGGCGCGCACAACCGCCCTGGCCGGGCCCGCGCAGGGCCGGCGCGGCCGGAAAGCTCCCTAGATCGGCGTCACGTACGCCCCGGTGATCCCTCCGTCGACCACGAACTGGGACGCGGTGACGAACGACGCGTCGTCGCTGGCCAGGAACGCGACCGCGGCGGCGATCTCCTCCGGCTGGGCGAACCGCCCCATCGGCACGTGCACCAGGCGCCGGGCGGCCCGCTCCGGGTCCTTCGCGAACAGCTCCATGAGCATCGGCGTCGCCACCGGCCCGGGGCAGAGCGCGTTGACCCGGATCCCCTCGCGGGCGAACTGCACGCCGAGCTCGCGGCTCATCGCGAGCACCCCGCCCTTGCTCGCTGTGTACGCGATCTGGCTGGTCGCCGCACCCATGATCGCGACGAACGACGCGGTGTTGATGATCGAGCCCTTGCCCTGCCGCCGCATGTGCGGGATCGCGTACTTGCAGCAGAGGTAGACGCTCGTGGTGTTGACCTTGATCACCCGCTCCCACGCCTCCAGCCCGGTGACCAGGATCGAGTCGTCGTCGGGCGGCGAGATGCCGGCGTTGTTGAACGCGACGTCCACCCGCCCGTGCCGCTCCACCACGCCGTCGAAGAGCTCGCGCACGGTCGCCTCGTCGGTCACGTCGCAGGCGACGAACTCGCCGGCCACCTCGGTGGCGACCGCCTTGCCGCTCGCCTCGTCGACGTCCACGCAGACCACCAGCGCGCCCTCGGCGTGCAACCGCCGGGCGGTGGCCAGCCCGATCCCGCTTCCCGCCCCGGTCACGACCGCGACACGGCCGGCAAGACGCTCCATCCCACACTCCTTACGCTGCGATGAACACGTTCTTGACATCGGTGAAGGCGTGCAGCGCGTCGGGGCCGAGCTCGCGGCCGAGCCCGGACTGCTTCATGCCGCCGAACGGGGTCCAGTAGCGCACCGAGGAGTTGGAGTTGACGCTCAGGTTGCCCGACTCCACGCCGCGCGCCACCCGGATGGCCCGCCCCACGTCGCGGGTCCAGATCGAGCCGGACAGGCCGTACTCGGTGTCGTTGGCGAGCCGGATCGCGTCGGCCTCGTCGTCGAAGGGCAGCACCGACACGACCGGCCCGAAGATCTCTTCCCGCCAGTGGCGCTCGGCCGGCGAGTCGGCGAGCAGCACGGTCGGCGCGTACCAGAAACCGTCCCCGCCGGGTGCGGAGCCGGTGAACGCGACCTTCGCACCGTCTACATAGGAGGATACGGTGGCTCGCTGCCCAGCCGAGATGAGCGGGCCCATCTGCGCGGTCTCCAGCGCCGGGTCTGCCACCCGGAAGGCCCGCACCGCCGGCTCCAGCAGCGCCAGGAACTCGTCGTACGCCGAACGCTGGACGAGGATCCGGGAGCGCGCGCAGCAGTCCTGGCCGGCGTTGTCGAAGACCGCGGCCGGGGCGGCGGCGGCCGCCGCGGCGAGGTCGGCGTCCGCGAAGACGACGTTGGCGCTCTTGCCGCCGAGCTCCAGCGTCACCCGCTTGACCTGCTCCGCGCAGCCCGCCATGATCCGCTTGCCCACCTCGGTGGACCCGGTGAAACACACCTTGCGCACCGCGGGATGGGTCACGAACCGCTCCCCCACGACCGACCCTTTCCCCGGTACGACCGTGAAGACGCCCTCCGGCAGGCCAGCCTCCAGGGCCAGCTCGCCGAGTCTCATCGCGGTCAACGGGGTCAGCTCGGCCGGCTTGAGCACCACCGTGTTGCCGGCGGCCAGCGCGGGCGCGAAGCCCCAGCCGGCGATCGGCATCGGAAAGTTCCACGGGACGATCACCGCGACGACGCCGAGCGGCTCGTGAAACGTCACGTCGAGCCCGCCGGGCACCGGGATCTGGCGCCCGGTCAGCCGCTCCGGCGCGCCCGCGTAGTAGTCGAGCACGTCGCGGACGTTGCCCGCCTCCCAGCGGGCGTTGCCGATCGTGTGGCCGGCGCTGGTGACCTCCAGCCGGGCCAGCTCCTCCAGATGCGCGTCGACCACCGCGGCGAAGCGCCGCAGCAGCCGGGCCCGGTCGCCGGGCGAGACCTGGCGCCAGGAATCGAACGCCCCCCTCGAGCGCTCGATGGCGGCGTCGGTCTCCTGGGTCGATGACGACGGGACCGTCGCCACGACCCGCCCGGTCGCCGGGTTGAGCACATCTGTCGTCGTCACAGCCGTTCGAACCCCCGGTGCAGCTCCCAGTCGGTCACAGCGGCGTCGAAAGCGGCCAACTCGACGCGCGCGTTGTTGGCGTAGTGGGCGACCACGTCGTCCCCGAACGCCGCGCGCGCGACCGCGGAAGTCTCCCACAGACCGACCGCGTCGCGCAGTGAGGACGGCACCCGGGGTGCGGCGGCGTCCTCGTATGCGTTACCGCCGTACGCCTCTTCGAGGTCGAGCTCGTTTTCGAGGCCATACAGCGCCCCGGCCACGAGCGCGGCGATCGCCAGGTACGGGTTGACGTCCGCGCCCGGCACCCGGTTTTCCACCCGCAGCGAGTGGCCGCCGTGGCCGACCAGCCGCAGCGCGCAGGTGCGGTTGTCGGTGCCCCAGCGCACGGCCGTCGGGGCGAACGAGCCGGGCTGGTAGCGCTTGTACGAGTTGATGTTGGGGGCGTAGAAGAGGCTCAGCTCGCGCATCGTGGCGAGCAGGCCGGCGAGCGTCCGCTGCCCGGTCTCGGAGAGATGCCCGGGCCCGTCGCCGACCATCGCCGCGCCGCCCGCGGGCGTACGCAGCGAGAAGTGGATGTGGCAGGAGTTGCCCTCGCGCTGGTTGGGCTTGGCCATGAAGGTGATCGACATACCCTCCTGCGCCGCGATCTCCTTCGACCCGTTCTTGTAGATCACGTGGTGGTCGGCACAGGTGAGCGCGTCCGCGTACCGGAACGCGATCTCGTGCTGACCGAGGTTGCACTCGCCCTTGGCACTCTCCGGCACCAGCCCGGCCCCGTGCATCTCGTTGCGGATGCGGCGCAGCAGCGGCTCGACCCGGGCGGTGCCGAGCAGCGAGTAGTCGATGTTGTAGAGGTTGGCCGGGTTGAGGTCGCGGTAGCCGCGGCGCTGCGCCTCCTCGTAGGAGTCGCGGTAGAGCACGAACTCGAGCTCGGTGCCGGCGTACGCGGTCAGCCCGTGCGCGGCGAGGCGATCGAGCTGGCGGCGCAGGATCTGCCGCGGCGAGGCCACGACGTCGCCGGAGCCGTCGAGCCAGTGAAGGTCGGCCAGCAGCATCGCGGTGCCGGGCTGCCAGGGCACCCGGCGGAGCGTGGAAAGGTCCGGCGCCATCGCGAAGTCGCCGTAGCCACGCTCCCAGGACGACATCGCGTATCCGTCCACTGTGTTCATGTCGACGTCGACGGCGAGCAGGTAGTTACACCCCTCGCTGCCGTGCGTGACCACCTCGTCGAGGAAGTAGCGGGCGTGGAACCGCTTGCCTTGCAGGCGCCCCTGCATGTCGGTGAGCGCGAGCACCACCGTGTCGATCTGACCGGCGTCGACCGCCACGCGCAGCTCTTCCAGCGAGAGTGCCGGCCTGCCTGCCGTCATGAGAGCGCCTCCGGAAAAGGTCTATTGCTATACCAATATCAGGTCAAGAGTCCGAGCAACAGCTCCGCGGTGCCGTCGCAGTGCTCCTCCATCAGCGAGCGGGCCGCGGCCGGGTCGCCGGCGAGGATCGCGTCGACGACCCGGGTGTGCTGATCGTCCGAGTGGTCCAGGTTTCGCTTGATGACCGGGATCGCGGCCAGCAGCCGGTCGAGCGTGAGCTGCACGTCGGCGACCGCCGCCGTCAGCGACGGGCTGCCGCTCGCCGCCGCGATAGCCAGGTGCAGCCGCGAGTCGGCCACCCGCCGCGTGGCCGGGTCGCGGTCGCGGGACGCGGTGAGGCAGGCCACCAGGTGCTGGCGGTCGGCCGCCGCGAGCGCCCGGCTGGCGGCCAGCCCAGCCGCGCCCGGCTCCACCACCCGCCGGAAGTCGAGCGCGTCGTGCAGGGTGTCGCCCATCTCCCGGGCCAGGTCGGCCGCCGTGCCACGCCGGGCCAGCGGGGTGACGGCGGCCGCCGCCACCGACTTTCGGCCGGGCCGACCACGGGGCGGGCTGGACCCGGAGTTGGACGCCGAGCGCCCCGTCCGGATCGAGCCGGCATCCGGGGCCGACGCGAGCGGAGCGAGCCGACCCGCAGAGCCCCGCGGCGGGACGGGTGGCCGCCCCGCTCGCGAGACCACGAACGTGCCGCCGGTGCGGCCCCGGCGCGACTCGAGATAGCCCGCCTCCCGCAAGGCCCGGATGGCCTCGCGCAGCGTGACCCGGCTGACCTGGAGCTTTTCGGCGAGCTCGCGCTCGGCCGGCAGCCGCTCTCCCTCGGCCACCATCCCGAGCTTGATCGCCTGGGCCAGCCGGGACACCGTGATCTCGAACGCGTTGCCGCCGCGCACGGGTCGCCACAGGGGCATGCTCCGGCTGCTGGACTCCTGTCCGGTCAGCGCGGCGACCCCGTCGCTCGGCATCGATCACCCCTAGCGCTAGGCCGGCTGATCCGCGGAGACCTCCGGCTCGTCGATAGTACGGCGCGGACCGGTGAACCACTTGCGGGCCGAGGCGTACCACCACACCGCCACGAGGAGCAGCAGGCCGCCGACCGCGATGGGCGCGTAGTTGACCGACGACCAGCTGAAGTCGTCGTTGCCGGGCACGCCCGCGGGGACGATCGGCATGATGAAGTACAGCGAGATCACCGCGATCTCGATGACCGCGATCCAGCCGAGCACCTTGTACTTGCGGCCCAGCGTCCACGGGCCGGGCACGAAGCGGTCGCCCATCCGCAGCCGCAGCGCGATCGGGATGAGGAACGCCAGGTACAGGCCGATGACCGCCACCGAGACGACAGCGTAGAACGCGACCGGGATGCCGGCCGGACTCTGGTACAGCGCCGGGAGGGTGAGGATCAGGCCCGCGACGGTGGCGCCGATGATGGCGTTGACCGGCGTGCCGTTGCGGTCCACCTTGGACCACATCCGCCAGCCGGGGATCGCGCGGTCGCGGCTGAACGCGTACGTCATCCGGGACATGCTCGTCACGCAGCTCATGCCGCAGAAGAACTGCCCGATGGTGGAGATGATGATGACGGCCTTGAAGAAGAACGGCGTGAGCGCGCTCTCGAAGATGGCGCCGGAGAAGCCGCCCGCCTCGTTGACCGCGTCCACGTTGGTCGCCGCGAAGAGGAACGACAGCAGCAGGATCCAGCCGCCGATCGCGGAGTAGAAGATGGACCGCCACAGCCCCTTCGCGGCCGCCGTCGACGCGCCCCTGGTCTCCTCGGAGACGTGCGCGCAGGCGTCGAAGCCGGTGATCGTGTACTGGGTGAGCAGGAAGCCCAGCGGCAGGATGTAGAACCAGAACGTCAGCCCGTTGTTGTCGCCACCGGCGAAGCCCGAGTTGTTGAACTTCTCGGTGAAGACGAACTGCATGCTCTGGTGGTTGTCCGGCACGAAGACGAGGATCAGCACGACCGCGGCCGCGCCGACCACGTGCCACCACACCGAGACGTTCTGGAGGATGTCGATGATCTGGTGGCCGAAGATGTTGATGATCCCGTGCAGCGTCAGGATGATCACGAAGAGCAGGAACGCCTGGTTGAGCGTGCCGGCCCAGCCCTCGAAGAGCGCCGAGAGGGTCAGGTTGAGGAACGTCGCGCAGCCGTAGTCGACCGACGCGGTCACGGCGACGAGGCCGATGAGGTTGAGCCACCCGGTAAACCAGCCGTGCACCGGCTTGCCCATCTTCGAGGCCCACCAGTAGATGCCGCCCGCCGTCGGGTACGCCGACACGAGCTCGGACATGCAGAAGCCGATGATCAGGATGAAGATCGAGATGAGCGGCCAGCCCCAGCTGATCGCGATCGGGCCGCCGTTGTTCCACGCCTGGCCGAACGTCGTGAAGCAGCCGGCCAGGATCGAGATGATGGAGAACGAGATGGCGAAGTTGGAGAAGCCACTCCACTTGCGACGCAGCTCCTGCTTGTAACCGAGTTCGGCGAGGCGATGGGCGTCGTCGTCCATGGGGTGCTCGGCCGTCGCCGGCACGGTGGTTGCCATAAGGGTCTCCCTTGTCTACGGATGGAGGGAGGACGTGCGGCCGGCGGCCGCCCGCAGGAGCCGGCCCAGGTCCGGTGCATCCATGTCCCGGCAGGCCTGGCCCCACTTGTCGGCCGCCTCGGCCCAGTAGTCGAATGTGGACTCCGGATCGCGCAGCAGGCCGTGATGCACGGTGAACCACAACGTCCAGGTGACGTTGGAGAGCAGGAGGTTCAGCCGTACCCGGGCGACCAGCGCGGGCGTGGTCTCGGCGCCGAAGTAGGCGGCGGTGAGGTCCGCCACCTGGTCCGGGTCGAAGTCGGCCTCGGCCGCGATGTCGCCCAACTCGAAGGTCGGGTCGTTGTTTCCGGACAGCTGGTAGTCGACGATCCGGATGGCGCCGGCCACGTCGATGAAGTTTTCCGCCAGCAGGTCGTTGTGGCAGGGCACGGTCGGCATCGGGATGACACCGAGCGCCGCGCGCACGTGCTCCACCGTGGACAGCCGCTCGAGGTAGCCGTCGGGCAGCGGCAGGTCGTGGTGGCGGCACACGTCCAGCAGTTCGTAGAGCTTGCCGATGATGTCGAACTCGTTGCCGAAGCGAGGCCCGGCGTGCAGCCGCTTGCAGGCGGACGCGATGCGGGGGATCGAGGCCGGCTCCCGCACCGACGCCGGGTCGAGCGTGCGCCCCGGCAGAAACTCGAGCACCAGTGCGGGCAGGTCGGGGAGCACCTCGTAGACCCGTGCGCCGGCGCCCGACTCCGCCGCCAACCGGGTATTTTCGATCTCCAACGGCGGGGGCACCCCCAACCCCGCCGCGGAGACCGCGGGCTCGAGCACGCGCAGCACGTAGCTGCGGCCCCTCACGTCGACCCGCCAAATGTGGTGCGAAAGGCCGCCCGTCAGCGGCCTGTGGGTGACCGGCTGGCCAGACCACATCGCGACGCGCCCCAGCACGTCTTCGACATGGACCGTCCGTGCACCCATGGCTGAGTTTCAGCCCGTGGGATGAGAAGCGTCAATACACGCCAGGTTACGTTTTGAGTGGCCGCTCAGCTCTTTTGGTCTGACCAATTAGGTGATACGACTCACGTGTGCGGACTGATGCGCGGGTCGTCGTGGTCGGTGGCGGGGTGGCCGGATGCAGCGTCGCGTACCACCTGGCCCGGCTCGGCTGGACCGACGTGGTGGTGCTGGAGCAGCACGAGCTGACCGAGGGCACCACGTGGCACTCGGCCGGTTTCGTCGGCCAGCTCCGCTCCACCATCAGCCAGACCCGCATGATCATGTACTCCTCGTCGCTCTACGCCGAGCTGCGCGAGCGCACCGGGCTCGACCCCGGCTGGCGGGGCGTCGGCGGGCTGCGGCTGGCCACCACGGTGGAGCGCGAGGAGGAGCTGCTGCGCCAGGTCAGCGCCGCCACCACGTACGGGCTGGAGATGGAGCTGCTCTCCCCCGCCGAGACCCGCTCGCTCCTGCCCATGCTCGACGTCTCCGACGTGCGGTCGGCCGGCTGGCTGCCCGGCGACGGCTACCTGCGGCCCGAGCCGCTCGCCGCCGCGCTCGCCGCCGGCGCGCACCAGCTCGGCGTCGAGTTCCACACCGGGGTGAGGGTCACCGGCGTCGAGGTCGAGCGCGGCCGGGTGCGGGCGGTGCTGACCGACCAGGGTCGCGTCGCCACCGAGGTGGTGGTCGACGCGGCCGGCGCGGCGGCCGGCCACGTGGGGCGCCTCGCCGGGGTCGCGATCCCGATCGTGCCGATCAAGCACCAGTACGTGGTGTCGTCCCCATTGGACGCCCCGGACGTGCCCGGCATCCCCACCGTGCGCGATCCCGACCACATCGTCTACTTTCGCGGCGAGGGCGACGGGCTGCTGGTCGGCGGCTACATCCGCACGCCCGACGTGTGCTGGCCGGCGGCCGGCGAGGCGCCGCTCTCGACCGCCCGCACCCTCTTCCCGCCGGACCTGGCGAAGTTCGGGGAGTCGTGGGGCAACGCCCGCCGCCGCGTGCCGGCGCTCCGCACGGCCGAGATCGCCCGGGTGGTGCACGGGCCGGAGGCGTTCACGCCGGACGGCGAGTTCCTGCTCGGCGAGACCTCGGTGCGCGGCTTCTGGGTGGCGGCGGGCTTCTGCGTGCACGGCCTCGCGGCGGCCGGCGGCGTCGGCAAGGTGCTGGCGGAGTGGATTGTGGACGGCCAGCCGGAATTCGACGTGTCCCATATGGATATCCGCCGCTTCGGCGCGCACGCCGCGAGCCGCTCGTGGGCCACCGCCAAGGCGCTCGACGCGTACTCCCGCTACTACGACGTCGTCTACCCGTACACGGAGTGGTCCGCCGGCCGTCCCCTGCGCCGCTCCGCCACCTGGCCCCGCCTCGAGCCGCTCGGCGCGGCGCTGGGCGAGAAGGCCGGCTGGGAGCGGGTCAACTGGTTCGGCTCACCCCCCGGCTTCGTGCCCTCGGCGCCGCGCCCCGCCGGCTGGGCCGGGCAGGTCTGGTCACCGGCCATCGAGGCGGAGTGCCGCGCCACGACGGAGGCGGCCGGCCTCTTCGACCAGTCGTCCTTCGCGAAGCTCGACGTGCGCGGTCCGGTCTCCTTCCTCCAGCGGATGTGCGCGGCCGATGTGGACCGTCCGGTGGGGACGGTGGTCTACACCCAGCTCCTCAACGCCCGCGCCGGCATCGAGGCCGACCTCACCGTCACCCGGCTCGGCGAGGCACACTTCCGGGTCGTGACCAGCACCGCCTCGGGCGTGCGCGACCTGGCCTGGCTGCGCCGCCACGCGCCCGAGGGCGTCACCGTCGACGACGTCACCGCCGCGTACGGCTGCCTGTGCCTGTGGGGCCCGGCCGCCCGCGACGTCCTCCAGCCGCTGGTCGACGAGGCGCTCGACTTCCGCTTCATGCGCGCCCGCCACCTG
Source organism: Phytohabitans sp. LJ34 (assembly GCF_052068095.1). Taxonomy (NCBI): domain Bacteria; kingdom Bacillati; phylum Actinomycetota; class Actinomycetes; order Micromonosporales; family Micromonosporaceae; genus Phytohabitans; species Phytohabitans sp. LJ34. Next base: position 414,022 of record NZ_JBQHDG010000003.1, on the reverse strand, counting down.
ACCGTGGGCCCGGTGCCGGTGCTGGCCCAGCGGGTCACGTTCGTCGGCGAGTACGGGTGGGAACTCTACGCGCCGACCGACTACACGCTGACGCTGTGGGACCTGCTGCTGTCCACCGGCGCCCCGTCCGGCCTGGCACCGGCCGGCTACCGGGCGATCGACGCGATGCGGCTGGAGAAGGGATACCGCGTCTGGGGCTCCGACATCACGCCGGAGACCACACCGGACGAGGCCGGCCTCTCGTTCGCCGTCCGGATCGAGACCGACTTCCTCGGCCGCGACGCCCTGCTGGCGGCCCGCGCGGCCGGCGGACCGGAGCGCCGGCTGCGCTGCCTTGTGCTCGACGACCCGCGCACGGTCTGCCTCGGCACCGAGCCGGTCCGCGTCGACGGCCGCCCCTGTGGCCGCGTCACCTCCGGCGGCTACGGCTACCGCGTCGGCGCCTCCATCGCGTACGCGTACCTGCCGTCCACAGTGGAGATCGGCGCGAAGGTCGAGGTCGGCGTATTCGGCTCCTGGCAAAGCGCCGAGGTCCGCGACGAGCCCCTCTTCGACCCCGCCAACACCCGCGTCCGCGGCAGCTGACCAACTGAGCCGCGACAAAGCCCACATTGACATCTCTTGGCCGAACTTCCCGTAAGGCGCCTTTCCGCTTCCTCCCTACACACCTGGTGAGAGGCAACCACACGGACATACATTCATTTACATGTATCTAGAGCTTGGGTGCCGTGCTTTGATCGCGGCGCTCGCCGGGGCACTTGCCGTGGTCGCGCCCGCCACCGCGGCACACGCGGCGGCCGGTTGTGAGGTCACCTACACCATGCAACCCTGGCCTACCCCCGGCTTCCTCGCCTCCGTCCAACTCCGGAACACCGGCGACCAGCCGTGGAACGGGTACACCGTCGACTTCCGGTTCACCGGCAACCAAACCGTCACGGGCCTGTGGCACCAGACCTGGAGCCAGGCCGGCCAGTCGGTCACCGCTCGCAGCGCGACCTGGGAATCTCCCGTGCAGCCCGGACAGGCCGCGTACCTCGGCTTCACCGCGTCGTACTACGGCACCAACAATCCGCCAATCGACTGGCGGGTCAACGGCGTGCCATGCAGCACGCCGGACGCGCCCGCCGTCGTCGCCGACCGCAACTACGTCGATGTCCTGGAGGGCACCGGCCAAGGGTTCAGCGTGCGGCTGAGCCATCCGCCCTCGGGCTGGGCGATGCTGCACATGTCGTCCTCGGGCACGGGCGTCTGGGCCACGCCGCCGTCCATCGTCTACTTCTCACCGGCGGACTGGAACTACCGCCTCATCACCGTGATGAGCGCGCAGGACGCCGACACGGTCGACGACCGAGTGGTGTTCACGCTCTCGGTGGACGGGTACGCCCCCACCACCGTCACCTTCCAACAGATCGACGACGACTAGAGACCTTCCGGTGTCAGCGTGGTGCCTGCCTTTCTTGAGCCCAATTTCGAGAATGTGAGCTACCGCGATGCCCGTCGTGGTCCAGACCGCTGCTCCCGCGGCCTCACCCGTCCGCCGCAGGTCGCGCTCACCCCGTCGGGCCGCCGCGACGGTCGCTGTTCGTCCACAATGTCTGCTCCCGGGTCGGCGCTCCGGGAAGGCTGCGGATTTTCGTCGCCGCCGGTAACCGCCGCGGGGGTGTGAGCGGCGCGAGATCCCAGATCTCGGAGAGTTAAGGCGCTATTTCAACCCCAACTCTCCTAGATCTCGAAGTCCCGACCCATGAGCTGGTAACGCCGCGTCAGGACGGCGGAGATAGGCCCCGCGAAGCCCCCTTCGGGGCTTGTCCCGCGGACCTGGCAGTGGACGGCCGGGGATCTCGGCTCGCCCCGCGAGCCGCCGGCCGGGAACGGTGCCCGCGGGAGCATACGGTCTCCAGCTGACGCGGACGGGGGAAATCTGCCGGAGCGCCGCCACGCGCGTAACCCCAACTCCGAAAGGTCTATATAGGCGGCGGTCGACGGTTCAACGGCCCCGTGGGTAGGTGGCCACTATAGGGAAGCAGAGCAAAGGGAACCGCGCGCACAGCCATCTCCCCGGTCGGCATGGCCTGCCACGGCGCCGGGTGGGCGTCGCCTCAGCCCTGGAACGCGCGGACCTCGACGTCGTTGAAGGCGACCGTGAACGGTGGCTGGTGGTTTGGGGTTTCGGGGTAGATGCCGAGCACCACCCGTCCCTCGGCGAACGTCTCGTCCGTCACGGTGCCGACCTGCTGGCCGTCGCGTTCCAGGGTGATGGTCGTGCCCTGCATCGAGACGCCCACGCGGGTCGGGGTGTCCAGCGCGATCGGCGTCGTGAACCCCATCGAGCGCAGCACCCGCACGGTCGTGCCGTCGTCGACGCCGTGCGTGCCGACGTAGAAGCCCTCCGGGCAGACGCGCACGATGTAGCCGGCCGCCTTCACGAAGCGGAACCACATCGCGGCGCAGGCGCCTTCGCTGCGGAGCCGCACGTCGACCGTCATCGAGAAGTCGGTGAGCTGGTCCATCGGGCCGGGGCAGCGGTAGGGGCCCTGCTTGCCGCGGGTGATCACCAGCGCGTCCTCGAAGGTGCAGGTGGTGAGCTGGGTCTTGTCGTCGCGCAGCTGCCACAGCCGGGGCGAGGTCAGCGGGTCCTGTGCGACCAGCTCGCTGGGCCGTGGGGAGCCGGTGGTCGGTGCCGCCGTCGGCGGCGCGGTGGTCGAGGGCGACGGGGCCGCACCGGACGAGCCGCCGCCGTCGAAAGGCAGCTTGCCGGTGGCGATGCCGGCCACGGTCAGCGAGGTGACGAGCACCGCGATGGCCATGGCCACGTTCGCGAAACGGCCCCATTTGCTGCCGCCCCGACCCGCCGGCGCGTGCGGTGGGGCCGGGACCGGGGCGGTCGGTGGGACCGGAGCGGCCGGGACCGCGACGGCCGGCGTCACAGCCGCCGGCAAAGCGGGCGAAACGGGCGCGACAAGGGCGGTTGGCTGGTTGGAGGGGGTCACCTCGGTCGGGCCGGCGGCGAGCGTGCCCAGGTCCGGTGGCACGGCGGCCGCGGTCAGTGCCCCCTCCGGCCGCTGGTGGGTGGCCGCCTGGGCCTCCTCGGCCGCGACGAGCAGGCCGGGCTGCTGTGCCAGCGCGGCGGCCATCGCGGGCGGCCGGTCCGGGCCGGCGACGAGCAGCATGTCGAGCAGTTCACGCGAGGTGGGGCGGAGGGACGGCTCTTTGGCGAGCGTCCGCTCGACGAGGTCGCGCAGCGGCGGCACGAGGCCGGTCAGGTCGGGCGGCTGGGTCAGGATGCGGGCGGCGACCACCGGCGGCGAGTCGGCCGCGAAAGGTGTGTGGCCGGTGCCCGCGTAGGCCAGGACGGCGCCCCAGGCGAAGACGTCCGCCGCGGGCGTGATGACCGAGCCGGCGTCAGACCCGAAGCGCTCCGGCGCCATGTACGCCACGGTGCCCAGCCACTGGTTCGTCGCGGTGTGGTGGCTCGTCGCCTCGACCGCCCGCGCGATGCCGAAGTCGATGACCTTCGGGCTGCCCGGTGCCAGCAAGACGTTGCTGGGCTTGAGATCCCGGTGGATGACGCCGGCGCCATGGATGGCCGTGAGCGCGGTCGCCATGCCGATCGCCAGCGCGTGCAGATTGGCCGGGCTGAGCGGTCCCCGCTCCGCGACCACGGCGGAGAGGCTGGGCCCGTCGACGTACTCGACCACGAGGTACGGGCGCTCGTGGTCCGGGTCGGCGTCGAGCACCTCCGCCGTGCAGAAGGGCGGCACCTGCCGCGCCCTGTTGACCTCACTGCGGAAGCGGCGGCGGAACTCCTCGTCGACCTCCAGGTCGGCGCGGATCATCTTGATCGCCACCTGGCGCCCGTCGGACGCGCGGGCGAGGTAGACCACGCCCATGCCGCCCTCGCCGAGCCGCCCCACCAGCTCGTACCGCCCCAGCTTTCGCGGGTCGCTCTGGCGCAACGGCGCAGCACGCGACCCCTGATCCCCGCTCATTTCCCCGATCCCCCCAGTCACGGCCCCGCCTCCACGAGACCGACAAACCACGCGACATGATTCCACCCGACCGGCGATCACGACAGTCCCCCGACGCAGATCTGCCTGTTCAGCGGGTTGACCGCAACCTGGCCGTGATGTCTCCGGCCGATGTGGCGCCGCCGAAGAGCAGGCCCTGGCCGGTGTCGCAGTCCAGCGCCCGCAGCAGGTCGGCCTGCTGGGCGGTCTCCACCGCCTCCGCCGTCACGGTCAGGCCCAGCGCGTGCGCCAGCCGCACCAGCGCGTCGACGATCCGCTCGTCGGCCATGCTCGCCGAGTCGACGAGGTCGCCCGAGCGCAGCCCTTCGATGAACGGCCCGGCCAGCTTGAGCGAGTGGATCGGCAGCCGGCGCAGGTAGGCCAGGTTGGAGTAGCCCGTGCCGAAGTCGTCGATCGCGATCCGCACGCCGGTCGCGGCCAGCCCGCGCAGCGACCGCACCGGCTCACCGGCGGTGGGCATCACCGCGCTCTCGGTGAGCTCCAGCTGGAGCTGGGCGGCCGGGAACCCGGTGCGGTCCAGCACCTCGGCCACCTCCTCGACGATGCCGGGCGCGTTGGCCTGGCGCACGGCGAGGTTGACGCTCACCACCAGCCGCGCCTCGGGAAACTCGCGGTGCCACCGCGCGCCCTGCGCGCACGCCTGCTCCAGCACCCACCGTCCAAGTCGGACGATCATGCCGGTCTCCTCGGCCAGACCGATGAACCGGTCCGGCGGCACCATCCCCAGCTCCGGGTGGCGCCACCGCACGAGCGCCTCGACCGCGCGCAGCCGCCCGCTCTCCAGGCCCACGATCGGCTGGTATTCCAAAGTGAACTCACCCCGGTCGAGCGCGCCGGGCAGTGCGGCGGCGAGTGCGGCGCGGGCCAGCTGGTGTGCGCCGCGCACCGGGTCGAACAGCGACCAGCGGCCGCGCCCGTCGGCCTTCGCCCAGTAGAGCGTGGTGTCGGCCGCCTTCATCACCTCGGTGGGGCTGGTGCCGTGTACCTCGCGCTCGACGATGCCGATGCTGGCCGTCACTGAGAGCGGCTGGTGCGAGTCGATCTTCACGGGCTCGGCCACCGCCGCCAGCGCCGCCTCGGCCACCTCGATGGCCGCGTCGGTGCCGCCCGAGTCCTCGACCAGGATCACGAACTCGTCGCCGCCCATCCGCGCCACGAGGTGCCCGCGCGCGGACACCGAGGCGGCCAGCCGTCGCGCCACGACCACCAGCAGCTCGTCGCCCACGTAGTGGCCGAGGCTGTCGTTGACCGCCTTGAAGCCGTCGAGGTCGAGGAAGCAGACGCCGACCCGGCGCGCCGCTCCGTCGAAGACCGCGGCCAGGCGTTCGAAGAAGAGCGTGCGGTTGGGCAGCCCGGTGAGCGGGTCGTGCAGCGCCTGGAAGCGGAGGCGCTCCTGGAGCTCGTACCGGTCGGTGATGTCCTCGACCATCGCCACGGTGAAGCGCGGCTGCCCGTCCTCGTCGCGGATGAGCGACACGGCGAGGTCGGTCCAGAGGATCGTGCGGTCCTTGCGGTAGTAGCGCTTTTCCACCCGGACGCCGTCGCGCTTGCCCTCGATCATCTCCTTGTACATGTCCCACATGCCCGGCCCGTCGTCCGGGTAGAACAGCTCCGCGACGTTGATCTCGCGCATCTCTTCGACGGTGTAGCCGAGCATGTCGGCGAACGCCTGGTTGACGTCGATGATCCGCCCGTCCATGTCGGCGATGCCGATGCCGATGGCCGCGCCCGCGAAGACCGCCCGGAAGCGCGCCTCGCTGGCCCGCAGGTCCTGCTCGATCTGGTTGCGCGCCGACCAGACCGCGCGGCCGATGCGTTCCTGCTGGGTGAACGTCCGGTCGCGCAGCCCGCGCGCGTATCCGGCCGCCAAAGCGGCCTGGAGGGCCACCGCCCGGTCGGCGAACCTCTCGGTGTGCTCGGGCACGACGAGCCGCAGGAACCACCGCCCGAACGTGAGCAGCGTCTGATCGAGGAACTCCGGCGCGGTGAAGTGCACGTCGACGAGCGCGCGGCCGACGGTGTGCGCGGGCGCGGTGCTGAACGGCTCGGTCACGAGCGCCTCGGCCAGCAGCGTCGTGTGGTTGTGCAGCATGCGCTCGGTCTCGTCCGGGCTCATCGGCACATAGCCGAGCGCCGCCCCGGCACGCGCCCACAGGTGCGCGTACCGCTCGACTCCCTCCCTGCTGACCCGGTCGATCGTCGCCCTCCCGCAGCCTTGGCGGCGCCCCTCGACCTAGCCGGCCCGGCCGACGCCCCCGAAGGCGCCGAACCGCTCCGGATGCTCGTCTACATCTCCCGGCGACTCCGGCCGCCACAGCGGCAGGTGCACGAGCCCGGGGTCGACGAGCGCGAAGTCACCGAAGTAGGACGAGATCTCCGCGTGCGAGCGCAGCGTGATCTCGGTGGCGGTGCGTTTGGAGAGCTTTTGCGCGTCGAGCATCTCCTGCGGCTGGTCCTCGTAGGTCGAGTGGGAGATGACCAGGAAGCTGCCCGGCCCGACGGCGGCGCGCAGGCTCGCGATCACCTCGGCCGGACGGTCGGCGTCGGGCAGGAAGTGCACGACACCCGCGAGCAGCACCGCGATCGGGCGGTCGAAGTCGAGCAGGGCTTGCTTTCGGGTATCGGCGAGGATCCGCTCCGGGTCGCGCAGGTCCCCTTCGAGCACCACGGTCTGCTCGTCACCCTCCAAAATGGAGCGACTGTGCATGACCGCCACGGGGTCGACGTCGACGTACACGACGCGCGACGCCGGGTTGGCCGCCCGGGCCACCTCGTGCACGTTGCCCACGGTGGGGATGCCCGAGCCGATGTCGAGGTACTGGTCGACGCCTTCGGCCGCGATGTATCGCACCGCCCGCCGCAGAAACGCCCGGCCGGCCCGCATCGTGTCGGCGAGGTTGGGCGTGAGGCTGGCGATCTGCTCGGCGAGCTGGCGATCGACCTCGAAGTTGTGCGCCCCACCGAGGAAGTAGTCGTACACTCGGGCCGCGCTGGGGCGGCTCATGTCGATGTCCGACGAAAGATCGCGCGGTTGCTCCATGATCCGCCTTTGGGGTGAGACAAGTTCGCGATCACACTACCGCTAGGGCGCCTCCAGCAGCAGAGAGATCCCCTGGCCAACGCCGATGCACATGGTGCACAACGCCCGGCGCGCCCCACGTTGTCCCAGCTCGACCGCCGCCGTCAGAGCGAGCCGCGCACCGCTCGCGCCCAGTGGGTGACCGAGAGCGATCGCGCCGCCGTTGGGGTTGACGTGCTCGGCGTCCGCGGGCAGCCCGAGCTCGCGGAGCACGGCCACCGCCTGCGCGGCGAACGCCTCGTTGAGCTCGACCACATCGACGTCCGCCAGCCCCAGGCCGAGCCGGTCGAGCAGCTTGCGGGTGGCCGGCACCGGGCCAATCCCCATGATCCGCGGCGGCACGCCGGCCGCCGCGGCGCCGGTCACCCGGGCGAGCGGGGTCAGCCGGTACTTGTCGACCGCTTCCTCGCTCGCCAGCAGCAGTGCCGCCGCGCCGTCGTTGACCGGCGAGGCGTTGCCCGCCGTGACCGTGCCACCGGCCCGGAACGGCGTGGGCAGCGCGGCCAGCTTTTCCAGCGACGTCTCCCGCGGCGGCTCGTCGACGTCGACGGTCTTGGTGGCGCCCCGACCGGCCGGCACGTCGATCGGCGCGATCTCCAGCGCCAGGCGGGCCCGCGCCTTGGCCGCCCGCTCCTGCGACCGCAGCGCGAACTCGTCCTGCGCCTCCCGGCCGACGTCGAACTCCGCGGCCACGTTTTCCGCCGTCTCGGGCATCGAGTCGATGCCCCAGCCGTCGCGCATCAGCTTGTTGACGAACCGCCAGCCGATCGTCGTGTCGAAGATCTCCGCGGTACGGGAGAACGCGCTCGCCGCCTTCGGCATCACGAACGGCGCCCGGCTCATGCTCTCCACGCCCCCGGCCACCACGAGGTGCGCCTCGCCGGCCCGGATCGCGCGCGCGGCCGTGGCCACCGCGTCGAGGCCGGACCCACAGAGGCGGTTGACCGTGGAGCCGGAGACGTGCTCGGGCAGCCCGCCGAGCAGCACGGCCATCCGCGCCACGTTGCGGTTGTCCTCGCCGGCCTGGTTGGCGCAGCCGAGCACCACGTCGTCGACGGCCGCCCAGTCGACGGACGGCAGCTTGCCGGTCAGCGCCCGAACGACATGCGCCGCCAGGTCATCCGGCCGCACACCCGACAGCGCCCCGCCATATTTTCCGAACGGTGTACGAACACCGTCGACGATGAACGCCTCCATGCCTACCCCGCTCCGCCGCTCGGCGCTCGTCCGCCGTCGTGGTCGAGACCCGTAGCCTCGCGGCTCCCGCTCATCTCAGAAAGGGTACTGGGGCACGTCACCACGGACGGTTACCCAGCGGGTCTCGGTGAACGCCTCGACGTTGGCCGCGGCGCCGCCGAAGCGGGCACCGGTCCCCGACGCGCCTACGCCGCCGAAGGGCACGTTCGCCTCGTCGTTCACCGTCTGGTCGTTGATGTGCACGATGCCGGTCGGGATGCGGTCGGCGAGCGCGAGACCCTTCGTCACGTCGCGGGTGATGATGCCGAGCGACAGGCCGTACTCGGTGCCGGCCGCGAGCGTGGCCGCCTCGTCCAGGCTGCCGAACCGGGCCACCGGCGCGACCGGGCCGAAGACCTCCTCGGCGTACGCGGGCATCTCGGGCGTGACGTCGGCCAGCACCGTGGGGCGGTAGAAGAGGCCGGTGAACGTGCCGCCGGCCGCGAGCCGCGCGCCCTTCTCGACGCTGCCGCTCACCAGTGCGTGGATCTTGTCGCGCTGGCCGGCGTCGATGACCGGGCCCAGTTCGAGGGCGTCGGCCTTCTTGGCGAGGCGCTCCACGTACTCCTCGTAGACGGACTCGTGCACCAGGTGGCGGCCGGTGGTCATGCAGATCTGGCCCTGGTGGTTGAACGAGCCGAACGCGCCGGCGGAGATCGCGCGGTCGAGGTCGGCGTCGTCGAGCACCACGAGCGCGGAGTTGCCGCCCAGCTCGAGGTGTACCCGGGTCAGGTTGGCGGCCGCGACCTGGCCGACCCGGCGGCCGGCGCGGGTGGAGCCGGTGAACGACACGACGCGTACCCGGGGGTCGGCGATGATCGCCTCGCCCAGCTCGGGGCCGCCGGGGAGCACGTGCAGCAAGCCGTCGGGGAGCCCGGCCTGCGCGAAGATGCCGGCCAGCAGCAGGCCGCCGCTGACGGCGGTGCGGGGGTCGGGCTTGAGCAGCACCGCGTTGCCGAGCGCGAGCGCGGGCGCCACCGAGCGGATCGACAGGATCAGCGGGAAGTTGAACGGCGAGATCACGCCGACCACGCCGGCCGGCACCCGCCGCGACATGCTGAGGCGGCCGTCGAGGCTGGGCAGCAGCTCGCCGTACGGGCGGGAAGGCAGCGCGGCCGCCTCGTAGCACTCCTGCGTGGCGACACCGATCTCGAAGTCGCCCTTGGGCGGGACCGCGCCGGTCTCGCGCACGATCCAGTCGCGCACCTCGTCGGCGTTCTGCTGCCACAGGTCGCCGGCCTTGCGCAGGACCGCCGCGCGCGCGGGATGCGGCAGCGCGGCCCACTCGGCCTGCGCGGCGGCCGCGGCGCGGGCGGCGGTGGCCACGTCGGCCGGGCCCGCGACGCCCACGCGGCCGAGCTCCGACCCGGTGGCCGGCTCGACGACCGCCCGGTCGCCACCCTCGCCGGAAACCCAGCCGCTACTGAAGAACTTGCTTTGCCATGTCGGTTGGTCGAGCAGCATCGTGACTCCCCACAGTGGACTCTCGTTTGGCGGCCTGGATCTGCGCGTACACGTGGGAGCGCAGCTCCGTGAAGCGGCTGTCTGACCGCGTGGTCAGCTGGTCGCGTCGATCCGGCAGGTCGACGTCGAGCACCTCGCGCACTACCGTGGGCGAGGAGGACAGGATGATCACCCGTTGCCCGAGGTAGACCGCCTCGTCGATGTCGTGCGTGACGAAGAGCATGGTGATGCCGAGCTTTCGCCACAGGTCCCGGATCAGATCCTCCAGGTCCGCGCGGGTCTGTGCGTCGACGGCCGCGAACGGCTCGTCCATGAGGAGCACATCCGGCTGGTACGCGACGGCGCGCGCGATGGCCACGCGCTGCTGCATGCCGCCGGAGAGCTGCCACGGGTAGGCGTGGTGGGCGTCGGCCAGGCCCACTGAGGCGAGCGCCCGGCCCACCACGTCTTGGCGCAGCCGGCGCGTCATGCCCTTGTTGCGCAACGGAAGCTCCACGTTGTCGCGCACGCTCATCCACGGGAAGAGGCTGCGGCCGTACTCCTGGAAGACCACGGCCAGACCCGGCGGTGGCGAGGTGACCCGCTTGTCCCGCAGCCGCACCTCGCCGGCGGTCGGGGCGAGCAGCCCCGCCATGCACTTGAGGAGGGTGGTCTTTCCGCAGCCGGACGGGCCGACGAGACACACGAGGTCGCCGGCGTCGAGGCCGAAGGTCAGGTCGCGTACCGCCTCGACCGGGCGCTGGCGGCCCTCGTAGACCTTCTTCAGGCCGCGGACATCGAGCAGCATCGTGTGTCCCTTCAGGACGGACCGCGCTGGGCCCGGCGCTGGCCGTGGTACCAGCGCAGGCTCCAGCTCTCCACGAGTCGAAACAGGACGGACAGGGCCAGGCCGAGCAGGCCCAGCAGGAGGATGCCGCTCCACATGTCGGGGATCGCGAAGCTGCGCTGGAACTGCACGATGGTGAAGCCGAGCCCGTTGCTGGCGGCGAACATCTCGCTGATGACCATCAGGATGATGCCGATCGACAGCGCCTGCCGCATGCCGGCCGCGATCTGCGGGCTGGCCGAGCGGAGCACGAGGTGGCCGATGCGGGACGGGCCGGTGATCCCGTACGACCTGCACGTGTCCGCCAGCACGCTGTCGACGGCCCGCACGCCCTCGACGGTGTTGAGCAGGATCGGCCACACGCAGCCGGCCGCGATGACCACGACCTTCATCGTGTCACCGATGCCGGCGAAAAGCATGATGACCGGGACCAGGACCGGCGGCGGGATGGCCCGGAAGAACTCCAGCACGGGCTCCAGCACCGCCCGCACCGGCCGGCTGCTGCCGACGAGCACGCCGAGGGACACACCGGCGAGCACCGCGATCGTGTAGCCGACGGCGAGGCGGATCAGGCTGGGCAGCACGTCGGCGCGGATCCGGTCCCAGGTCCACACCTCGGGGAAGGTACGCAGGATCTCGCTGAGCGGCGGCACGTAGAAGTTCTGGCTGTTCGCGGTGGCGAACCACCAGACGGCGAAGAGCACCACCGGCAGCGCCAGCCACAGTGCGACTTTCGTGAGGATGCGCTTCATACGAGCACTTCCCCGCGTACCGACTGGTGCCAGTGCAGCAGCAGCCGCTCGACGCCGCGGGCGGCGAGGTTGATGGCGACGCCGAGCAGGCCGGTGACGGCGATGAGCGCGTACATGTTGGGCACCGCGTTGGAGGACTGTGCGACCGCGATGCGGCTGCCCAGGCCCGGGGCGCCGATGACGAGCTCGGCGGTGATGGCCAGCACAAGGGCCACCGCGGCGGCCAGGCGGACGCCGGTCATCACGTACGGCAGGGCGGTGGGCCACAGCACGTACCGCACGCGGGCCAGCGTGCCGAGCCCGTAGCTGCGCGCGGTCTCGTCCGCGACCGGGTCGACGTCCTGCACGCCGTAGAGCACCTGGATCAGCACCTGCCAGAACGACGCGTACACGACGAGCATGAGCGTGGACCGGATCTCCGTGCCGTAGAGCAGGACGGCGAGCGGGATCAGCGCGACCGACGGGATCGGCCGCAGGAACTCGATCGTCGACGCGGTGAGCGCGCGCAGCACCGGCACGGCGCCGATCACGAAGCCCACCACGATGCCGGCGAGCACCGCGATGGCGAGCCCGATCGCCCAGGCCACGAGCGTGTCCCACAGCGCGCCCCAGAACGCGCCGTCGGCGAGCTCCGTGGCCAGCGCCACCGCGATCCGGTGGGTGGGTGGAAGGAAGTCCGACGACACCACCCCGGTGTACGGCAGCACCTCCACCACCAGAAGGAGGCCGGCGAGCCCGGACAGTCCGAGCGCGACTTTTCGGATCACGGCAACAGCTGGGTGAGGTCGGGCGTCTTGTCGCCGAAGACGCCGTCGTTTTTGCCCAGCGTCGCCAGCGTCTCGATGGAGGCCTTGTTGATCTCGGTCGGCCAGACCGGCAGCGTCATCGCGTCGCGGGTCTTCTGGTCGATCTGGGTATACGTGCCGAGCACCTGCCGCACCTCGTCGGCATGCGTGGACGCGTACGTCAGCGACTCGTTGATCGCCTCGGTGAACCGCTTGACCAGGTCCGGATTTTCCTGCGTCAGCTTGGTGGAGGTGAAGTAAGTCGCGACGGTGAGGTTGGGCGCGGCGTCCACGTAGTTCCACGCGACGACGCGACCGCCCTGCGATTTGACGACCGAGAGGGACGGCTCGACCACCCAGGCCGCGTCGACCTGGTCACTCGCCAGCGCGGCCGGCATCTGCGGGAAGCCGATCTCGACGAAGTTGATCGTGCTGGGGTCGCCGCCCGCCTTGCGCACGGACTCGCGGACGGTGGTGTCGCCGATGTTCTTCAGCGTGTTGACCGCGACCTTCTTGCCGGCGAGATCCTTGGCGGACTTGATCGGGCTGTCGCCCTTGACCGTCACGCCGCCGAAGTCGGCGCCCTCCTTGCCGGTCGAGGCGACCCCGTTGGCCACCACCTTGACCGGCACCCGGTTGCCCTGGGCGATCATCAGCGACGTCACGTTGCTGAAGCCGAACTGGAACTGGCCGCTGAGCACGCCGGGCACGATGGCGGCGCCGCCCTGGCCGCTCTCCATCGTGAGGTCGATGCCGCGGGCGGAGAAGAAGCCTTTTTCCTTGCCGAGATAGATCGGCGCCACGTCGACGATCGGGATGACACCAACCGTGACCTTGGCGGGGGTGCCTTCGTCGCTGGGCGTCGACGGGGAGTCGGACGACCCGCATGCCGTGGCGGCGAGAAGCGTCGTGGCCACGGAAAAGACTGCGAAGGACCGGCGCAAAGGGACCTCCGTAAGTGCGTGCGACATACGAACGTTGGTTCTCATCGTGAACGTACGGCGTGACCGCGCTCACGTCAACGTCGCTCTAGGCGCCCGATTGACAGTGCCAGAGCATCGCCGTTACGTTCGGATAGCGAACCTTGGTTCTACAAGCGCACGAGGTTGGGGTTTCAATGGGGGTCATCGCCTCGCTGCCCGAAGCGATCGCCGAGCTGGTGCGCGACGGGCAGACCGTGGCCCTCGAGGGGTTCACCCACCTGATCCCCGTAGCCGCCGGCCACGAGATCATCCGGCAGGGGCGCCGCGACCTCACGCTGGTCCGGATGACGCCCGACATCGTCTACGACCAGATGATCGGCGCCGGCTGCGCGCGCAAGCTCGTCTTCTCCTGGGCCGGCAACCCCGGCGTCGGCTCGCTGCACCGCTTCCGCGACGCCGTGCAGCGCGGCTGGCCGGCTCCCCTCGAGATCGAGGAGCACAGCCACGCTGGCATGGCCAATCGGTACGTGGCCGGCGCGTCCGGGCTGCCGTTCGCGGTGATGCGCGGCTACGTCGGCACCGACCTGCCCGCGCACACCGCGACCATCAAGCCGATCACCTGCCCGTTCACCGGTGAGGTGCTGACCGCCGTGCCGGCCCTCAACCCCGACGTCGGCATCGTCCACGCGCAGCGCGCCGACCGCGCGGGCAACGTGCAGATGTGGGGCATCACCGGGGTACACAAGGAGGTCGTGCTCGCCTCGCGCCAGTCGCTGGTGACCGTGGAGGAGGTCGTCGACGAGCTCGACCCCCGCCCCGGCGCCGTGATCCTGCCGGGCTGGGCGGTCACCTACGTGGCCGAGGTGCCCGGCGGCGCCCACCCGTCGTACGCCATGGGATACAGCGAGCGCGACAACGGCTACTACCAGGCCTGGGACGCGATCAGCCGAGACCGGGACGCGTTCACCGCGTGGCTCAAGGAGCACGTGCTCGATCGGGTGCCGGCGAAATGACCTGGTCGGCCGACGAGATGATGACGATCGCGGCGGCGCGGGCGCTGCGCGACGGCGACCGGTGCTTCGTGGGCATCGGCCGCCCCAGCACCGCCGCCAACCTCGCCCGCCGCACGCACGCGCCCAACCTCGTGCTGATCTACGAGTCCGGCACGATCGGCGCCAAGCCGGCCACGCTCCCGCTCTCCATCGGCGACGGCGTGCTGGCCGAGACCGCCGACGCCGTCGTCTCGGTGCCGGAGATCTTCAACTACTGGCTCCAGCCCGGTCGCGTCGACGTGGGCTTCCTGGGTGCCGCGCAGATCGACCGGTACGGCAACATCAACACGACGGTGATCGGCGACGACTACCGTGACCCGCGCGTGCGGCTGCCCGGCGCGGGCGGCGCCCCGGAGATCGCCGCGTCCTGCCGCGAGGTCATCGTGATCGTCAAGCACAGCCCGCGCACGTTCGTGGAGCGGGTCGACTTCGTCACCTCGGTCGGCTATGGCGGCGGCCCGCGCGACCGGGCAAAGCTCGGCCTCACCGGCCGCGGCCCGGTGCTCGTCATCACCGACCTGGGCGTGCTGGAGCCCGACCCGGAGACCGCCGAGCTCACGCTGACCCAGGTGCACCCGGGCGTCGAGCCGGCGCGCGCGGTCGAGGCGACCGGGTGGCCGCTCGCCGTCGCGCCGTCGCCGCGCGTCACGCCCGACCCCAGTTCCGCTGAGCTGTCCGCGCTACGCCAGCTGGAAAGGCAGGATTGACTGATGACAGCGGCCAATCGGCTGACCGTTCCCGGATACCGGCGGGACGAGGCGGGCACGCATCCGCCGCTGCTCTCGCCCGCCTACAAGTCGACCGTGCTGCGTGCGCCGGGCCAGGCCCCGCTGCTGCTCCCGCATACGCTGACCGAGGTGACCGGGCCGCTGCTCGGAGAGGGCCGGGTCACCGCGGACGACGCCGACCTCACCCACCACGCGGGCGGGGAGGCGCAGGGGCAGCGGATCGTCGTGCACGGGCAGGTCCGCGACAGTGACGGGCGCCCGGTGCCGCACACGCTCGTCGAGGTGTGGCAGGCCAACGCCGGCGGGCGCTACCTGCACCGGTGGGACCAGCACGACAGCCCGCTCGACCCGCACTTCACCGGTGTGGGGCGGGCGCTCACCGACTCGCTGGGGCGCTACAGGTTCGTCACGATCAAGCCGGGCGCGTACCCCTGGCGCAACCACCACAACGCCTGGCGGCCGGCGCACATCCACTTCTCGCTGTTCGGCCGGGCGTTCACCCAGCGGCTCGTCACGCAGATGTACTTCCCGGACGACCCGCTCTTCCCGCACGACCCGATCTACAACTCGGTGCCCGAGGCGGCCCGGCACCGCATGGTGTCCCGCTTCGACCTGTCCGCGACGGTCGAGGAGTGGGCGCTGGGCTTCGAGTTCGACATCGTCCTTCGTGGACGCGAGGCGACGCCGATGGAGGAGACGTGACCACGCCTTCGCAGACGGTCGGGCCGTACCTGTCGATCGGCCTGCCCTGGCCCGACGGGCCGGACGTGGTCGCCGAGGGCGTGCCGGGCGCGTTCCGCCTGCACGGCGTGGTGACCGACGGCGCCGGCGACCCGGTGCCCGACGCGCTCGTCGAGACCTGGCAGGCGGATCCGGCCGGCCACTTCGACCACCCGGACGACCCGCGCGGCGCGGTCTCCGGCTTCCGCGGCTTCGGCCGCTGCCCGACCGACGACAGTGGACGGTGGGCGATTCGCACGCTCAAGCCAGGCCCGGTGCCGGGGCCCGACGGGATGCCGCAGGCGCCGCACATCGACGTGTCGGTCTTCGCGCGCGGCCTGCTGCACCGGGTCGTCACCCGCGTCTACTTCGCCGACGAGGAGACGGCGAACGCGACCGACGCGATCCTGGCGAGCGTGCCGCTGCCCCGGCGCGCGACGCTGCTCGCGGTGCCCGACGAGGAGGGCTACAGGTTCGACATCCGCTTGCAGGGCGACGATGAGACCGTCTTCTTCGCCATCTGACGGTGGGCCGGCCGGCAGCCGCCGCGGCGCCGCTGGCGCGGGCGCCGCAGGGCCGGGCACCGCAGGGCCGGACACGGCAGGGGCGGGCACCGCAGGGCCGGGCACCGCAGGGCCGGGCACCGCAGGGCCGGGCACCGCAGGGCCGGGCGCCGCAGGGGCGAGCACCGCAGGGCCGGGCGGCGCTACGGCTGGCGGTACTGGAGCGGGCGCCGAGGGCGGGCTTTTTGATGGCGTGCTCGCCGCCGGCCCGGTGCGCGCGGCGACCAGCGACCGGGCGTGGCTCCAGGCGATGCTCGACGTGGAGGCGGCGCTCGCCCGGGCCGGCGGCGCGCCACCGGAGGTGGCGGCCTCGTGCCGTGCCGAGCTGTTCGACGTCGCCGCCCTGGGTGCGGCCGCCGCGGAGTCCGGCAACCCGGTCGTGCCGCTGGTCCGGGCCCTCCGTGCGGCGGTCTCCCCGGAGGCCGCCCGCCACGTCCACCGGGGCGCCACCAGCCAGGACATCCTCGACACGGCCGCGATGCTCGTCGCCCGGAACGCGCTCGGGCTGATCGTCAACGACGTCTCCGCGGCGGCGGAGGCGGCCGCCCACCTGGCCGCGGCCCACCGGGACACGCCGGTCGCCGCGCGCACGTTGATGCAACAGGCGCTGCCGACGACGTTCGGGCTCGTCGCGGCCGGATGGCTCACCGCGCTCGACGGGGCCGCCGACCGTCTCGCGGCGATGCGCGACAGCGGCCTGGCGGTCCAGCTCGGCGGTGCGGCCGGCACCCTCGCGGCCTTCGACTCACCGTCCATCGTGGACCGGCTGGCCGAAGAGCTCGGGCTGCCCGCACCCGCGCTGCCGTGGCACACCGACCGCACCCGGATCGCCGACCTCGTCTGGCCGCTCGGCACGGCGTGTGGCGTGATCGCGAAGGTGGCCGGCGACGTCGTCCTGTACGCGCAGACCGAGGTCGGTGAGCTGGCCGAGGGTCAGCCGGGCGGCTCGTCCAGCCTGCCGCACAAGCAGAACCCGGTCGCCGCCGTCTCCGCACGCGCCTGCGCGGCCCAGGCGCCCGGCTACGCCGCCACGCTGCTGGCGTCCATGGGGCACGAGCACCAGCGGGCGGCGGGCGCCTGGCACGCCGAGTGGGCGCCGTTCACCGGACTTCTGCGGGCGACCGGCTCGGCGGCGCACTGGCTGGCGCGGTGCCTGGCGCACCTGCGGGTCGACCCGGCCCGGATGCGGGCCAACCTCGACATCACCGGCGGGGCGCTGCTGGCCGAGCGGGTCGGCGCCGCGCTCGCGCCGAAGGTCGGCCCGACCGAGGCGCACGATCTGGTACGCGACGCGGTGGCCGGTGGCCGGCCGCTCGCCGAGGCGCTCGCGGAGCACTTCGCACCGGCGGAGCTCGCCGCCCTCCTCGACCCGGCGTCCTACCTCGGCGCCGCGCCCGCGCTGACCGACCGCGCGCTCAAGCTGCACGGGGAGCGACCGTGACTCCGTACTCCATAGTGGATGGTCCAACGGACGCGCCGGTGCTCGTGCTGGCCAACTCGCTCGGTGCCACAGTGGACATGTGGGAGCCGCAGCTGCCCGCGCTGGTCGAGCGCTTCCGCGTCGTCCGCTTCGACACCCGGGGGCACGGTCGCTCGGCGGTGCCTGCCGGCCCGTACACCATCGGGGATCTGGGTGGCGACGTGCTCGCGCTGCTCGACGAGCTCGATGTGGCACGGGCCCATTTCTGCGGTCTGTCCATGGGCGGCATGGTCGGCATGTGGCTGGCCGCGCACGCGCCGGAGCGGATCGACCGGCTCGTGCTGTGCTGCACGTCGGCCCGGCCGGGAGCGCCCGATTCGTGGGCGCGGCGCGCGGCTGTCGTGCGGTCGGAGGGCACCGCCGCGATCGCCGACCTGGTGGTGAGCCGTTGGCTCACGCCGGAGTACGCGTACCGCCGGCCCGATCTGGTCGCCCGGCTGCGCGCGATGCTCACCGCCACACCCGCCGAGGGGTACGCGTCCTGCTGCGGGGTGCTCGAGCGGCTCGACCTCACCGACGCGCTGCCCCGCATCGCCGCGCCCACGCTGGTGTTGCACGGTGCCGACGACCCGGCGTTCGCCCCGTCGCACGGCGCGGACATCGCGGCGGCGGTGCCGGGCGCGCGGCTCACGCTCGTACGCGACGCCGCGCATCTGGCCAATGTGGAGCAGGCCGACGCGGTCACCACGCTGATCGTCGAACACCTCGGGGGGACGGATGAGTGACTTCGACCGGGGCATGGCGGTCCGCCGCGAGGTGCTCGGCGACGCGCACGTCGACCGGGCCGTCGCCGACACGACGCCGCTCACGGCGCCGTTCCAGGAGTTCATCACCCGGTACGCGTGGGGCGCGGTCTGGAGCCGCGACGGCCTCGACCGCCGCACCCGCAGCTGCGTCACGCTCGCGGTGCTGGCCGCCCTGCGGTGCGAGGAGGAGCTGGCCATGCACGTGCGCGCCGCCCGCCGAAACGGCCTCAGCCCTGCCGAGATCGGCGAGGTGCTGCTGCACACGGCCGTCTACGCTGGTGTGCCGGCCGCCAACAGCGCACTGGCGATCGCGCGGAGAGTGCTGGAGGAGGACGCGCATGACGGATGACGTGGGGCGGGAGGCCCACTTCGTACAGTCGCTGGAGCGCGGGCTGGCCGTCATCCGCGCGTTCGACGCCGGGCACCCTGAGCTGACGCTCAGCGAGGTGGCCCGCATCTGCGACCTCACCCGCGCCGCCGCCCGCCGCTTCCTGCTGACGCTGGCCGACCTGGGCTACGTGCGCACCGACGGCCGGATGTTCAGCCTCACTCCGCGGGTGCTGGAGCTCGGCTACGCGTTTCTGTCCAGCCTTTCGCTGCCGGATGTCGCCGAGCCACACCTGGAGCGGCTGGTGGCGCAGGTGCACGAGTCGTCGTCGGTGTGCGTGCTCGACGGCGACGACGTGGTGTACGTGGCCCGCGTCCCCACCTCCCGGATCATGACGGTCGCCATCAACGTGGGCACCCGCTTCCCCGCGTACGCCACGTCGATGGGGCGGGTGCTGCTCGCCGGCCTGCCCGACGACGAGCTGGCGGCGTACCTCGACCGGGTGAAGCTGGCCCGCCTCACCGCGCGCACCGTCGCGACCCCGGCGGCGCTCCGCACCGAGCTGCGCAAGGTGCGCGCCCAGGGGTACGCGATCGTCGACCAGGAGCTGGAGGAGGGGCTGCGCTCGGTGGCGGCGCCGATCCGCGACCGGGCCGGCGCGGTGATCGGCGCGGCCAACGTGTCGGTGCACGCCAGCCGCAACTCCGTCGAGTCGATCCGCCGCGACCTGCTCCCCCACCTGCTCGCCACGGTCGCGAAGATCGACGCCGACCTACGGATCGCCAACCCGCGCCGCACGCGTCACCGGGTCGGCTAGCCCGTCCAGCATGATCCGGAGGAGCCGCTCGGCCTGCTCCTCGGACACCTGCTCGCGTACCCACGCGGCGGCCGTGATCAGCGCGAAGAGGTCGGACGCGCCGGCGTCCGGCCGGATGCCCCCGGCCGCACGCGCCCGCTCGACGAGCCGCTCGCCCATCTCGGTCATCGCGTGACAGGCGCCGTACAGGGGCGACGTCGGGTCGTCGAAGCAGCTGATCAGGGAGCCGGCGAGCCCCTGGTAGGCGGCGGTGTGCGCGACCGAGATCCGCGCCCACGCCTCCAGCGCCTCGCCCGGTGAGCGCTCCTTGATCAGCTCCTCCCCCTGGGCGATGACCTGGTCGTTGCGCTCGCGCATCAGCGACTCCAGCAGGGCCTGCCGGGTCGGGAAGTGCCCGTACAGCGTGCCGATCGCCACGCCGGCGCGGCGCGCGACCTCCTCCAGCGACGCGTCTGTGCCGTGCTCGCGGAAGGCCGCGTCGGCCTCCGCCAGCAGCCGCTCGTAGTTGCGCCGGGCGTCGGCGCGCATACGCCGCATTGCCACACTCCCCTTGCCTAAGTCGAGGGTCCCTCATTATGTTTCTTGAGGCAGCCTCAGCTTAACTCACTACGGGGGTACCACCTCATGCGTGTGCCACGGTCCTTCGCCGCGCTCGCCATCATCGCCGCCTGCCAGCTGATGGTCGTGCTGGACGGCACGGTCGTCTACGTAGCCCTACCCAAGATCCAGGCCGACCTCGGCTTCTCGACGGCCGGGCTGTCGTGGGTGGTCAACGCGTACACGCTGGCCTTCGGCGGCCTCCTCCTGCTCGGCGGCCGAGCCGGCGACATCCTCGGCCAGCGACGGGTGTTCGTCGCCGGCATCGCCCTCTTCGGCCTCGCCTCGCTCGCCGGCGGGCTCGCCGAGGCCGAGTGGTTTCTGCTCGCCGCGCGCACCGCCCAGGGCGTGGGTGCCGCGCTCGCCGCGCCGAGCGCCCTCGCGCTCATCCCGGCCAACTTCGCCGAGGGCGCGCCACGCACCCGCGCGATCGGCGTCTACACCGCCGTCGCGGCGGCCGGCGGCGCGGTCGGCCTCATCGTGGGCGGCCTGCTCAGCGACTGGGCCTCCTGGCGGTGGGTGCTCTTCATCAACGTGCCGGTCGCCGCCGCCGTGGTGCTCGCCGCCCCGGCCGCCATCCGCGAGACGCCACGCCGCCCCGGCCACTTCGACCTCGCCGGCGCGCTCACCTCCACGGCGGGCATGACCGGCCTCGTGTACGGGCTGATCCGCGCCTCCGCCGAGGGCTGGCGCGACCCGCTGGCCCTGGCCGCGCTGGGTGTCGCCGCGCTGCTGCTGGCCGGGTTCGTGGTGCGCGAGGCCCGCGCGAGCCAGCCGATCCTGCCGCTGCGCCTGCTCGCCGACCGCACGCGCGCGGCCGGGTTCGCGACGATGCTCGTCTTCCCCGCAGCCATGTTCGGCATGTTCTTCTTCCTTACCCAGTTCCTCCAGCAGGGACACGGGTACAGCGCGCTGCGCACCGGCTTCGCGTTCCTGCCGCTGACCCTGCTGGTGCTCGCCTCCTCGACGCTGGCCGCGCGGCTGATCCCGCGGTTCGGCACGACCGGGCTCGCCGCCACCGGCGCCTCGATCACCACCGCCGGCCTGGTGTGGGTGGCGCAGATCGGCCCGGAGACCGGCTACGCCGCCGGTGTCCTCGGCCCGGTGCTCCTCTTCGGACTCGGCGCCGGCCTGCTCTTCGCGCCGCTCACGACCGCGATCCTCGGCGGTGTCGCGCCGTCGGACTCGGGCGCCGCGGCCAGCCTCCTCAACGCGATGCAGCAGGTCGGCGGAGCACTCGGCCTGGCAGTACTCGTCGCGGTCGCATCGACGGACGGGGTGGCCGGTATGGCACGGGCGTTCTGGGTGGCCGCGGTCTTCACGGCGGCCGCGGTGGTGCTGTCGATCGTCGCCCGGCGGCGGCCGGTCGCCCCGGCTCAACCGTCCGCCAACGCGCAACTTGCACCCGACGTGAATACGCCACCTGGCGGACGTACGCGAAGCCCGCTCGGGAAAGGATGAACACCAAGCCGCTGGAAAAGCGGAAGCCGATGAGAGAAGTCCCAGCCCGCGTACTGCCAAGGGGCTGCGCTGGTTGGTCGACAAGGGGTGCGTGGCAAGCGCACCCCCATCGGTAATTCAAGCTCCCCATTCCTTGATCGGCGTTTACGGGGCTGCGAGTGTCGGACGGTAGTTCTAGCCTCACGACATGCCAACAACCAGATTGGCCCCCGCAGACCTACACGCATGGATAGACGAGGTCTTCGGCACACCCGATGCGGCGGCCTGCCGGGTTGTCGACGTGATCGAGGCGCAGGTCGACGCGCTG
Source organism: Phytohabitans sp. LJ34 (assembly GCF_052068095.1). Lineage (NCBI taxonomy): Bacteria > Bacillati > Actinomycetota > Actinomycetes > Micromonosporales > Micromonosporaceae > Phytohabitans > Phytohabitans sp. LJ34. Next base: position 392,130 of record NZ_JBQHDG010000003.1, on the reverse strand, counting down.
GCCTGGGTGCGCGACACGACCGGGTGCTACCCCTCGCCCAAGCCCGTGGCAGCCGCCATTCAGGAGGCCGCAAACGGTCTCCGTGGCGTGGACGACGAGCGCGACCCGCGGCAGGTGCTGTTCGCCATCGCGGCGGAGGCGCTTGCCGCGCACATGGCCGAGCCATCGTGACCGGTTACATTCTCGATGATCTCGCGCTGGTGGCGGGTCTCGGCGGCACGGGCGCTGAGCACCAACGGCGCGAGCTGTCCCGCATGATCCATCGCGCGGCGACCGGCGGGCCGGTGCTCGACGTGCCAGCCCTCTGCCTCACGGAGGCGACCACCGCGCGCCGCTCGATCGCCGAGCACGTGGCCGATCTCGTCGCGACTGCCCCGCCAGGCACGGTCGCGGTCCCTACGCTTGTCCGCGACGCCGGGCTGGATGCCGCCCTGAGCATCGACCAGCCGCTTGACTGGGCCGGCATCCATGCCGTGTCGCAGGCTCTCGCCACGGGGCATCCCATCGTGACGCTTCACCCTGACCGCTACGAAGGCTTCCCCGTCCAGACGGTGACTTGGTGATCAAGGCGGAGCTGGCTGTCACACCCGGCGGGTAGGGTCGGGTGCGCAGGGAGGGCCGCCGATGACGCAGCAGCCGGTGCCGCCGGAGCCGGTTTCGTTCGAGGAGTTTCGCCTTTATCACGCGACCACCGAGCGGGTGACCGACCGGCGGCTCGCGCTCAATCGGTGGAACTACTCGATCCTGGTCGCCACCCTCCTCGCGATCGGGGCGGTGCTCACCTGGTCCACGTCCCGCCCGTCGTATGTGCTGGTCGGCCTCTGCGGCGTGGTCGTGCTGTCGGTGGCGGCGATCCTGCTGTGCACGTACTGGATCCAGCAGATCAGTGACTTCAAGTCGCTCAACGCGGCGAAGTTCCGCATCCTCAACGAGATGGCTCCGCTGATCGTCTTCGACGGGCCCAACGGTCCGTCCGCCGCGCGGTCCTACCGGCCGTTCGAGCGCGAGTGGGAAGACCTCCAGGACCAGCAGGCGGTCAGCAAGGTGCCGACGGGGCGGCTGCGCCACACCTTGGCGCTCAGCTCCTCGGGTGCTGAATACTTCATTCCGAGGGCGTTCCGGGTGCTCTTCGCGACGATCCTGGTGGTGGCGGTGACGTTCGGGGCGATCAGCCACGAGGCTGTGTTCGACCAGATCTCGCCGTTCAGCGGCGTCGACGCCGACGAAGGGGGCACGCCGTGACACCCATGGTCTACGTGATCATGCCGGTCGGGTCCGACCCCGCCTACGAGCGCCGCCGCGCCGCCATCGAGCGGGCGACCGCCGCCGTGGGCCTGGCGACGCTGCTGCCCGCCGACCGGCTGCACGCGCAGGTGCCGTTCGACCTCGACCACGCCCGCCGCGACCTGCGGCGTGCCCGGGTGGTGCTGGCCGACCTGACGCTGGAGCGGCCGAGCTGCTACTACGAGGTGGGTCTGGCCCAGGCGCTCAATAGGCGGGTGGTGCTCGTCGCCGAGCGCGGCACCCCGATCCACCAGGCCCACGACCGCGACAAGGTCATCTTCTACGACTCGCTCGACGACCTGTCGGCAAAGCTGACCCGCGTGCTCCGCCCGATCGCCGCCGGCGCCCGCACCACGGCAAAGCCAGCCGCGACGACAGCCTGACCCACGCCCTTCGGGCCGTAAGAGCGGATTTCCCGAGCCGCGTCAGCTGCTGACCGTCGCTCCCGCCGGAGACCGCGCGGGTCGGCGGCTCGCGCGGGGCGCTCGCCGAAACCCCGACCCGCGCTGCCACCTCCGCTCGGCAAGCCCCACCCGCGCTACTTCGCCAGGCGGCTCAGCAGCGCGCTCGCCACACCGATCGCCAGCGCCGCCGCCCCGACCAGCACGGTGTAGTCGAGCCAGAGCCGCGCGGGTGAGCCGATCAGCAGGCCGCGCAGCGCCTCGACCTGATAGCTGAGCGGGTTGGCGTGGTTGATCGCCTGGAGCCAGCCGGGCATGAGGGCGACCGGGTAGAGGGCGTTAGAGGCGAAGAAGAGCGGCATCATGATGGCCTGGCCTATGCCCATCATGCGGTCGCGGGAGAGCACGAGGCCGGCGATGATGATGGACAGGCAGCAGAAGAACGCCGAGCCGAGCAGCACCGCCGCCACCACGCCGAGCAGCTTCAGCGGGTTGTGGGTCAGCGTCACGCCGAGGATGGCGGAAAGCACCAGCACGACCAGCACCTGGCTGAGCGCCCGCATGCCGGCGGCGAAGGCCTTGCCGGTCACCAGCGCCGCCCGCGGGGTCGGTGTCACCATCAGCTTGGCGAGGATGCCGGCGTCGCGGTCCCAGATGATCTGGATGCCGTAGAAGATCGAGATGAACAGCGCGGACTGCGCGATGACGCCGGGCGTGAGGTAGTCGAGGTAGGGCACGTCGCCGGTGGGGATGGCCTTGATCTTCGTGAACGTGACGCCGAAGACCAGCAGCCACAGCGCCGGCTGCACGGCACGGAAGAGCAGCTCCGCCTTGTCTCGCCGCATCTTCTGGAGCTCGACGAGGCACATCGCGCCAACCCGGGCGAAGAGCATGCGGAGGCCGCCGCCCCAGGTGTCAACCGAGGCGAGCGGCGGTGCGTCGAGTCTGGCGGACATTGCGGAGTCCCTTCGTCTCTTCGTCCCAGTCGTCCCCCGCGTACACCCGGAAAACGTCGTCGAGGCTGGCTGGGCCGGCGGCGCCCAGGCTGGCGATCAGCTCAGCCGGGCTGCCCACGGCCCGGATGTGGCCGCGGTGCATGAGCGCGACGCGGTCGCACGAATGCTGCGCCTCGTCCATGTAGTGGGTGGTGACCAGCACGGTCATGCCCGTCTCCTGGCGCACCTGCGCTATCCGCTCCCACACGCCGGAGCGCGCGACCGGGTCGAGGCCGATCGTGGGCTCGTCGAGCACCAGCAGCCGCGGCGCGCTCACGAGGGCCTGCGCCAGCTCCAGGCGGCGGATCATGCCACCCGAGTATGTGCCGGCGGGCCGATCGGCCGCCTCGGTCAGGCCCATGGCGGCGATCGCCGCGTCGACGCGGGTGGCCCGCTCGCGGCGCGGCACGTCGTAGAGCCGGGCGAAGAGGCTCACGTTTTCCCGGCCGGTCAGCGCGCCGTCGGCGGAGAGGAGCTGCGGCACGTACCCGAGGAGGCGCCGCACCGCGATGCGCCGGCGCCGCACGTCGATGCCGAAGACCGAGACCGTGTCACGCGGCACCGGCAGCAGCGTGGTGATCGCGCGGATGGTGGTGGTCTTGCCAGCTCCGTTGGGGCCGAGGAGGCCGAAGATCTCTCCGGGCTCGACGTCGAGGTCGATGCCGTCGACCGCCACCGTGTCGCCGAACGCGTATCGCAGGCCGCGCACGCTCACCGCCGCCGTCATGCCGCCTTCCGCCGCCAACGGCGTGGTCTTCGCACTCATCGAACCCGAAGCACTCGCGCTCATGCCGCCCCCTCCTCCTGCCGCATCTCGTCGAGCAGCCGCCGCAGTGCGGGCAGCGCGGCCGCGACCGTCTCGCGGTCGGTCTCGTCCAGCCGCTCCAGCGCCCGCCCCACCAGCTCGGCCCTGGCGTCGCGCCACCCGGCGAGGCGCTCGCGCGCGGCACCGGTGAGGAAGAGCCGCGCCGCCCGGCGATCGGCGGGATCGGTCTCGCGCGTAAGCAAGCCGGCGTCCACGAGCACGTTGACGAGACCGCTCACCGAGTTGTCCGCCAGGTGGAGCACGCGGGCGGCGGCCGCGATGCCGATGCCAGGCTCCTCCTCGACCGCGATCAGCAGGTCGACCTGCGCGGACGGCAGCCGGGGCGGTCGCGAGGCGGCCAGACGCCGGCGGACGACCCGCCGCATCCCGGCGAGCACCTGCATCAGCTCACTGGCGACCTTGGTGTCCACGCCTCCCAAAATACCTCGGTCACCGAGGTATTCGAAACCCCGCTATTTGCCGGCCGCCTGAAGCGCGGGTTCGGGCTTGGCCGGCGCCGCCGCCGGGCCCGCCGTCGAAGCCGACGCGGTCAGCCGCTCGTAGAGCATCCCGGCCTGGTGGGCGAGCGCCCCCACCACCGCCGGCACCACCGGGAGCACCCAGTCGGCGACCACGCCCGCGTGCGGGAGGTTCAGGATCAGCACGGCCGCGGCGGCACCGCCCAGGCCGTGTGCGAACGCCCGCCACACCGCCTTGCCCGCGTGCCCCGCCACCGCCCGCCGGGCGGCGCGGTCGCCGAGGTCCGGAAAGCCGGCCAGGGCGCGGGCGTCGCGGCGGCCGAAGTTGAGGCCGGCGACCAGCGCGGTGACCGAGGTGCCCACCACGGCCGCCAGCAGGATGTTTCGGGTGAGGAGCATCAGCAGGCCGAACGCGGCCAGCCCGATGCCGAGTGCCACAGCGGCGCGGATCCACTCCTTCTTGTCACCCGGGTACCAGTAATACTTCGTGGTCCCCTCGGAGACCTGCTTCACGATCCGCCCCATCGCGGTGCTCACCCCACTGGCCGTAACCTGCATCGCGGTCGGTCGTTACGTAGCGTAGGCAAGTGAAAGCGCAGAGTGTTGACCCCTTGCTGAAAACGCCTGTCATTCTCCCAGATACTGGGCGGTAAGCCGCCCATACGGGCCTAGAACAGGACGGTCGCGAACTCGCCGGCCGGCCGGAAGCCGCACCTCGTGTAGACGCGACGGGCCCGCTCGTTGTGGCCGTTGACGTAGAGGCTCACCGTCGGCGCCACCCGCCGCAGCGCGTCGCGCACCACCGCGGCCATCGCGGGCCCGGCCAGGCCTCGGCCGCGCCACTCCGGCGCCACCCAGACCCCCTGCACCTGCGTGGTGTGCCGGGTGACGACCGCGAGCTCGGCCTTGAAGATCACCTCGCCACCCAGGACCCGCGCGTACGCCCGGCGGGCGCGCACGAGCTCCGCGACCCTCCGCCGGTATCCGCGCCCACCGTCGTCGGCCAGAGGCGAGACGCCGACCTCCTCGTTGTACATCGCGACGGCGGCCGGGAAGAGCAGGTCGATCTCGTCAGGGCGGACGAGTCGCACACCGGGGTCGGCCGGAAGGGCGGGCGGGGCGTCCGCGACGAGCAGCGGCTGGTAGGGCCGGACATCGCGGGCCGGCCCCCAGTGTGGCTGGAGGCGCTCCCACAGCCCGAGCACCGCGTCGGCCCGCCCCACGATCGAGGAGCACCCGCGATCTTCGGAAAGGATCATCTCGGCGAACGCGGTGACCGCCGCCGGCGTGGCGAGGACGGGCGTGAGGTGGCCGCCGAACCAGCACAGCGACTCGAGGTGGCGGCGCGACCCGTAGCCGAAAATGCGCCCGTCGGCGCGCCACCATGACAGCCCGTGGGTGGCGACCCGCTCCGTGACCTGGGCAGCACCGAACGGATCAAGGTCGAGGATCCGCTCGACCGCACCGCGCTCGGTCTCGCCGAGCTGCCGCACGGGAACCGTCAGCACATCTGCCAGCCTATATGCAACGGGCGCCCAAGGAACCCGCCGGATATGAGGCAAATGCAGCACCGCCTGTCGCAGGCGCCCCAGACCTTGACAGTGGTCGCTGTAAGCGCTCACAGTATGACGGCTATGTTACGGACATAACTCCATTTCAAATGACTGTGAGCGCTCACAGGAGGCTGGCTATGAGATTGTTCCGGCTGGTCGCGGTCGCGGTATCCGCCGCCCTTGTCGGCGGGTTCCTGGGGAATGTTCCGGCACGAGCCTCCGGAGGCGGCGTGCGCAACGCGGGTTTCGAGGACGGACTCGCCGGCTGGGCCACCGCCGGCGCCGCCTCGGCCGAAGAGGGCGGGCACACCGGCACCGCCCGCCTCACGCTCTCCGCCGCCGCTGAGCCTCCCTCAGCCGGAGCGGGCCTGGCTCCCGCGTCGCTGCACGGGCCCGGCCCGGCGGAGGCCACGCAGCGGGTGTCCGGGCTGGCCCGCGGCACGTACACGCTGAGGGCCTGGGTCCGCGGCGGCGGCGCCGCGGCGGTGAGCCTCGACTGCGGCGGGCCCGGCCGCGACGTGGCTGTCCCCCGCACCGGCCCCGAACTGTGGGTGCAGGTGGCGGTCGACGCGCGGGTGACCTCGGGGCGGTGCCAGATCCGCCTCACCGCGGCGAGCGGCTGGGCGCACGTCGACGACGTCACGCTGGCGCGCGGCGCGCTCGACCCGGTGCGGATCAAGGGCGCCGACATCTCCCACCTGACCAAGAACGAAGACTACGGCGCCGTCTACCGCGACCACCGCGGCAGGCCCGGCGACGCCGTCCGGATCCTCCGCGACAACGGCGTCAACCTGGCCCGCCTCAAGGTCTGGGTGGACCCGGCGGACGGCTACAACAGCAAGGCGCGGGTGCTCGCGATGGCCAAGCGGGCGAAGGCGCGGGGCATGCGGCTGCTGATCGACTTCCACTACTCCGACGCGTGGGCCGACCCGGGCAAGCAGAACAAGCCCGCGGCGTGGGCGGACCTGCCGTTCGACGGGCTGCGGCAGGCGCTGTACGACCACACCTACGACGTCATCTCCGCGCTGCGCCAGCAGGGCACCCCGGCCGACATGGCACAGGTGGGCAACGAGATCAACGGCGGTCTACTGTGGCCGGACGGCCGCTGGGACAACTGGGACGGCCTCGCCGCCCTCCTCACCGCCGGCAGCAACGCGGTCAAGGCGGCCTCACCGTCCACAAAGGTCGTGCTCCACCTCGCCGAGGGCGGCAACAACGGCGGCCACGTGTGGTGGTTCGACAACGCGATCGCGCGCGGCGTCCCGTTCGACGTCATCGGGCTTTCGCACTACGTCTACTGGCACGGGCCGCTCGGCGCGCTCCAGGCCAACCTCTTCGACCTGTCCACCCGCTACGGCAAGCCGATCGCGTTGGTGGAGACGGCGTACGGCTTCACGCTCGAAGAGAACGACCACGAGGCCAACATCTTCAACGCCGCGCTGGAGCAGGCCGGCGGCTACCCCGCGACGCCGCAAGGCCAGGCCGACGCGCTGCGCGACATGTTCAACGTGGTGGCGGCGGTGCCGGGCACGCTCGGCGTCGTCTACTGGGAGCCGACCTGGACGGCGGTGGACGGCGCGGGCTGGGACCCGGCCGACCCGACCTCCGGTGACGGCTGGGAAAACCAGGCGGTCTTCGACTACTCGGGCCGCGCACTGCCGGCCCTGAAGGTCTTCGGGAGGTTCTGATGAGACGCCTCGTCATGCTGGCGGCCGCCGCCCTGCTCTTGGTCCCGGCGGCGCCCGCCTCGGCGGCGACCACACTGACCAACACCGGCTTCGAGTCGGGACTCAGCGGGTGGTCCGGCAGTGGCTACACCGAATCCGGCGGGCGCTCCGGACTCCGGCTCACCCACTGGGCGTCCGGCGCGTACCAGTGGGAGACGACCCAGACGCTGACCGGGCTGAGCAACGGCTCGTACACCGCGCGGGTGTGGGTACGTTCCGGCGGCGGGCAGAACGCCGCGTACCTCGCTCTCAAGAACTGCGGCGGCGCCGAGCAGCGGGCGTCGGTGCCCACCACCGACGCGTGGACGCAGATCTCGGTGACCACCACCGTCTCGAATGGACAGTGCACGGTGAGCCTCTTCTCCAACGCCAACGCGGGCAACTGGGCCAGCTTCGACGACGCAAGCTTCGCGGGCGGCTCGACCAGCGGCACCATCCAGATCCGCGGTGTCGACGTGTCCACGCTGAAGAAGAGCGAGGACCGCGGCGGCGTGTACCGGGACAGCGGCGGCACCCAGCGCGACGCGCTCGCCATCCTCCGCTCCGGCGGCGCCAACTACGGGCGGCTCAAGGTGTGGGTCAACCCGGCCGACGGGTACAACAACAAGGCCCGCGTGCTCACCATGGCCAGCCGCATCAAGGGCCAGGGCATGAAGCTGCTCGTCGACTTCCACTACTCGGACTCGTGGGCCGACCCGGGCAAGCAGAACAAGCCGGCCGCGTGGGCGTCGCTGTCGTTCACCGCGCTGCGGCAGGCGGTCTACGACCACACGTACGACGTGCTCAACGCGCTCAAGGCCCAGGGCACGACGGCCGACATGGTGCAGGTGGGCAACGAGATCAACGACGGCATGCTGTGGCCGGACGGCCGCTCGAACAACTGGGCCAACCTCGCCTCCCTGCTCACCGCCGGCAGCAACGCGGTCAAGGCGGTCAACTCCTCGACCCAGGTGATGCTGCACCTCGCCGAGGGCGGCAACAACACCCAGCACCGGTGGTGGTTCGACCAGGCGACCAGCCGCGGCGTGCCGTTCGACGTGATCGGGGTTTCGCATTACATCTACTGGCACGGCTCGGTCTCCAGCCTCCAGGCCAACATCAACGACCTCGCCTCCCGCTACGGCAGGCCGATCGTGGTGGCCGAGACGGCGTACGGCTTCACGCTCGCCCAGGAAGACAGCGAGCCGAACATCTTCAACTCCTCGCTCCAGCAGGCCGGCGGCTACCCCGCGACCGCGCAGGGCCAGGCGGACGCGCTGCGGGCCGTGATCAACGCGGTCAAGGCGGTGCCCAACGGCCGCGGCCTCGGCGTCTTCTACTGGGAGCCGACGTGGACCGCGGTCAACGGCAACGGGTGGGACCCGACCAACCCGTCGTCCGGCAACGGCTGGGAAAACCAGGCACTCTTCGACTACAGCGACAGGGCGCTGCCCGGCCTGTCGGTGCTCGGCACCGCCTGAGCCGGTAGCGTCGCGGCCCGGCCGGTCCCCCCGTTGGACCGGCCGGGCTCTTCGCACATCAGGCACAGTGCCTCGTCCAGGCGGCGGCGCGCCTCGGCGCCGTACGTCCGCACCGGCTGGTGGGCGACCTCGCCCAGGCCGAGCCGGATGAGCAGGCAGGCCGCGCGCGACCGCGCGTCCGAGGGATCCATGCGCCGGCGCCAGCCCGCGAGTAGCAGGTGCTCCAGGCCGGTGAGCTCGTCGTCCACGTCACAACCTCCCCGCTTCCCCTTGTCGACGATAGGTTACCGATATATCGTCAACGTATCAACGACAGAACGGAAGATCCACCAGAGGGGGACACCATGGGATTCCGCAGAGGCTTCCAAGACATGCACGAGGCCCGCATGCGCGGGTTCGGGTTCGGCGGCGGCGCGGGCTGGGGCGGTGGCTGGGGCCACGAGCACGGCCACCGGCACGGCGGCCGGGGCCGCGGCGGTCGCCGTCAAAACGTCAGGGCGGCCGTGCTCGCCCTGCTGGCCGAGCGCCCGATGCACGGCTACGAGATGATCCGCGAGCTGGAGACCCGCACCGGCGGCATCTGGCGCCCGAGCCCCGGCTCGATCTACCCGACGCTCCAGCTGCTGGAGGACGAGGGCCTGATCGTCGCCGAGACCGGCGAGGGCCGCAAGCGCTTCGCACTCACCGAGGCCGGCCGCGAAGAGGCCACCCGCGCGGCCGAGGCGCCGCCGTGGCAGGAGTTCGCCGACGACACCGTGTCGCAGGCGCAGGACTTCCGCGACGCCGCCTTCGGGATCATGAACGCGCTGCGCCAGGTCGGCTTCAACGGCACGCCCGAGCAGCGCCAGCGCGCGCTCGAGGTGCTCAACGAGACCAAGCGCAAGCTCTACGCCATCCTGGCCGAGTCCGAGTAACAGCCAGCCGAGTAGGGCCCCGCGACGTTTCGCGGGGCCCACTCTGTTACAGAGGCAAATTTGCCCCCGTCCGCGCCAGCTGCGGACCGTTCGCTCCCGCGGGCACCGCTCCGGCCGGCGGCTCGCAGGGCTCGCCGAAACCCCCGACCTCCGCTGCCAGGTCCGCGGACCAAGCCCCAACGCACCGCCCAGTGGGCGATGGGCAGCTCGCCTTTGGTTGCGGTTACTGCTGCGCCTCCGGCGAGGGCCTCCGGCGGGGCCTCGGGCTCCGGCCGGGCCGTCCCCGGCTTGTTCATCCTTCTTGGTGGGTGGTTGCGGTGTTCGCCGTGCTACGCCCGCTGGCGCGGCTTAGGGGTTGGCCTGACCGCGAAACACCATGATCGGCGGCTCGCCGGCCCGCCTTCCCCCCGTTTGGGGAGGCGGCTCGGTATGCGGGCGGTGTCATGATCGTTAGCCCGGAACCCGTGTGACACGCGGGCGAGAACACGGGTTTTGGGCTAACGATCACCGAAGCGCGAAGGGCACCGCGCTTGCGAAGCCTTGCTTGGCCGGGCCCCGAGCCGGTCAAACCGCGAAGTCGAGAGGCCGTTAAACGCCAAGATCTGGTGGGCCCGGCGGTACCCGGGCGATCAAGGTCTCGGCCCGCGGACGTGCACGCGGGGCCGGGGGAGAGTGTGGATCGCGGAGGGTGAGGCCGCGGGAGCAGCGGTCTGGACCACGGCGGACGTCGCGGTAGCTCAGAAATTGATCTTTAGCCGTGCCAGGAGCGCCAGAGGGCGGCGTAGGTGCCGCCGGCGTCCACCAAGTCGTCGTGGCTGCCTAGCTCCGTTACGCGGCCGTCTTCGAGTACCGCGATCCGGTCGGCGTCGTGCGCGGTGTTGAGGCGGTGGGCGATCGCGATGACCGTGCGTCCCTCCAGCACGGCGGCGAGGGCCCGCTCGGTGCGGCGTGCGGTGGTGGGGTCGAGGGCGGCGGTGGCCTCGTCGAGGATCAGGGTGTGCGGATCGGCCAGGACGAGCCGGGCCAGCGCGAGCTGCTGGGCGTCGGCCGCGCTCAGCTCGAGCGCGCCGTCGCCGAGCTGGGTGTCGAGGCCTTCCGGCAGTCCGGCCGACCAGTCCGCGCCCACCACGGCCAGCGCGGAGCGCATCTGCTCGTCGGTGGCCTGGGGTGCGGCGAAGGCGAGGTTGTCGCGGAGCGAGCCGATGAAGACGTGGTGCTCCTGGGTGACGAGGGCGATCCGGCGGCGGCGCTCGGCCGGGTCGAGGTCGACGACCGGGCAGCCGCCGACGCTCACCTCGCCCTCGTGCGGCGCGTCGATGCCGGCGAGCAGCCGGGCGAGCGTCGACTTGCCCGCGCCCGACGGGCCGACGATGGCCAGCCGTTCGCCCGGGTTGACGTCGAGGTCGATGCCGTGCAGCACATCGTGGCCCTCGGTGTACGCGAACCGGGCGCCGCGCACGACGATCCGCTCGCCGCGCGGTGCGGAGGCGGTGCCACGCGGCTCCGGCGGCACCTGCCCCACGCCCAGCACGCGGGCGAACGACGCGATGCCGCGCTGCGCCTGCTCGATCCACTGGAGCAGCAGGTCGAGCGGGTCGATCGCCCGCTGGAGGTAGAGGGCCGCCGCGACCACCTCACCGAGCGTGAACCACCCGTCGTTCAGCAGGAGGCCGCCGACCAGCAGCACCGCGGCGATGGGTAGCGCGTAACTGCCCTCCACGACCGGGAAGAACACCGACCGCAGCTTGAGCGTGGCTCGCCGGGTCGCCCAGACCTGGCCGATCCGCTCGCTGCCGTACCGGATGCGCTCGCCGCCCAGGCCGAGCGCCTCGACCGTGCGTGCGCCCTCGGCGGTCGTGGTGAGCGCGTCGGTGAGCTCGGCGGTGGCGGCGCCTTCGGCGAGGTACGCCGCGCTGGCCCGGCGCAGGTACCACCGGGTGACCGCGTAGATCGACGGGAGGCCGACCAGCGCGACGAGCCCGAGCAGCGGGTGCAGCAGGAAGATCGCGCCGAACAGGAGGGTCAGCTCGGCCGTCGCGAGCACGATCACCGGCAGCACGTCGCGGACCGTGGTGCCCACGGTGCCGACGTCGACCGAGCTGCGCGTGGCCAGGTCGCCGGTGCCGGCGTGCTCGACCACGGACACCGGCAGCTGGAGCGTCTGCGCGACGAAGCGTTCGCGCAGCCGCGCGACCGCCCGCTCGCCGAAGCGGTGCCCGGCGTATTGCGCGTACCGGGTCAGCAGCCCCTGCGCCAGCACGCAGCCGGCGATGACCAGCGCCAGGCGGTCGACGGCGCCCGCGCCCGCACCGCCGGCCACCTCGTCGACGATGCGACCCAGCAGCCACGGCGTGGCGAGGCCGGCGACCGCCGCGGCGCTGTGCAGCACCACCACGATCGTCGCCGCCCGGCGGTCGAGGGCGATCAGGTCGAGGGTCGCGCGGCGTACGGCGGCCCGGCCGGCGACCGGCAGGCGCCTCATCGCCGCACCTCGTCTTCGATGTCGGCGTTTCGCGCGACCAGCGCCCGGTAGCTCGGGTCGCTGGTTAGCAGGTCGGCGTGCCGCCCGGTGGCGACGACATGACCGCGACGAACGTGCGCCACGGTGTCGACGCGGCCCAGCAGCAGCGGCGACGTGGAGATGACGACCGTGGTGCGGCCGGCACGAGCGGCGCGCAGCCGCTCCGCGATCCGCGCCTCGGTGTGCGCGTCGACGGCCGAGGTGGGATCGATCAGGATCAGCACGTCGCGCTCGGCGAGCAGGTCTCGTGCCAGGCGTACCCGCTGCCGCTGCCCGCCGGAAAGGGTGCGGGCGCGCCCACCGACGGCGGTGTCGAGCCCGTCGGGCAGCGCGTCGACGACGTCTTCGGCCGAGGCGGCGCGGAGCGCGGGCCACATCGCGGCGTCGTCGACGCCGTCCCGGACCCGCAGCATCTCCCGCAGCGAACCCGCGAAGAGGTACGAGTCGTGATCCGCGACGAGGATCCGGGCCCGCAGCTGGTCGAGTGCGATCTCGGCGAGCGGCACGCCGCCCCAGGTGACGTCGCCGGGCGCGAAGCGACCGAGCCGATCCGCCAGCGCGATCCCCTCGGCCGGCTCGTCGGTCGCGACGCCCACGATCCACCCGTCGGGCACCAGCAGGCCGGTGCCGGGGTCGTGGAGATCGGCCGGACGCTCCGGCGCGGGCCGCGTGCCGCGTCCATCGGCGTCGTCCGGCCGGAGGCTCAGCAGCGCGACGATCCGCCGGGCGGCGACCCGGCCGCGGATCAGCTGATAGGTGCCTTCCAGCAGGAACCAGACCGGCACGATGAGCACCGTCACGTAGCCGTACACGGCGACCATCTCGCCGATGGTGATGTCGCCGTGCGCGGCCATCCGGGCCGCCAGCCACACCACGGCGGCAAGGAAGAGCCCCGGGATCACGATCGTCAGTGCCTCGATCCAGCTCTTGACCGCGCCCACCCGGTATCCCTGGGCCCGCAGCTCCTGAGACCGGACCGAGTAACGGCGCGCGAACAGGTCTCGCCCGCCGACGCCGGCGAGCACGCGCAGCCCCGCCACGATGTCGCCCGCGCGGGCGGTGAGCGCACCCTGCTGGTGCCGGTACACCTGCTCGGCGCGCTCCAGGCGGCGCAGCAGCGGCCCGACCACGACGACGATCGCCGGCACGCCGAGCAGCACGAACAGCGCCAGGAACGGGGAGACCGACCACAGCAGCACTGCCACGACCGCGTACGCGATCACCGCGCCGACGCCCGGCCCGGTCATCGTCAGCACCGCCGACGTGTTGACGATGTCGGTGCCACCGACCGTGGCGACCTCGCCCGCGGAGAGCTTGCGCGGCAGGACGGCGCCGATGCGGGAGAGCTGGCGCAGCAGCACGCCGGCGGATCGGGCGGAGGCGTCCTCGCGCACGAACGTCATCGTGCGGTGCCGCATGATGCCCAGGTACGCCAGGCCGAAGCCGGCGAGCACGATCGCGGCCACCCACAGGATCAGGGCTTGGCGGTCGTTCGCGCGCAGCCCGTCGTCGATCGCCCGCGAGATCAGGTAGGGCCGGACCGCCAGCCCGACCATCCACGCCGTGCCGATCAGGCTGCCGCGCAGCACCCGCACCGGCTGGCTGCGGACCAGCCACCAGATGTACTGCATCGGCCCCCTCGTATCCGGGACACCAGGATCCGGATGAGGGAGCTGAAGTGGCATGTGCCAAAGGCTACCTACGCCTCTGACATCGCTATATTCATTTTCTCGCTCAATGTCCTCAGTGGACGGTGACGGTGGGGCCCATCAGCTCGCGCAGCTCATCGGGGAGCTCGGCGCCCATCGAGTCGGCCAGCTTGAGCGCCTCCTCGATGAGCGTCTCCACGATCTGCGACTCCGGCACGGTCTTGATGACCTCGCCCTTTACGAAGATCTGGCCCTTGCCGTTGCCGGACGCGACGCCGAGGTCGGCCTCGCGGGCCTCGCCGGGGCCGTTGACGACGCAGCCCATCACGGCCACACGCAGCGGCACCGGCAGCCCCTCGAGGCCGGCGGTGACCTGCTCGGCCAGCGTGTACACGTCGACCTGCGCGCGACCGCAGGACGGGCAGGAGACGATCTCCAGGCCGCGTTCGCGCAGGCCCAGGGACTCGAGGATGGCGTTGCCGACCTTGATCTCCTCGACCGGTGGCGCGGAGAGGGAGACGCGGATGGTGTCGCCGATGCCCTCGGCCAGCAGCGCGCCGAACGCGACCGCCGACTTGACCGTGCCCTGGAACGCCGGGCCAGCCTCGGTCACGCCCAGGTGCAGCGGGTAGTCGCACTGCTCGGCGAGTTGGCGGTAGGCGCGGATCATCACGACCGGGTCGTTGTGCTTGACCGAGATCTTGATGTCGCGGAAGCCGTGCTCCTCGAAGAGCGAGCACTCCCACAGCGCCGACTCGACCAGCGCCTCGGCGGTGGCCTTGCCGTGCTTGGCCATCAGCCGCTTGTCGAGCGAGCCGGCGTTGACGCCGATGCGGATCGGCACCTTCGCGTCGGCCGCCGCGCGCGCGATCTCGGCCACCTTGTCGTCGAACGCCTTGATGTTGCCCGGGTTGACCCGCACCGCCGCGCAGCCCGCGTCGATCGCCGCGAACACGTACCTGGGCTGGAAGTGGATGTCGGCGATGACCGGGATCTGCGACTTCTTCGCGATGGCCGGCAGCGCCGCCACGTCGTCGGCCGAGGGCACCGCCACCCGCACGATCTGGCAGCCCGCCGCGGTGAGCTCGGCGATCTGCTGGAGCGTCGCGTTGACGTCGGCGGTGAGCGTGGTGGTCATCGACTGCACCGACACCGGCGCACCGCCGCCCACCGGCACCGAGCCCACCATGATCTGCCGCGACGTGCGGCGCGGCGCCAGCGGTGGCGGTGGCACCGCGGGCATGCCCAGGGATACGGCGGTCATGCGAGTCTCACCTCAGAAGGGCAGCTGGATCGGGTTGACGATATCGGCGGCGACGGTCAGCAGGGTGAACCCGCCGAAGATCAGAATCACCACGTAGGTGACCGGCATGAGCTTGAAGTAGTCGACCCGCCCCGGGTCGGGCCGGCCCAGCCGCGCGTACAGCCAGGAGCGCACCCGCTCGAACCAGGCGATCGCGATGTGCCCGCCGTCGAGCGGGAGCAGCGGCAGCAGGTTGAAGATGCCGATGAAGAAGTTGAGCGCGGCCAGCAGCAGGATGAACGTCGGCCACTCGCCGCGGTCGAAGAGCTCGCCGCCGATGCGGCTGGCGCCCACCACGCTGATCGGCGTCTCCGGATCGCGCTCCTCCCCGGTCAGCGCGTTCCACAGTGCGGGCACCTTCTCCGGGAAGCGCTTGAGCGCGCTGAACGTGCCCTCGAACATCACACCGGTCTGCTCGACGGCCTTGCCGACGCCGTCGATCGGACCGGCCGCGGTGCGCGGGATCTCCGGTGTGATGCCCAGCATGCCGACCTTCTCCAGGTCGGCGGGGGTGATGTCGCTGGCCGAGCGGTCCGGGTCGTCGCGGATCACCTGCTGCTTGACCCGCTCGGCGACCGGCAGCAGGACCGACTTGGTCTCGGTGGTGCCGCCGCGCTCGTAGGTGATGGTGACCTGCTGGCCACCGGAAGCGCGGATCTTGGTGGTCAGCGCGTCCCACCCGCGGATCTCCTGCCCGTTGAGGGCGGTGATGGTGTCGCCGGGCTGGAGGCCGAGCGTGACCGCGGCGCTGTCCGGGTCGACGCCCTTCTCGCAGGTGCGCTCACGCTGCGTGGCCGGGTCGACACTCCACTGCTGCTCGACGCAGGGCGAGATGCTCGCGATCGTGACCGGCTGGCTCTGGAGCTTGGTCTCGTCGTTGAGCGGGACGAAGGAGAAGAGGCCCCACAGGATCAGGACGCCGAGCGCGAAGTGGGTGAGCGACCCGGCGCTCATCACGATCGTGCGCTTCCACACCGGGTAGCGCCACATCGCGCGCGGCTGGTCCTCGGGCGCGACGTCGTCGTCCTGCGGCGTCATCCCGACGATCTTCACGAACGCGCCGGCCGGGATGGCCTTCAGCCCGTACTCGACTTCCTTGCGCTTGAACGCGAACAGGGTCGGTCCGAAGCCTACGAAGAACCGGGTGACCTTCATCCCGAACATCCGCGCCGTGCCCATATGTCCGGCCTCGTGCAGGGCGACGGAGATCAAGATACCCAGCGCGAACAGGAGAATCCCGAAGATCTCCATCAAGCTCCTTCACCGATGATCCGCTGGGCGTGTGATCGCGCCCAGTCCTCCGCCGCGAGGACGTCCTCGACGGTACCTGGTTCGGCGAAGTCAGGAGCCTCGTCCAGTACCCGTTCGAGCGTTTCAACCATCCCCAGGAATGGCAGCCGGCCGGCCACGAAGGCCGCAACGCACTCCTCGTTGGCCGCGTTGTAGAGGGCCGGGCGGCACCGGCCCGCCGCACCCGCCTCCTTGGCCAGCCGCACCGCCGGGAAGGCCGCGTCGTCGAGCGGCGTGAACTCCCACGCGTGCGCCTTCGTCCAGTCGACCGCGGGCGCCGCGCCGGGCACCCGGTCGGGCCACCCGAGGGCCAGCGCGATCGGCAGCCGCATGTCGGGCGGGCTGGCCTGGGCGATCGTCGACCCGTCGACGAACTCCACCATCGAGTGGATGACCGACTGCGGATGGACCATGACCTCGATCGCGTCGTATCCGATCCCGAAGAGCTCGTGCGTCTCGATCACCTCGAGCCCCTTGTTGACCAGCGTGGCCGAGTTGATCGTCACGACCGGCCCCATCTGCCACGTCGGGTGTGCCAGGGCCTCCGCCGGTGTGACCTCGGTCAACTCCTCGCGCCGCCGGCCGCGGAACGGCCCGCCGCTCGCCGTCAGCACCAGCCGCCGCACCTCGCCGGCCGAGCCGCCGCGCAGGCACTGGGCCAGCGCCGAGTGCTCCGAGTCGACCGGCACGATCTGCCCCGGCCGCGTCACCGCCGCCTTGACGAGGGGGCCGCCGGCCACGAGCGACTCCTTGTTGGCCAGCGCGAGGGTACGGCCGGCGTGCAGCGCGGCCAGCGTCGGCGCGAGCCCGAGGGAGCCGACCACGCCGTTGAGCACCACATCGCACGACCACTCGGCCAGCTCCGTCATCGCGTCCGGCCCGGCCAAGATCTTGGGGATACGGAAGTCGCCCGTGGCGTATCCCCGGCGGGACGCCTCGGCGTAGAACGCGAGCTGAAGGTCCTGGACGGCGGACGCCTTGGCCACGCCGACCGCCTCCACGCCCAGCTCCAGCGCCTGGGTCGCGAGCTGCTCGACATTGCCGCCGCCGGCGCCGACGGCCACGACCCGGAAGCGGTCGGGGTTGCGCCGGACGATGTCGATCGCCTGCGTACCGATCGACCCGGTCGAGCCGAGGAGGACGATCTCGCGGGGGGAGGTCACCCGGCCATTGTCGCCGACCCCGACGGCCGGCAGGCGACCGGTCTCCTAATCGCACCTGATCGGAATACAAGGTCCGTGTCAACCGATCAGACAAAGGCACGACATTCACCGCCGGCCGGCCATAATTCGCGCGAGAATCGCAGGACTTGCGTTCGTCGGCCACCATGAGTCCAGCCAAACAGGAGGTTGATGGCTCGCATGGTGAATGATCACAAAACTAGCGGGGCGCGACACCAGAGCTGGCGATGGGCGATCCTCTTCGTCGTTGGTGTCGCCGATTTGGCCTTAATGATCGTGACAGCCGCACCGCTCATTCGCGTGATCGCCGCGGCGCTGTTAGGCGTCATTATCGGGATCTTGGTGCGGAGCATTCGAGGACCGGCGGGCGGCACCGTCACCACGCCGGAGCCGGGCCCGTCACCGCAGCGGCCTTCCGGTTCCACGTTCGTCATCCCGTCGGAATTGCCGCCACCGCCGGACATTTTTCACGGCCGAGACGATGAGATTTCCATGATGATGGGGGCCCTTCAGGCCCAGACATCGCAACGCTGCACGGTGATCGTCCTGCATGGTGAGGCGGGCATCGGAAAAACGACATTGGCCATCCAATTCGCCTACCTCGTAGCCGACAGATTTCCCGATGGCAAGCTCTTCGGCCCTTTTCCACACGTCGGTGACGGCCGCACCGCCGTGCTCACGAGCTTCGTAAAGGGACTCCGCGGGCCGGGTGACCAGGCGACGCCGGTGGGTGACGCGCTGGCCGCGCAGTACGCGGCACTCACCCACGGCCGCCGGGTGCTCGTCATCATGGACGACGTCGGCGAGGTGGAAGACATCCGGCAGCTTCTGCCCACCGGGCCGGGCTGCGCCGTCATCACCTGCCGTCACCCGCTCCCGGAGCTGGAGTCAGACCTCCAGATGGCGGTGCCGCCGCTCGACAAGACCAGCGGCATCGCCCTGCTCAGCAGCATCGTCGGGGCGGAGCGGGTGGCCGCGGCGCCGCAGGCGGCGGGGCGGATCGTCGGGCTGGTCAGATACCATCCGCTCGCACTCCGCCTGGCCGGCGCGTCGCTCAGCCGCCGGCCGCACTGGAGTCTCGACCAGGTGGTCGAAAAGCTGGCGAACCGATCGTCGACCGCGCTGACACACACCGACTTCGCCGGCGCGCTCGACCTGAGCTACGGGCTGCTCACCACCGACGAGCGCCGCGCGCTCCGCCAGCTCGGGCTCCGGGAGGAGCTGAGCTTCGCGCCGTGGATGCTCGCCGCTCTGCTCGGCGACGAGTACGACGAAGACACCGTCTGGCGGATCACCGACCGGCTGGCCGAGGCCGGGCTCGTCATCAGGTCCACTGTGGACACCGCCGGCCTGACCACGTTTCGGATCCTCGAACACGTCCACCGGTACGCGCGGGCGCGCCTGCTCGCGGAGACCACCGAGGAGCAGCGGCAGAAGAGCATCCACGCGCTCCGGCGGGCCCAGTCGATCCGCACCGAGCAGACCGTCGGTGCCGACCTGCTCGAAGACATCTACGTCGTCCGGGACGGCGGCGACCTCAACAGGGCGATGGACATGATCCTCGCCGCCCTCGCCCTCGCCCGCGAAAACGGCGACCGCGGCGGCGAAGGCCTGGCGCTGGCGACGCTCGCCGAGTTCAAGGCCGAGCTGGGAAACGTCGCCGAGGCCACCGAGCTGGCCGACGCCGCCCTGCGGATGGAGCACCCGTTCGGCCGGATCCGCGCGCTGCGCTGCCACGCCCTCATCGAGCGCCGGCGGCGCCAGATCCCCGCCGCGCTCGGCCACCTCGACCACGCGCTGTCCATCCTCTCCGCCGGTGACGCGTCGTGGAGCGCAACGCAGGAGCGGGTGCGGATCCTGCGCGAGCGGGCCATCGCCCACGCGTTCGGCGCGCGCCCCCGCGACGGCTTCGCCGACCTCGACCTCGTCGACGAGATCGTCGGGCGGGCGGGGCAGGGCCGGCTACTGCGGGCCGGGGCCTGCTGGGCGCGGGGAGCGTTCCTCGATCTCACCGACGACCATCCCGGCGCGGAGCGGATGCTTGCCGAGGGCCGGCGAGTCGCCGAGGACCTCGGCCAGCGGTGGTGGTTGGCATGGCTGGCGCACGCCGAGGCCCGCCTCGCCCTCGAGGTGGGCCAGGTCCGAAAGTGCCGCGGGTGGGCCGATACGGCGATCGACCTGTTCGCCTCGATGCAGGACCGGTACGGCGCGGCACAGTGCCGCCTGTTGCTGGGCAAGGCCTACCTCCGTGAACGCCGCACCGTCGAGGCGTCCGCCCCACTGGAAGAGGCGCTGCACACGCTGCGCGACTGCGAAGACGAGCACCTTGAGGCCCTCACACTCAAGGAGCTCGCGGAGGTCCGGCTCGTCCAGGAGCGGTTCGACGACGCGATCGAGATGTTGCGGACGGCCGATCGCTCGCTGCACGACCTCGGCGACCTGCTCGAGCAGGGCATGGTCCAGCACCGGCTGCACGAGCTACTCGACAGCCCGGCGACCACCTACCGGCAAGCATGATCTCAACCCTCTGAGGATTGCGCATGGCGAAGCGGGGCTGGCGATTCCGGTGGCCGGTTTGGCTTTCGGGACAGCCAAACCGGCGGCGAGTCAAGGTCGCGGTGGCGGCTGCGATGCTCGGCGTCGCGGCCGGCACCGGCGTCGTCACGGGCGGCGCGCCATGGCCGCTGCTCCTCGCCGTCACCGCGTTCACCGCGGTGGGCACGATCCTGGTCACCGAGGCGCCGCACAACACGCTTCCGCCGGTACCGGATCTCCCCGCTCTCGATCCGGCCGCGGCTGCCGCCCCGGCGCGGCAGCCCGACCTGCCAAAGCCGCGCATGCTGCCGGAGCGCCAAGTGGCGTTCAGGGGGCGCGCGGAGGAGCTCGCCCAGCTGTTGCACCACCACGCGACCGGCCGGGCACAGCGTGACGCCCGCCCGATCGATGATCCCGGTGCGGCCGGCGCTCAGCTGATCACGCTGCACGGCCGGCCGGGCGTCGGTAAGACGGCGCTCGCCGACGAGTTCGCGCACCGCATCGCCGACCAGTACCCGGACGGCCAGCTTTACGCGACGCTCGGCAGTGCCGGCCATCCGCGGCCGCCGGGCGAGGTTCTCAAGATCTTCCTCGCCGCGCTCGGCCGCACCGAGGGGTTGCCGCGGCGCACCGAGGATCGGCTCAAGATGTTCCGTTCCCTCCTCGCCGGGCGGCGGGTCCTCGTCGTGCTCGACGCCGCCCGAAACGCCGACCAGGTGCGCCAGCTGCTGCCCACGGCGCCCGGCTGCACGGTCATCGTCACCAGCCGGCGCGATCTCGGGCTGTCGCTCTACGCCCGCGGCGCCTCGATGCCGGTCGACGTGCCGTCGGCGGTCGAAGCGGCGGAGATCCTGCGCACCGCGGCGCGTACGTCACCGTACGAGCAGCCCGTCTGTACCGCGGAGATCGTGCACTTCGTGGGCCGGCTGCCGCTGGCGCTCCGGGCGGCGGGTGAGCAGGCGGCGGAGGGCGGGCAGCAGCTGTGCGGGATGGCGCGCATCCTCCGCAACGAGCAGGGCCGGCTCGGGCAGCTCCAGTTTCGCGGTCTCGACGTGCGGGGACGCATCGCCAGCGAGTACCGGAAGCTGACCGACCGGGAGAAGGAAGCCTTCCACCTGCTCGCCATGGTCGAGTCGGCGACCTTCCAGCCGTGGGTGCTGGCGGCGCTCATCGACGTCGACGTCCTGGAGGCCGAAAACCTGGTGGCCCAGCTCTGCGCCGCCCAGCTCGTCGACGTGGCCCACCAGGATTCGTCCGGCCCGGCCCGATACCACTTCCACCCGCTCGTCCGCCTCTACGCCCGGGAGCAGCTCGCCGAGCGGGTGCCGGCGCGGGAGCAGCAGGCGGCGCGCGACCGCATGCACGAGGCGCACCTCCAGGTGGTGCGCGGCAGCGGTGGCGGCCTGCGGTACGTGGCCGCGGAGTACGCGAGCCTGATCGACGCCATCGACACCGCCGCCGCGAACGGCGACTGGGCGGCCTGCTGGTGGATCGGCTCCCTGCTCGGTGACTGCGTGCCGTACGACCTGGACCCGGAGCGGTGCCTGCGCGCGTTCAAGACGTGCGCCGAGGCCGCGGAGCAGCTGGGTGACGAAGACGCCCGCGTGGCCGTGGCGGTGGCGCGCGGGAGCTACCTGGTGAGCATCGAGCGCTACGACGAAGGCATCGCCGCGCTCGAAGAGGTCACCCAACAGCCCGGGAGCGAAGAGCTGATCATCCGCGCGCACCGCCGGATCTCCGAGGCCTACCTCCAGGCGGCCGCCTACGCCGACGCGCGCAGGAGCCTCGAACGCACCGCGAAGCTGATCAGGCGCACGACGGACGCGCACGCCGACCCGTACGTCGCCACCGAACTCGCCATGCTCAAGGTGCTGAAGGCCGAGATGCAGGCGGCCACCGACGCGACCCGCTGGCGCACGGACCGCCCGTACCAGGACGTGCAGGCAGCAAACGACGACCGGGTCCGCTACCGCATCCAGGTCAACCTCTCCGAGGTGGCCAGCCGGCGGCGCGACTGGCAGGCGGCGCTGGACCACCTCGGCCTCGCGTCGCTGGCGGAGCGCGAAAACGCGCGGCGCGTGGCCTCCGTGGCGTACCGCACCGCCCGGGTGAAGCTCGCGGCCGCGCGACACCTAAGAGGCGACGAAGGCGACCGGCTGGCGCAGGAGGCCGTCGACCTCGCCGCGGAGGCCGTGCTGACCTTCCGGCGGATCAACAACGAGGTCGGCGAGATCAGGGCCCGCTGCATGCTGGCGCGCGCCCTGACCCGTGGCCGCCAGTTGGAGGAGGCCGGCGCACAGATCCGCCTCGCCAGCCAGGCGCTGCCGGACATCCGCGGCGCGGCCTGCGCCATCGGCCCGCTCGAGGCGCGGATCAAACGGGCCGAGGGCGAGCTGCTGATCGACCAGGGCAGCTACGCCGCGGCGATCAGCGTCCTGCGCCGCGCCGAGCAGCTCTTCGACGAAAACCGCGACGTGCTGTCGAAGGCCGAGACGCGCCGCCTGCTCGGCCGGGCATACCGGCAGATCAGCCACATCAGCGAGGCGGCCGACATGCTCTGGTACGCCGCGGACGAGTACCGCCGGGCGGGCGACCACGTCACGTTCGGCGAGATCTGCGCCGAGATCGCGGCGATCGTCGGCCGCTGACCCCGCCCGCCCGCTCGTCCTCGAGAGGGCAGCCCTGTCACTGTCTGGGCGGGTATACGGGACCCCTGCTGGGAACTCACGCCCAAGAGGACTGCCCTCTTGGGGCTCGGGGGCTCGGCGCGCGGAGGTGGCCCCGCGCGGCGGTCCGCAACTGGCGCGGGCCCGGGCAAATCAGCCTCGTAACCGACAGATCAGGAGCGACTGGCGGGTTCTGGTTCGCGGACGGGTTGGGGGGCTTCGGTTTCCCTGAGGCCGTAGCGGCTGTAGACGCGGCCGAGCGGACCCGGTGCCCACCAGTTCCAGCGGCCGAGCAGCCGCATCGTCGCCGGGACCAGCAGCGCGCGGACCAGCGTCGCGTCTACCACGATGGCGACGATCATGCCGATGCCGATCAGCTTGATGAACATGATGCCGCCGGTCGCGAAGCCGGCCACCACCACGATGAGCAGCAGTGCGGCGGCGGTGATGATGCGGCCGGTGCGGGCCAGGCCGTGTGCCACCGAAGCGGTGTTGTTCCCGGTGCGGTCCCACTCCTCGCGTACCCGGGACAGCAGGAACACCTCGTAGTCCGTCGCGAGTCCGAAGAGGACGGCCAGCATGAGGATCGGGTTGCTCGGCTCGATGAACCCGGTCGGCGTGAAGCCCAGCAGGTCGGCGAGGTGCCCGTCCTGGAAGACCCAGACCACCACGCCGAACGAGGCGCCGATCGAGACGAGGTTCATGAGCACCGCCTTGATCGGCAGCACCACCGAGCCGAACGCGAGGAACAGCAGCACCAGCGTGGCCGACGCCATGATCAGGGCCATCCACGGCAGGCGTGAGGCGAGGCTGGAGATGAGGTCGAGGTCGGCGGCGGTGCGGCCGGTGACCAGCACCTCGGCGGCCGCCGGCCCGGGTAGGTCGCGGATCGTGCGGACCGCGTCCTGGGCCACCTGGCCGGTGGACTCGCCGGTGTACGTCGCCGAGAGCAGCGTCGAGTCGCCGCGGTTGGCGGTCACCTGTACGCCGGTCACGCCCGGCACCTGGCCGACCCGCTCGGCGAACTGCCGCGCCGCGGCCTCCGGCGCACCCGAGACCAGCACCTCGATCGGCCCGACCGTGCCGCCCGGGAACCCGGTGGCCAGCCGGTCGGCGACCACCCGCGGCTCGCTGCCGGCGGGCAGCACCCGCTCGTCGAAGCCGCCGAACTCCATGCGGACCGCCGGCGCCGCGAAGACGGCGAGGATCGCGACCACGCCGACCGCGTAGAGCCAGGGGCGGCGCATCACGCTGCGGGCGACGCGGGCCCAGCCGTCGCCGTGCGTGGCGGTCCGCCGGCGCCATGGCATGGGGATACGCAGCGCGTTGACCCGGGGACCGAGCACGGCGAGCAGCGCGGGCAGCACGGTCAGCGCGCCGAGCATCGCCACGAGCACCGCGGCCACGCCACCGAAGCCCATCGAGCGGAGGAACACCTGCGGGTAGATCAGCAGGCTGGCCAGCGCGAGTGCGATCGTGAGGCCGGAGACCATCACGGTGCGGCCGGCGGTGGTCATCGTCCGCTGGATCGCGGCCGGGGTGTCGTGCCCGGCCGCCAGCTCCTCGCGGAAGCGGCTCACCACGAAGAGCGCGTAGTCGATCGCCATGCCGAGGCCGATCAGCGTGATCACGTTGATCGCGAAGACCGAGACGTCGGTGGCGAGGGTGAGCAGGCGGATCGCCACGAACGCGCCAAGGATCGCCAGGCCGCCGATCAGCAGCGGCATGCCGGCCGCGACGAGCCCGCCGAAGATCACGACGAGCAGCACGAGGAGTACCGGCAGGGAGATCGTCTCCGCGCGTACCAGGTCGCGCTCGGTCTGGTGGTTCGCCTCGTAGAGGAACGGCACCGTGCCGCCCGCGTCGGTGGTCACGCCGGGCGCGTCGAGGGCCGGCTCCACCCGCTCGTACGCGGCGGTCTTGTCATCCGGCTCGACGGCCCGCAGCTGCACCACCGCGTACGTCGCGTGGCGGTCGGCCGAGACGAGGTTGGGCGCCTGCGTGTCGTACCAGCTGGTCACGCTCGCCACCTCGGGCAGCCCGCGGAGCGCGGTGAGCGTGGTGGTGACCGGGTCGCGGAAGGCCGGCTGGTCCACGGTGGTGCTGTCGCTGGAGTACAGGACGAGCACGTCGACGTCCTGGTTGCCGAGCTCGGCGATGATCCGGTCGCGTGCCTTCGTCGACTCGCTCGCGGGGTCGTCGAAGCCGCCGCCGGTCACCTTGCCGAACACCCCGGCGCCCCAGGTCAGGCCCACCACGACGAGCACCGCGGCCGCCGCGAGCACCGCCCACCTCAGCCGGACGACTGTCCTTCCCCACCACGCGAACATCGCTTTCCCCCACCGCGCAACAGCTACGCTGTAATAGCCGATCAGTCAGGTGAACGGTGTTAACTATCGCAATCGCCGTTTGCTGGCGTCAAGGGGGTTCGCGGGCATGACGACTTCGTCACCCACGCGTCGGGAGCGTCTGCGGTCCGCGACCGTCTCCGAGATCAAGGCGGGGGCGCGGCGGCTGCTCGTGGCGGGCGGGCCGCAGGCCATCTCACTGCGCCAGATCGCCCGCGACATGGGCATGACCGCGCCGGCCATCTACCGCTACTTCCCCAGCCTCGAAGCGCTGGTCCTCGCACTCGCCGAAGACCTGATGGAGGAGGTCGCGGGCGTGGTGGCCGCGGCCAGCGAGGCGGCGGGCGACGACCCCGGCCGGCAGCTCGCCGCGATGGCCCGCGCGTACCGCGCCTGGGCGGTCGGCCACCCGGTCGAGTTCGGCCTGGTCTTCGGCGCGCCGGTCCCAGGCGTCGGCCACCTCGGTCTCGAGTGCCTGCCGGACGACCCGGGCGCCGACCTCGGCCGCCCCTACCTGGAGGCGTTTCTCCGGCTGTGGCAGCGCCAGCCGTGGCCGACGCCCCCGCGCGAGTACATGCTGGAGCACCTCGGCCCCCACCTCGGCCCGCTGCGCGAGGCACACGGCGACCTGCCGATCGAGGTCGCGTACACGTTCCTGTCCGGTTGGGCGCGGCTCTACGGCATGGTCGCGATGGAGGTCTTCCAGCAGCTGCGCTGGGCGCTGACCGACCCGGAGGCGCTCTTCGAGGCCGAGATCGTCCAGTTCCTCAGCCAGGTCGGCGCTCTACCCGACTAACGTGCATGGGCATGGTGCCTGAACGCGCGGACGTGGTGATTGTCGGAGCCGGACACAACGGACTCGTCTCGGCGGTCCTGCTGGCCCGGGCCGGCCTCGACGTGGTGGTGCTGGAGGCGGCCGGCGTGCTCGGCGGCGCGGCGCGCACCGAGCACCCCTTTCCCCGGGTGCCGGGGCTGGGCCACTCCACCGGCTCGTACCTGCTGGGTCTCATGCCGCCCGAGCTGCTCAAGGCGCTCGACGTGGACATCCCGGTGCTCCGCCGCGACCCGCACTACTTCCTGCCCACGCGCGGTGACGCGTACCTGCTCTTCGGCACCGACCGCGAGGCGACCCGCGCGCAGATGACGCGCTTCTTCTCGCCCGAGGACGTGGCGGCGGACGACGCGATGCAGGCCGAGATCGGGGCCCTCCGCGACGACCTCGGCCCGGCGTGGCTGGCCGAGCCACTGCCCGTGGAGGAGACCGCCGAGCGCTACATCCGGCCCGCGCTCCGGCAGACCTTCGTCGACCTGGTGCGCGGCTCGGTCGCCGACTACCTGGCCCGCTTCGACTTCCGGTCGGAGCTGCTCGTCTCCATGTACGCGGTCACCGACGGCCTCTCCGGTCTCAACGCCGGCCCGGACGACCCCGGCACGGGCCACAACTTCCTGGTGCACAACATGTGCCGGCTCCCCGGCGCCGACGGCACCTGGATGATCGCCAAGGGCGGCATGGGCACCGTCTCGCGGACCTTCGCCGACGCGGCGCGTGCCGCCGGGGCACAGCTCTTCACGGGTACCACCGTGCAGGAGATCGTCCTCGACGGCGGCGCGGCCGCGGGGGTGGTGCTGGACGACGGGCGAGCGGTGGCCGCGAAGGTCGTGCTGGGCGCGTGCGACCCGTACCGGCTGATCGACCTGATGCCCGCCGGCGCGCTGCCGGTGGAGCTGACCGCGCGGATGGCGGCGGTCCAGCGCCCCGGCACCACGCTGAAGGTCAACATGGCGCTCTCCGGACTGCCCCGCTTTCCCTGCCTGCCACCGAGCGCGCCAAGCCCTTTCGGCGCGACGATCCACCTGCTTCCCTACCAGGACTCACCGATGGCCTCGCTCCGTGCGATGTGGACGGACGTGGTGGAGGGGCGGCTGCCGGCCGAGCCGACCATCGAGTGGTACGTGCACACCACAGTGGACCCGTCGCTGCGGGACGAGGGCGGGCACCACTCGTCGGCGCTCTTCGTGCAGTCGGTGCCGGCCACACTGACGGACGACGAGCTGCCGTCCTATGTGGACCACCTGCTGTCCATCTGCGACTCGTACGCGCCGGGTACCTCGACGCTCGTGGCCGACGCGTTTCCGCTGACACCGGCCGGCATCGAGCGGCATTTCGGCATCACCGGCGGGCACATCCACCACGTCGACAACACGGTGTCCTTCACCGACCGCATGCCCTACGCGACGGGCGTCGACGGCGTGTACGCGGGCAGCGCCGGCTGCTTCCCCGCCGGCAGCGTGATCGGCGCCGCCGGCCACAACGCCGCACTCCGCATCCTCCGCGACCTGGGCCACGCCTCATAACCGAGATTTGAGCTACCGCGATGTCCGCGGTGGTCCAGACCGCTGCGCGGGGCCCCCGGGGAAACGTGGAGCGCAGCGGAGCGTTTTCCTGGGGTGCATTTCCCGCGGCCTCACACGTCCGCTGTTGGTCACGCTCACCCTCGCGGTCACGCCTTCTTGCCTCCGGCGGAGGCGCGGCCCGCGCCACGCGGTGCAGCGGTGTTTGTCCACAATGCCTGTTGCCGAACGGGCGGTGGGAGATCGGGGCCTTCGTCGCCCTGAGTAACCGCCGCCGCCGCGTCACAGACGGTGGCCGGCCCACCCTGTACGGGCAGGAAGTCCATGCAGGGCCGTGGGCCCTTGCCTGTCCTGTCACCCGCGCCTCGACATGTCCAGGTCAATGCCTTGATCTACTTGGGGTGAGTGGCATTGGGTCCAGACCGTTGCTCCGGCGCCCTCACCCGTCCGCGCCGTTGGTCTTGCGCCGCGGACATGGCAGCGGGGGCCGGGGATTTCGGCTCGCCCTGGCGAGCCGCCGGCCGCCGCGTTCTCCGGCGGGAGCGGCGGCCCGCCGCTGACGCGGACCCGGGAAATGTCTGTTTCAGGTGGCCGATGGCGCCGGAGAAGGAGTGTCCGTGGGTTCGGGCGACGGCGTGGGTGACGGGGACGGGTCCGGGGTCGGCGGCGGGCAGGCCGGGACGGCGTCGCCGATGTAGAGGAGCAGGTTGGGCGTGCCCTCCAGCGGGTCTCGCACCGTGCCGGGCGTGGCGGCGGCGACCACCGCGGCCGCCACCTCGGGCGGGGTCGCCTCGGGGTGTTCCTGTAGGTAGAGGGCGGCGGCGCCGGTCACGTGCGGTGCCGCCATCGAGGTGCCGCTGAGGGGACGGGTGGCGTCGTCGGCGGCGTTCCAGGCGGAGACGATCGAGACGCCCGGCGCGAACAGGTCGACGCAACCGCCGGTGTTGGCCCACGGCGCGCGGCTGTCCTCGCGGTCGGTGGCCGATACCGTGAGCGCCTCCGCGACCCGCGCCGGTGACTGGTCGCAGGCCGGCCGGGGCGCGCCGCCCAGCCCGTTGCCGGCCGACAGCGCGAAGGTGACGCCGCTGGCGATCGCCCGCCGCACGCCGTCGTCGAGTGCGGGATCGGGGCCGCCGCCGAGGCTCATGTTGGCGACCGCGGGCTTTTGGGCGTGTGCGGCCAGCCAGTCGACGCCGGCGAGCACGGTCTCGGTGGTGCCGCTGCCGGCGCAGTCGAGCACGCGGACCGCGACGACCCGCGCGGCCTTGGCCACACCGTGCGCGGTGCCGGCGATCGTGCCCGCCACATGGGTGCCGTGGCCGTGGCAGTCGTCGGCCAGGCCGCCGTCGATCGCGTCGAACCCGCTCTCGGCCCGCCCACCGAAGTCGGCGTGGGTGGTGCGCACGCCGGTGTCGACCACGTACGCGTGCACGGTGGGCGCGTCGTTCGGGTAGGTGTACGACTCGTCGAGCGGCAGCGCCCGCTGGTCCACCCGGTCGAGGCCCCACGACGGCGGCTGCGCCTGGGTGTCGGTGACGCGGTGCCCTATGTTGCGCTGCACGTAGGACACGGCGGGGTCGCGCAGGATCGAGGCGGCCTGGTCGGCGGTCATCGCGGCGGAGAAGCCGTGGACGGCGCTCTGGTAAGTGTGGCGGGCGGTCACCCCGTACCGGTCGGCGACCGCTTCGGCCTGGACGGTGCCGTTGGTCACGACAATGTAGACACCGTCGCCGGCGGGTGGTGGCTGCGCCTGGCCGGCGGGTGGCGTGGGCTCTTGTGGGGGCGCTGGCGCGGCCAGGGGCACCGCGATGGTCATCAACACGGCGACGAGACCGAGCACGGCCCTCACCTGCCCTCCCGAGGTGGGACTAAATGTCCCTTTTGTACCTCAGGTCGGGCAAGATCGGCAGGAGATTACTCCGATTGGCTGGCGGCTTTGCTCGCCCGGATCTGGTGACCCACGCTCGTCAGGCACCGCCCGCTGGCCAGGTCGAACTTCCACCCGTGCAGCTGGCAGGTGAGCTGGTTGCCCTCCACGATGCCGAAGCGGGTGAGGTCGGCCTTGAGGTGCGGGCAGCGCCGCTGCACCACCCACTCGCCGAGCCGGACGTCCTCCTTGTCGGCGTTTTGGAAGTGCTCGTCGTACCAGCCCTCGGCGTACTGGAGCCGCTCTTCCGACAGGCACTTGAAGAAGGCGTAGACGAACTCGTTGTACTGGCCGATGCGGGCGGCGGAGAAGCGGCAGGACAGGAACAGCGAGTTGACCCAGTCGACCTCGCCGATGTGCAGCAGGTGCTCGACCAGGGCCCGCTCGGTGCGGAAGCGGTAGCGGACCTTCTCGTCGCCGTACGGCCGGACCTGCCCGTTGGGGAAGTCGACCACGATCGACTCGACCGCCTCGCCGTCGTAGCCGACCAGGTCGAAGCGGACCGGCCCGCCCACCCCCTTGGCCAGGTAGATCGACTCGTCGAGGAGCGGCTCGATGATCCGCTTCATCTCCTTGAGCACGTCGATCTCGGGGTGCCGCCAGGTCTTCTTCTCCGCCTCGATGACCGGGCGCTTGCGCTCCCGCATCTCCTCCAGGTGGGCCGCCTTGTTGGCGAAGTACTCGTCCACATCGGTCGGGTGCGTGGTGACGCACTCCTCGGTGGTCAGCTCCGAGACCGAGCCCGGCAACAGCACCACACCGTTGCTACCGCCCACCTTGGCGTACTCGCGGATGAACACCGACTGGTCCGGGAAGATGTTGCCCTCGTCACCGAAGATGTCGTTGAACTGCCACAGCTCGTCATCCAGGAAGCACGGCGGCCCGGCGATCGGGAAGACGTGCGAGGCCTTGAGGTCGTCGATGTAGCGGAACGTGCGGTCGAACTGCCGGTCACGCTTCTGCTTGCCGAACGCGGTCTTCGCCGTCTGCGGCAGCTCGTACACCATCGGATACCAGATCGCGCCGGAAAACTGGAGCATGTGCGCGTGCACGTGCCCCAACTCCGCGAACGTGGACAGGTCGGTGGGCCGCGCGTCGTTCTGGTTGAGCAGCCGCACCCCGTCGTACTCCACCCACAGCGACGAGTCACCAATCGGCCCGTCGGTCGGCGACGTCAGCGCCTGGATCATCACCTTGAGGCCACCGTCGAGCTCGATCACCTCGTTGGTCTTCGTCTCGATGAAGCTCGTGAAGCCCAGCTCGCGCAGCTGGTCTTCGAGCTCGCTGGTCGGGTAGTCCGGCAGCAGCACCGTCGCCTTCTTCGAGATGAAGCGCCTGAGGTGCTCGGCGTCGAAGTGGTCGCGGTGCAGGTGAGAGACGTACAGGTAGTCGGTCTGCCCGAGGCTCTCCCAGTCGAGCAGTGAATTGTCCGGGAAGGGAAACCACGAAGCGAAGTAGGCCGGGTTGACCCACGGGTCGCACAGGATGCTGCCCGCGGCCGTGTCGATCCGCATGCTCGCGTGCCCCGTACCCGTCACTCGCACCGCACTGCCTCCACTCGGTCTTGACGCCCGCAGTCGAGGTTATCGGGCGCGCGGCCCGATCCCGGCGCGGGGCGGCATTCCGGCGCATGCCAGACTTGGCCGCGGATCAGTTCGAGGGAAGGACCGAAGGTGGCGGGTAGCGAGCCGGTAACCTCACCGGACCAGCGCAAGCCGGGCGGGCGCAAGGCTTCCCGCATCGGCGCGGTGTTGACGATCATTGTGCTGCTGACCATGCTGATCGGCAACCACACCGGCCGCACGGAAGACGTCTTCCTCGTCGTGATCGCCGCCGGCCTCGCCCTGGTCCTCGTCGTCGACGTGGTGCTCCGCCGCAACGGCCTCCGCTCCTAGCGCCCCTTTCGCTCTGGTTCGCGGTTTGGCCGGCTTGGGGTCGGCCAAGCAGGCTCCGTAGGCGCCGGCATCCACCGCGCTTCGTGATCGTTAGCCCAGAACCCGCGTTCTTGCCGGCGTGTCACACGGGTTCTGGGCTAACGATCACGACCCTTCCACATCCTGACCCGCTCGTCCCGCCACATGGGAGATGCCCGACTGCGGCGGGCGCATCTCATGATCGTTAGCCCGATAGGGGCGTGCTCCTCGGCGTGTCACAGCCTTATCGGGTGACGATCATGGCACCGCCCGCATGCCGAGCCACATCCCCAACCAGTGAGAAGGTGGACCGGCGATCCGCCGGCCGGCCAACCCCCGAAGCCGCAGCCAGCGCACGAAGCACGAGCCATGCCTATACCGTCGTCCACCCGAACGGGGAGCCGACCCGCGCCTCAGCGAGGGACATTGTGGACAGATGCCGACCGCACTCGGTGCGCTCCGGGGTGAGCGTGACCAGCGGCGGACGGGTGAGGCCGCGGGAAATGCACCCCAAGAAAACGCTCCGCTGCGCTCCGCGTTTCCCCGGGGGCCCCGCGCAGCGGTCTGGACCACGACGGACATCGCGGTAGCCCAAGTCTGCTTTTGAACCGAGTTTTTGAGGCCGCGGCGCCCCTAACCGAGCCCGCAGACCGGGGCAATAAGAATCCCGCCCTCACTGCCCGCGCAGGATGTCCTTGACCTCCTTGAGGGCGGCGTCCACCTCGGCCTCGAAGTAACCGCCGGGCACCAGGCCGAACTGCGCCCGGTCGATCTCGTTGGGGTTCATCGGCATCGGGCCGCGCCCGGTCGCCGCGTTGAAGATGCCCTCGAAGAGGCGGTCGACCTGGGCCGGGTCGTAGCCGCTGCCGAACCGCCGCACCTGGAAGCCCCGCCGCAGCTGGTCGATCCGCTGCAACTCCGGGGGCAGGCCGGCCATCCCCGGTGGGGGGCCGCCCACGGGTGGGCCGCCGAGGCGCATCTCCGCGGTCATATCGGCCTTGCCGTGCCGACCGGGCTCGGCGAAGCCGTCGAAGCGGTCGTCGCCGTATCGCCCGTCGGATGGAGCGCCGAAGCCGCCACTGGGCGTGTTGAAGCCGCCGGTGGGCGGGCCGTCGAAGCCGTCACGGCCGGGCGGGCCGTCGAAACCACCGCGGCCGGGCGGGCCGTCAAAGCCACCGCGGCCGGGCGGAGCGTCGAAACCACCGCGACCCGGCGGGCCGTCAAAGCCACCGCGGCCGGGCGGAGCGTCGAAACCACCCCGGCCGGGCGGGCCGTCAAAGCCACCGCCACCGTAGCCGCCGCCCTGGTCGTAGCCACCCTGGTCGTAGCCGCCCTGGTCCTCGTAGCGCCCATACGGGTCGCGGGAGGGGCTGGCCTGGGCGGGCATCGGCCGCTGGGGCATGGGTGGGCCGCCGGGGGGCATGCGGTCGTCGCGGATCGGCGGGCCGATACGCTCCGTCATCGGGCCGCCACCCATGCGGTCGGGCGGGCCCATGCGATCCGGGGGGCCCATCCGGTCGGGCGGACCCATGCGGTCGGGCGGGCCCATCCGGTCTGCGCCGGCGAGGCGGTCGGGCGGGCCGAGGCGGTCGGGGCCACGGCCGTAACCGCCGCGCTCCTCCAGCTCGGCGAGCTGCCGCTCGACGCGGTCGAGGTGCAGGTCGACCTGCCACTCGTCGTAGCCGCCGAAGCGGACCCGGAAGACGACATCGTGGACCTCCTGGGAGGCGACCGGCGCGCCTACCTGGTCGCCCGCCAGGGTCGCCTCCACACGGTCGAGGAAGGCATCCACCTCGTCGACCTTGTAACCGCGACGCAGCGCCCGGCGCCGGAACCGCTGACCCTGACTAGCCACCTATGTCACCTTCCGTCCGCACTGCTGGTCTCGCTGGCGGCCAGCTGTCCGCACGCGCCGTCAATTTCACGACCCCGCGTGTCACGCACTGTGGTCGAAACTCCGGCCTCGCGCAACCGCCGGACGAACTCCCGCTCGACCGGCTTCGGGCTCGCATCCCAACGGCTGCCCGGTGTCGGGTTGAGCGGGATGAGATTTACATGGGCCAGCCGCCCGGCGAGCAGCCGCCCCAGCAGGTCGGCTCGCCACGGCTGGTCGTTCACATCCCTGATCATCGCGTATTCGACAGACACGCGGCGACCCGTGCGGGAGGCGTAATCCCACGCGGCGTCAAGCACCTCAGCGACCTTCCAGCGTTGGTTGACGGGCACGAGTTCGTCGCGCAGCTCATCATCGGGCGCGTGCAACGACAGCGCAAGGGTTACGGAGAGTCCCTCTCCGGCCAGCCTACGCATCGCCGGCACGAGCCCGACCGTGGAGACCGTCACATGGCGCTGGGAGAGCCCCAGGCCCTCCGGCGCCGGCGCGCACAGCCGCCGGACCGCGTCGACCACCCGAGAGTAGTTTGCCAGCGGCTCGCCCATGCCCATGAACACCACGTGTGACAGCCGCGGCGGCGAGCCGGCGACCGCCCCGGAGGCGGCCACGCCCGCCAGGTAGACGGCCTGGTCGACGATCTCGGCGGTCGACAGGTTGCGCGTGAGGCCGGCCTGACCGGTCGCGCAGAACGGGCAGGCCATGCCGCAGCCGGCCTGGCTGGAGATACAGACGGTGACGCGGTCGGGGTAGCCCATCAGCACGCTCTCGACCAGCGAGCCGTCGTGCAGCCGCCACAGTGCCTTGCGTGTGGCGCCGTCGTCACAGGCCATCTCGCGCACCGGCGTGAGCAGGCGCGGCATCAGCGCCTCGGCCAGCCGGTCGCGAGTGGCGGCGGGCAGGTCGGTCATCTGCGCGGGGTCGCGCACCAGGCGGCCGAAGTAGTGGGTGGACAGCTGCTTGGCCCGGAACGCCGGCTCGCCCAGCTCCGCCACCAGCGCCTGCCGGCCCGCGAGGTCGAGGTCGGCGAGGTGTCGCGGGGGCAATGCGGGGCGGCGCCCCACGGCGGCGGGACTGAGCGGGAGAACGGGCAGGCTAGTCATAGCTCGTCCAGTCTCCCATGCGCCCGCATTTGGCGCGGACTCGTGTCACGTGAAGACGGCCAGCAGCAGATACGCGGTCGGCAGTGCGAAGAGGATCGAGTCAAGACGGTCCATGAGGCCGCCGTGGCCGGGCAGGAGGTTGCTCATGTCCTTGATGCCGAGGTCGCGCTTGAGCATCGACTCGGCCAGGTCGCCGAGCACCGACACCACGGAGAGTGCCAGCCCGAACACGGCGCCCCACCACGGCTCGACGTCGAGCAGCACGTACAGCAAGATGGCGCTGCCCACGGCCGTGGCCACCAGCGAGCCGGCCAGCCCCTCCCAGGACTTTTTGGGGCTGATCGTGGGCGCCATGGCGTGCTTGCCGAAGAACACGCCGGCCGCGTACCCACCGGTGTCGGAGAGCACCACGGCGGCGAGGGTGACGATCACGCGGACCGCCCCGTTTTCGGGCTCGGCCAGCAGCGCGGCGAAGCCACCGAGAAATGGCACGTACACCGCGATGAGGACGGCCGCGGAGATGTCTTTCCCGTAGCCGGAGAGGCCGTCGGCGAGCCGCCACACGAGCGTCGCCAGGAGCGTGACCACGAAGCCGAGCAGCAGGGCGTCCTCACCGGCGTACCAGGCCATGCCGATCATGACCAGGCCGCCCGCGGCGAGCGGCACGGCCGGCGGATGCGCGCCCACGGCGCGCACCGCGCGGCTCATCTCCCAGATCGCGACGCCGAGGGCGAGCACGATCACACCCAGAAACGCCGGGCGCCACACGAACAGCGACGCGATGACCACGGCCCCGAGCGTCAGCCCGACGCCGATCGCCGCGGGCAGGTTGCGCCCCGCCCGGCCGGTCGCCCGCCGCTTTCCCGGACCCGGGCGCCGTGGACGCACTGGCTCGGGCTCCTCCTGTGTCCGGGGTCGCACCTGCGGGTACGCCGCCGTCTGGGCCTCGCCCTCCGAATAGGAGAGGTCACCCGACCCCGTGTACGGCTCGTCGACGTGCCCGTTGCGGTTCGGCCATTCGCCGGCTGGTTCGCGGTCGGGCTGGTCCAGCCAGGGGTCCGGCACCCACTCGTCGGGTGCCCGGTTGGGCGTCTGGTTGCCGTAGGGGTCGAGTTGCGACATCAGACCTCGAGCAACTCTGTTTCCTTGTGCTTGACGAGCTCGTCGACGTGCGTCACGTACCGGTGGGTGGTGTCGTCGAGGTCCTTCTCCGCGCGGCGTCCCTCGTCTTCGCCGGCCTCGCCGTCCTTGACGATGCGGTCCAGCTCTTCCTTGGCCTTACGCCGCACGTTGCGGATCGCGACCTTGGCTTCCTCGCCCTTGTGGCGGGCCACCTTGATCATGTCGCGGCGGCGCTCCTCGGTCATCTGCGGCAGCAGGATGCGCAGCTGGGTGCCCTCGTTGTTGGGGTTGACGCCCAGGTCGGAGTCGCGGATCGCCTTCTCCATCGCGCCGAGCTGCGACGCGTCGTACGGCTTGATGATGGCCATGCGCGGCTCGGGGGTGCCCACCGAGGCCATCTGGGTCAGGGGGGTTGGGCTGCCGTAGTAGTCAATGATGATCTTGGAGAACATCGCCGCGTTGGCGCGCCCGGTGCGGATCGCCGCGAACTCCTCCTTGGCGTGCTCTACCGCGCGCTCCATCTTTTCCTCGGCCTCGAGGAGGGTGTCGTCGATCACCTGCCCCGTCGCCTCCCTTCTAAGTGATCCGGCTAGTTAGCAGTGATCAGAGTGCCGATGCGCTCGCCACCTACGGCCTTCACGATCGTGTCGTCACCCTCGGCGCCGAACACCAGCATCGGCAGCCCGTTGTCACGGCACAGGCTGAACGCGGCGGCGTCGGCGACCCGCAGGCCCCGGCTCAGCGTCTCGTCGAAGGTGATCGCGTCGAGCTTGACCGCGGTGGGGTCGGTGCGGGGGTCCGCGGTGTAGACGCCGTCGACGCCGTTCTTGCTCATCAGCACGACATCGGCGCGGATCTCCAGGGCCCGCTGGGCGGCGACGGTGTCGGTGGAGAAGTACGGCATGCCGGCGCCGGCACCGAAGATCACGACCCGCCCCTTCTCCAGGTGGCGGATGGCGCGCAGCGGGATGTACGGCTCGGCCACCTGCGCCATGGTGATCGCGGTCTGCACCCGCGTCTCTATGCCCTCCTTCTCCAGGAAGTCCTGGAGAGCGAGGCAGTTCATCACCGTGCCGAGCATGCCCATGTAGTCGGCGCGCGCCCGATCCATGCCGCGCTTTTGCAGCTCGGCGCCGCGGAAGAAGTTTCCGCCGCCGACCACCACGGAGACCTGCACGCCCCGGCGCACCACGGTCGCGATCTGCCGGGCCACAGCCTGCACGACGTCGGGGTCGACGCCGACCGCGCCACCGCCGAAGACCTCACCGGAGAGCTTGAGCACCACCCGGCGCGCCCGCCCGGGGGGCGGTGCGGTCGGATCGTCCATCGTCGCGGGCTCGCCCGCCACCGTCTGCGTCATCCGGTCCGCCTTCCGCCGTCGTTGGCTGTGGTGCTGGTGATGCTCTTGTGACGCCCGCCGGCGTCGCCGGTGTTGCCGCTCACACTACGTGACAAGGAGGCCGCCGTGACGGTCACGTACACGGGCGGCCTCCTCGGCTGTTCGATCTTGTACTGGCGCTGCTGGCCGGCCGATCAGGCCTGGCCGACCTCGAAGCGCACGAAGCGGGTCACCTCGATGCCGGCCTCACCCAGCACCTGCTTGACCGACTTCTTGTTGTCGGCGACCGACGCCTGCTCCAGCAGGACGAAGTCCTTGAAGAAGGCGTTGACCCGACCGTCGACGATCTTGGGCAGCGCCGCTTCCGGCTTGCCCTCCTCGCGCGCGGTCTGCTCGGCGATGCGGCGCTCCGACTCCACGACGTCGGCCGGCACCTCCTCGCGGGTCAGGTACTTCGGGCGCATCGCGGCGATCTGCATCGCCACGCCACGCGCGTCGGCGTCGCCCGCCTCGTCGGTCTTGCCGGTGTACTCCACCAGCACGCCGACCGCCGGCGGCAGGTCCTGGCTCTTGCGGTGCAGGTAGACGGCGGCGGTGCCACCGACCACGCCGTAGCGGTTGAGCACCAGCTTTTCGCCGATCTTGGCGGACAGGTCCTGCACCGCGTCGGCGACGGTCTGCCCGTCGGCCAGCGTCGAGGAGAGCAGCTCCTCGGCGGTGGTCAGACCCGCCTGGTCACCGTGCTCGACCAGGCGCTGGGCCAGCGCGACGAAGTCGGCGTTCTTGGCGACGAAGTCGGTCTCGCAGTTGAGCTCGAGCAGCGCCTTGCCGGAGTGGGCCACCAGGCCGTTGGCGGCGGTGCGCCCGGCCCGCTTGCCCACGTCCTTGGCGCCCTTGATGCGCAGGACCTCGACAGCCTTGTCGAAGTCGCCCTCCGCCTCGTCGAGCGCCTTCTTGGCGTCCATCATGCCGGCGCCAGTGAGGTCGCGGAGCTTCTTGACGTCCGCGGCGGTGAAGTTGGCCATGACTCTCTCTTTGGGTCGTGGTTGTCGACTGGCTTGCGGTCCTACTCGGCGGCGGCCGGTGCGGGCTCGGCGGCGGCAGCCGGTGCCGGCTCGGCGGCGGCGGCCGGTGCCGGCTCGGCGGCGGCGGCCGGTGCGGGCGCGGCGGCGGCCGGTGCCGGCTCGTCCGCCTTCTTCTCGGTGTCTTCGAGCAGCTCGCGCTCCCACTCGGGCAGCGGCTCGTCGGCGCCGACCACACCGGGCTCGGGCTTCTCCTCGGCGCCACTGCGGGTGGCACGGCCGGAGCGGGCGATCAAACCGTCGGCGACGGCCGTGGCGACGACCTTGGTGAGCAGCTCGGCGGAGCGGATCGCGTCGTCGTTACCCGGGATCGGGAAGTCGACCTCGTCCGGGTCGCAGTTGGTGTCGAGCACCGCGATCACCGGGATGCCCAGCTTGCGGGCCTCGTCGACGGCGATGTGCTCCTTCTTGGTGTCGACGACCCAGATCGCGGCCGGCACCTTCTGCATGTCGCGCAGGCCACCGAGCGTGCGGCTCAGCTTGTCCTTCTCGCGGGACAGCTGGAGCGTCTCCTTCTTCGTGTACCCCGCGGCGGTGCCGGTCAGGTCGAGCGACTCCAGCTCCTTCATGCGCTGAAGCCGCTTGTACACCGTCTGGAAGTTGGTCAGCATGCCACCCAGCCAGCGGTGGTTGACGTACGGCTGGCCGACCCGCGTCGCCTGCTCGGCGATCGCCTCCTGGGCCTGCTTCTTCGTGCCGACGAAGAGGATGCTGCCGCCCTCGGCCACCGTGTTGCGCACGAAGTCGTACGCCTTCTCGATGTAGTCGAGCGTCTGGCGGAGGTCGATGATGTAGATACCGTTGCGCTCGGTGAAGATGAACCGCTTCATCTTCGGGTTCCAGCGACGAGTCTGGTGCCCGAAGTGGACACCGCTCTCCAGCAGCTGGCGCATGGTCACTACGGCCATGGTGGGGTGCTCCTCGTATGTTCCCTGGTTGTCACGCTTGACCGGTCGGTCAGGCGTCCTGGCGCCTGGTCGCCGGCCAGGGTGGGCCCGAAATGCTTCGGGACCAGGGGACCGTCGCCCCATGGACGGAGCCGTGGGGAGGGCGCGCGAGGTCGGCCGCCTTGAGGCGGTCGCCAGTCGACCAGTGTACGCCTCACTCCGCTCGGTCGTCCGGCGGGCCGGGACCAAGCGTGTGCTCCTGGCCCGCGTCTGGATCGCCGCCGCCGGCTCCACCGCCTAGCCCATGTCCCGGGTCCGCGTCACCTGCGGACCGCCGCTCCCGCCGGAGACCGCGGCGGCCGGCGGCTCGCCGGGCGAGCCGAAACCCCCGACCCCCGCTGCCACGTCCGCGGCGCAAGACCAGACCGCGGCTGTGGGTTTGCCGTCTAGCTTTGGGTGCTGTCTTGGCTCTCGGGTGTGCTGTCTGGCTCTCGGGCCGGACGTCCGGCTCTCGGGTGTGCCGTCCGGCTCCCGGGTGTGCGGTCCGGCTCTCGGGCCGGACGTCCGGCTCTCGGGTGTGCCGTCCGGCTCCCGGGTGTGCCGTCCCGCTCTCGGGCCGGACGTCGGGGCTTTGGGTTTGCTGTCAGGCCGCGAGCGCGGCCGCGACCAGGAGGACCAGGCCGACCGGCAGGTAGGCGGTCGGCGGCCGCAGCCACGCCTGTGCGCCACCACCGCCGTCGCTGGGCAGCCGATTGGCGCCCGTGACCAGGGCATAAAGGCCGAGCGCGACGAGCGGCAGCCCGGCCACCAGGAACGTGCCCGCCACCACGCCGGAAGCCACCACGGGCCCACCGATCGCGGCGTCCCCGAGCAGGCGCAGCGCCGGGATCTCGAACACGACCGCGAGGACCGCGAAGACGATGCCCGCCGCCGGCCGCTTCGTCCGATACACCCCGTCTGGGGCCGGCGCCGCCGGGCGGCGCAGCGCGGCCCGGTCGATCGCCTCGGTGTGGAAGTGCTGGGCCGCGGCCGGCGCGGTCTGGAAGCGCTGGGTCTCGATCGACTCGGCCTCCGCACGGGGCGTGACCGGCGGCACAGCGCCAGTCGGCTCCTCGAACGACTGGTAGCCCGGTGGCGGCGGCGGGACCTGCGGCACAGCTGCCGGCGCCGGCACCGGCGGGCCCCCGTAAGCGGGCACCTCCATCGCCGGCGCCGCCAGTGGGTTGTAGCCACTCTGCTGGTCATAGGCGGCCTGCGGCGGAGCGTGCTGCTGGTCGTAGGCGGCCTGCGGCGGGGCGTGCTGCTGGTCGTAAGCGGGCTGCGGCGCGGCGTGCTGCTGGTCGTAGGCGGGCTGTGCCGCGGCGCGTGGACCACCCGAGAGTGGGTCGGCCTCCAGCGACTCCCCCGCACCGCGCGGGCCGGGCAGGCGGTAGCCCTCCCACTCCGGCTCGCCGTGCCGGCGGTCGTACCAGCCGCGATCGGCCTGGTCGGGAGCGTTCCGTTGTGGGTCCATGCCTACCCCGCTCCGTCACTCGGCGCTCGTCCGCCGTCGTGGTCAAGGCCCGTAGCCTCGCGACTCCCGCTCACGCCTACCCCGCTCCGTCACTCGGCGCTCGTCCGCCGTCGTGGTCAAGGCCCGTAGCCTCGCGACTCCCGCTCACGCCTACCCCGCTCCGTCACTCGGCGCTCGTCCGCCGTCGTGGTCAAGGCCCGTAGCCTCGCGACTCCCGCTCACGGGCGCACGG
This sequence comes from Phytohabitans sp. LJ34, assembly GCF_052068095.1. Taxonomy (NCBI): domain Bacteria; kingdom Bacillati; phylum Actinomycetota; class Actinomycetes; order Micromonosporales; family Micromonosporaceae; genus Phytohabitans; species Phytohabitans sp. LJ34. The sequence continues at coordinate 351,658 of NZ_JBQHDG010000003.1, read as the reverse complement.
TATGCGACCTGGCGCGATTAGGCCACCTTCGCAAAGCGGGCAAACTCTTGTGATCGGCGTCGCTGCGCCACCGGCCCCGGGCGGGCACGATCCCGGCATGAAAGCGGCGGATGCGGGACTGCTGATCCGGACGTTCCGGCATTTCGCCCACAAAGAGTTTCGCGGGCACTCTCCCCGGTACGAACGGCTCTCCGCGGCCGTCGCCGACCAGCCGGAGCTCGCCGAGCCGCTCCTCGCCGCACCACCGGACCAGCGGCGGCCGATCCTGTTCTTCGCCGCGGTGCAGTACCTCCTGCGCACGGTGGCGCGGGATCACCCGCTCGTGGCGTACCTGCCGACGCTCGGTGGCTCGCGTGACGTGGACAGCGGGCTGCCGGCGGCGCTCGTGGACCTCGTGGCGGCGCACCGCGACGATCTCACCGCCCTCTGCGCGACGAGGACGACCCAAACGAACGAGGCGCGGCGCGCGGCGCTGCTGCGGCCGGCCTTCGGCCGCGCCGCGGGTGTGGCTGGCCGGCCACTCGCGCTCGTCGAGCTCGGGACCAGCGCGGGGCTGCTGTTGATCAGCGATCGGTACACCTGCGAGTACCGCCACGGCGACCGCGTCGAGTCCTACGGGCCGGCCGGCGGGCTGGCGTTGAGCTGCGAGGTGCGCGGCGAGCGGTGGCCGTCGCCGGCCGCGAACGACGTGGCGGTCGCCGACCGGGTGGGCATCGACCTGTCCCCTGTGGACGCCGCCGACCCGCACGCCACCGAGTGGCTGCGTGCCTGCGTCTGGCCCGAGCACACCGAGCGGCTGGCCCGGCTCGACGCCGCGCTGGCCGAGGTGGCGGCCGCGCGCCCGCGGCTGGTGGCCGGCGAGATGGTGGCGGCACTGCCCGGCGTACTGTCCACTGTGGATAACGGTGCGGTGCCGTGCGTCTTCACGTCGAACGCGCTCATGTACCTGTCCGACGCCGACCGCCGCCGCCTGGCGCTCACCCTGGCCGAATGCGGGGCGCGGCGGGATCTCACGGTGGTGCTGAACGAGGCTTCGCAGTGCGGCGCGGAGATGTTCACCGGGCGGCCGGCGGAGGCGGGCCCGCGCGGGGTGCTGGCCGTCGGGCTGCTCACGCTCGTCGCGTGGCGGGGCGGCCGGGCCACCGTCGAAGTCCTGGCCCGCACCGGCCCGCACGGTGAGTGGTTGGAGTGGGTCCAGCGGGAGTACGCGTACGCGCCCGTTCGTTGAGCCGGGTCGGCTTTCGGCTTCTCGGCTTTTGGCTTCTCGGCTTTTGGCTTCTCAGATCTCGGCTTCTCGGCTTCTCGGGTGAGCTGACCGCGCCGATCTCATAACACACCCACCGCATGATTGTCCGGCTCTCCACAGCCCACACACCTGTCCACACATCGATCAAGGGCGCCTTCCCCTCCCACACCCTCCCCCCACACGCTCGTTCCCATGACGACGGCGACATTGGCGGTCGGTGCGTACGGCGAGCGGCGCGCGGTCGCCCACCTGGTCGAGGCGGGCATTCGGATCGTCGAGCGCAATTGGCGGTGCTCCGACGGTGAGATCGATATCGTCGCGCGCGACGGCGACGACATCGTCTTCTGCGAGGTAAAGACACGGCGCAGCCTCGAGTTCGGGCCGCCGGCCGGCGCGGTGGTGTCGGCCAAGGCGCGGCGCCTGCGCCGGCTCGCCGTGCGCTGGCTGCACGAGCACGACATGCACGGTCACGACGTGCGCTTCGACGTGGTGTCGGTGCTTCCGCAGCGGCGGGGCGCGGCGCGCGTCGAGCACCTGCGCGGAGTCTTCTGATGAGCGAGTGCGCCAGGCACGTCCACAGGCGCAGCGCCGACGAAGGTCCGTGGCCGCCCACCGCCGCGCGGATCGAGGGCGACGGCGTGGGCAAAGACCGGTGGCCGGCCGCGGCAGAGCGGGCGCGATCATGAGTTACGCCAAGGTGCTGTCGGTTGGGCTGACTGGTGTCACCGGCCACCTCGTCGAGGTCGAGGCCGACCTGTCGCCCGGGCTGCCGGCGGTGGTGCTCTCCGGCCTGCCCGACACCGCGCTCAACGAGGCCCGCGACCGCGTCCGCGCCGCGATCGTCAACTCGGGGCAGCGCTGGCCCAGCCGCCGCATCACGGTCAACCTGCTGCCCGCCGGCATGCGCAAGACCGGCTCGGCCTTCGATCTGGCCATCGCCGTCGTTCTGCTCGGCGGTTCGGGCGAGCTGCCGCTGGCCGCGTTCGACGGGGTGGCGATCTTCGGCGAGCTCGGCCTCGACGGCACCGTCCGTCCGGTGCGCGGCGCGCTGCCCATGGTGGCGGCGGCCGCCAAGGCCGGCGTCAGCCGCGTGGTCGTGCCGATCGGCAATGCGGCGGAGGCCGCCGTGGTGCCCGGCGTGCAGGTCAAGGCCGTCGACGCGCTGCACCGCCTGGTCGCGTTCGTGCGTGACGGCGCGTCGCTGCTCGACCCGCCCGATAGCGGGCCGGAGGCCGAGCCCGACGGTCCAGACCTGGCCGACGTGGCGGGCCAGGCGCTGGGCCGGCGCGCCATCGAGGTGGCTGCGGCGGGTGGCCACCACGTGGCCCTGCTGGGGCCGCCCGGGGCGGGCAAGACCATGCTCGCCGAGCGCCTGCCATCGATCCTGCCCGAGCTCGACGACGAGGCCGCGCTGGCGGTGACCGCCCTGCACTCGATCGCGGGCGTGCTGCCGCCGGGCGGGCGGTTGCTGCGCCGGCCCCCCTTCCAGGCCCCGCACCACACCGCCACCGTCCAAGCCCTGGTCGGCGGCGGCACCGGGCTGGCCCGCCCAGGAGCCGTGTCGCTCTCACACGGTGGTGTGCTTTTCATCGACGAGGCCGCCGAGTTCGCCAGCCGGGCCCTCGACGCGCTGCGCCAGCCGCTGGAGACCGGCCGCATCCTGCTGCGCCGGGCCGACGGCGCTACCGAATACCCGGCACGCTTTCAGCTGGTGCTCGCGGCCAACCCTTGCCCATGCGCAAAGCCATCTGGTGACCAGTTCTGCGAGTGCAGCCCGACGGCCCGCCGCCGCTACATCGGGCGCCTCTCCGGCCCCCTGCTCGACCGGATCGACGTGCAGGTGACGCTCGACCCGTTGGGCGCCGCCGAGCTGATGGCGCCCGAGACGGACGGCGAGCCGTCCGCGGTGGTGGCCGACCGGGTGCTCAAGGCGCGGGCGGCGGCGACGGCGAGGTGGTCGGCAAACGGCTGGCGCACCAACGCCGACGTGCCCGGCGCGGCGCTGCGGCGGCCGCCGTGGCGCCTGCCGGCCGCCGACACCAAGGCACTGCGCACCCGCCTCGACCACGGCTCGCTCTCCGCACGCGGCTTCGACCGCATCCTCCGCCTCGCCTGGACGATCGCCGACATCGACGGCCGCCACCGGCCGGATTCCGATGACGTGCTCGAGGCGACCCAGCTCCGCACCGGCATAGCCAAATGAGGGAGGTCTCTGTGAATGAGCGAGTGCGGCTGGCCCGGATCGCGCTGCACTGGCTGATCGAGCCGGGCAACGAGGCCGTGCACCGCATGGTCAACGCCAACGGCCCGCTCCGCGCGCTGGAGCGGCTCGTCGAGGGTGACGTGCCCGACGCACTGCGCGGAGCGGCCGCGGCCCGGATGGGTGCCGGCGACCCGCACGAGGTCGCCGAGGCAGCCCTCGAACGCGCCGACCGGCTCGGCGCCCGCATCGTGATCCCTGAAGACGACGAGTGGCCGCAGCCCGTCCGCGACCTCACGCTGCTGCTGGGCCGCCCCGCCGAGCACCGCATCGACCGCGACGTCGCACCGCCGCTGTGCCTGTGGGTGCGCGGCGCGCCCCGGCTCGACGAGGCCCTCGACCGGTCGGTCGCGGTGGTCGGCGCGCGGGCCTCCACCCACTACGGCGAGCACGTGGCGACCACCCTGGCATACGAGCTGGCCGAGCGTGAGTGGACGATCGTCTCCGGCGGCGCCCACGGCATCGACGCCGCCGCCCACCGGGGCGCTCTCAACGCCGGCGGGCTCACCGTGGCGGTGCTCGCCTGCGGCGTCGACAAGCCCTACCCGTCGGGCAACACCGGCCTCTTCGACCGCATCGCCGAGGCTGGCCTGCTGGTCAGCGAGTGGCCACCCGGGTCGGTGCCGGTCCGTCACCGCTTCCTGATCCGCAATCGCGTGATCGCGGCCGCCACCCGCGGCACCGTGGTCGTCGAGGCTTCCGCGCGCAGCGGCGCCAGCCAGACACTGCGGCGCGCGATCGCGCTCGGTCGCCGCCCGATGGTCGTGCCCGGCCCGGTCACCTCCGCCATGTCGGTCGGCTGCCACGAGCTGCTCCGCGACCATCCCGAGGTACGGCTGGTCACCGGCGCTGCCCATGTCATGGAAGAGATCGGCCAGATCGGCGGCGACCTCGCGCCCCGCCCGCGCGGCCCCGTGCGCCCCCATGACGGCCTCGACGTCGAGGCCGCGATGGTGCTGGAGTGGGTCCCGCGCCGCGGCACCGCGAGCCCCGACGAGATCGCGGCGAAGGCCGGCATCGACATCCGCACGGCGATGCGCAAGCTCACCCTCCTGGAGGATCTAGGCTTCGTCTCCCGCCGCGCCGGCGGCTATCGACTCGTCCCCAAGACGAGCAAGCCGCCAGTCCAGGCCGCTCCGCCCGAGTCCGACGCATCCGACCCCGAGGCAGGTGCGCCCGAGCCCGGGGCAGGTCCGTCTGAGCCGGGGATAGGTGCGCCTGAGCCCAGGGCGAGTGCGCCTAAGCCCCAGGAGCGTGCGCCCGAGCCCGCGCCGCGTGCGCCCGAGCCCGCACCGCGTGCGTCTCGGCCCAGGGCGCGTGCGTCTGAGCTCGGGGCGGGTGCGTCTCCGGTCGGGGTGGGTGCTTCTGAGCTTGGAGCGGGTGCGGCGACGGCCGCCGCCGATGTGGGCGAGCCTGCCTTGGCCGCCGCTGGCGACAAACGGCGGGGCGCTCAGCCGCGAAAGGCGCAGAAGGCCGGCGCGGTGCCTTGACACCCCACGCCTCAGGCTTCCACGGTCGACGGTGTGAAGCGAAAGAGCGTCAGCATCCGGGCGATCCACGAGGGCCTACCCGAGCCGATGCGCGACGCGGTCGACGAGTTCGCGGACCACCTCGCCCAGGTCGACAACCGCTCGGCGCACACGGTCCGGGCCTATGTCGGCGATGTCGTCTCGCTCCTCGACCACGCCGCGCTGATGGGGTGCGCGACGCCGGGCGACATCGACATCGCCGTGCTGCGCAGCTGGTTGGCAAAGCTCCGCACGCTCGGCGCCGCCCGCACCTCCCTGGCCCGGCGAGCCGCCTCCGCGCGCACGTTCAGCGCCTGGGCACACCGCGCCGGACGGCTCACCACCGACGTCGGCGCCCAGCTCGCCAGCCCGAAGGCACACCGCGACCTGCCGGCCGTACTCCGCGCCGACCAGGCCGAGACGCTGGTCAGCGCCCCGGGCGACGAGGCCTCCCCCGTGCTGCTGCGCGACCGCGCGCTGCTGGAGCTGCTGTATGCCACCGGCATCCGCGTCAGCGAGCTCTGCGGCCTCGACATAGCGGATGTCGATCGTGGCCGCCGGGTGGTGCGCGTGCTGGGCAAGGGCGGCAAGGAACGCTCCGTCCCCTATGGACTCCCAGCCGAGGAAGCGATCGATGACTGGCTCCGCCTGGGCCGCGGCGCCCTTTCCGGCCCGTCGAGCGGCGACGCGCTCTTGTTGGGCGCACGCGGCGGCCGCCTCCAGCCCACGATCGCGCGGCGCATCGTGAGCGGCTACGCCCGCGCCGCCGGCCTGCCACACACCAGCCCGCACGGCCTCCGCCACTCCGCCGCGACACATTTGCTGGAAGGCGGCGCCGACTTGCGGGCGGTGCAGGAGCTGCTCGGCCACGCCTCGCTGTCCAGCACCCAGATCTACACCCACGTCTCTGTGGAGCGCCTCCGCGCCGCGTACCGCCAAGCCCATCCCCGCGCCTAGCTGCCGCCCGCCGTCCCACAGCTCAGGTTGCCTGCCATGGATTGGCAATTGGACCGCATAGCTGCCGCCTGCCGCCTCGCAGCCCTGGTCGTGGGGCCATGGATCCCCGCGGCCACGAATGGCCTTTGGCGCCCCAAACCCATCCCCGCGCTGCGCGCCCACAGCACGGGTCGCCGCGGACAGCGGCCACGGATCAGCCATTGGCACGCTGCGGCGGGCGAGCCGGCGCGTAGGGTTGGCGCCGTGGGAGGCACGGTGGTCGAGGGTGTTAACGTCGGCTGGGACCGCATCCGGGAAGGCTTCTCGCTCGACCCCGCGCTCGCATACCTCAACCACGGTGCGCGCGGTGCCGTGCCGATCGCCGTGCAGCGGGCGCAGCAGCGGCTGCGCGACGAGGGCGAGACCAACCCGATCCGCTACTTCCGCGACCTGCCCGAGCGGATCACGCACACCCGCCGCCACCTGGCCACCTTCCTGGGCGCGGACCCGCAGGGCGCCGGCCTGGTCGGCAACACCACCATCGGCGCGGCGATCGTCCTCCAGTCGGTGGGGCTGCGCGCGGGCGACGAGGTGCTGATGACCGACCACCGGTACGGCGCGATCGCCTTCACCGCCGAGCGCGAATGCCGCCGTACCGGCGCCACCGTACGCACAGTCGGCGTGCCACTCGACGCCGGCGACGACGAGGTCACCGCGACGGTCGCCCAGGCCCTGCGGCCGGGCCGCACCCGCCTGCTCGTCGTCGACCAGATCTCGTCGCCCACGGCCCGCCTCTTCCCGGTGGAGAAGATCGCTGCCGCCGCCCGCGAGCGGGAGGTGCCGCTACTCGTCGACGCCGCCCACGTACCCGGCATGCTGCCCGTGTCGGTCGACACGATCGGCGCCGACTTCTGGATCGGCAACCTGCACAAGTGGGCGTACGCCCCGCGCGGCACCGCCCTGCTCAGCGTCGCCCCGCGCTGGCGCGAACGCATCGACCCGCTGGCCATCTCCTGGGAGCAGGACAGCGGCTACCCGGCGCGGGTGGAGTGGCAGGGCACGCTGGACTACACGCCCTGGCTGGCCGCCCCCACGGGTCTCTTCCTGCTGCGGACACTGGGCGCGGAGCGGGTGCGGACACACAATGCCGACCTGGCCGCCTACGGCCAGCGGGTCGTGGGAGCCGCACTCGGCCTGTCCCCGGAGGAGCTGCCCGACCCGGGCGCCCCGCAGGTCGCGATGCGCATCCTTCCGCTGCCGGCCGGCGTAGCGACGACCTTCGAGGCGGCGACCGAGCTCGCCAACCGCATCGAGGAGGAACTGGCCGCAGTCGTCGGGGTGATGTCCTGGAACGGCCGCGGGTGGCTGAGGCTGTGCGGGCAGATCTACAACCACCGCGACGAGTACGACCGGCTGGCGGAGCGCCTGCCCGCCTTCCTGCGCCAGCTCCGCTGAGCTCGCACGCCAGCCTGGCAGCCCACCGCCAGCTCCGCTGAAGCTCGCACGCCAAACCGGCAGCCCACCGCCAGAACGCTGAGCTCGCACGCCAAACCGGCGGCCCGCCGCCAACACCCAGCCGCGATTCCCGGCCGCCGGCGCCGGCCACACGTCGGCGACGGTCAGCCGTCGGCCCATGCGACGACATCTCCGCCGCCAACGCGAGCAGCACGTCCCGGTCACGCGGTCCGGGCGCCAGCGCGCTCATGGTGGGTCCATGTCCTCGGCGTCGAGGCGGGCCCAGCGGGTGGCGTGGCGGGCCTGGAGGCCGGCCTTCCGGCGGGCGTTCAGCACCCGCCGTTGCTCGGCGCGGGCGGCGCGCCGCCGCATGGAGCGCTCTACGCCTATCCGGACGCGTGCTTTCCACTCCGGCTCGGCGACCGACTCCGGCGTCGTCCCGCTGATCTGAAGCTCAGGTGCTTCAGGTCGCTCCCCGGTCATCGGGCCACCCCGGCGGAGCAGCTGTCCGGGTGAATGACCGGGCGGGCAACCCGACCGCCGGCGAACCGGCGAAAGTCACCGCCCACCGCCGGCGCCGACTCCACCGGCACCGACACAGGCACTGCCGCTGCCCACACCGCCGGGGCGGAAGCGTCCAAAGGCAGCAGGCGGACCCGGCCCAGGCCCAGCAGAGCTAGCGGATCCAGGTACTCCTCGCCGCGTCTCAGGCCCCAGTGCAGGCAGGCCGCCACCGGGCAGCCGGCGTGGCCGGCGATCAGCTTGCCGATCTGGTCGCCGGCCGCCACCGCCTGCCCGGTGCGGACGCTCGGTTTCAAGGGCTCGTAGGTGGTGCGTAGGCCGTTGGGGTGGGCGACGCTGACGACGCCACGGCCCGCCACGCTGCCGGCGAAGTGGACGGTGCCGGCGCCCGCCGCGCGCACCGGGGCGCCAACCTGCGCCGCCAGGTCAACGCCGCGGTGGCCGGCCAGCCACGGCTCCGGCGGCGGGTCGAACCGCCGCACCACTCGCGGAGCACCGTCCAGCGGCCATCGGAACGACCCCACCGGCACGGGCGCCCGAGCCAACGCCGCCGAAGGAAGGGCTGTACGCGAAGAGACCCAAAGACCGGGAGTCACCCACACGTCATGAGCCAGCGACAAATCAGTGCCGGAACCCACCCGCAAGCCGGTGGGCGCTCTCAAACCAGGGGAAACCGACCAACCTGGCGACCCCAACAAACCACCCAGCATGATCGCAACCAGCGACACCAATGCCCGCATGGAGGGCAGCGTCGGTGGTACCCCGGAAAGACCGCAACCGGGCCGCGGCCGCCCTGTGGACGGCCGGGCCCGGTGTGGATAACGCCCGGAGAGCTAGTCGATCTGGTATGGGGCCGAAGGCTCAGCCGCCGAAGCCGTTTTCCGTCGGGAGGGAGATGTCGGGCTTTTCGAGCTCTTCCACATTGACGTCCTTGAACGTCATTACTCGCACATTCTTCACGAAACGGGCGGGTCGGTACATGTCCCACACCCAGGCGTCGTGCATCTCGACCTCGAAGTAGACCTCGCCGTCCGAATTGCGCACATGCAGGTCGACCTGGTTGGCGAGATAGAAGCGGCGCTCGGTCTCGACCACGTAGGAGAACTGGCGGACGATGTCGCGGTACTCCCGGTAGAGCTGCAGCTCCATCTCGGTTTCATACTTCTCGAGATCTTCTGCGCTCATCGCACTCCGCCTTCCATGGCCACATCTTCCCCCACCGGCAGCGGCAGCCGCGCCCCCTCGGCCAACGCCACGCCGACGGTACCCCCTGCGGGGATCGCCCGCCCCATCGGCTCGAGCGCACCGACCGCCGCGGGGCGGCGGGAGCGTGGCGGGCGGGAGTCGCGGCCGGAGGCGGTGGCCACGTTCACGTACGAAAAGCGATGTTCCAGACACGGTCCGTGAGCTACCAGCGCGGCATTGTGCTCGGGCGTGACGTAGCCCTTGTGCTCGTCGAAGCCGTACTCCGGGAAGCGCCCGTGCAGGTCGACCATGAGCCGGTCTCGGGTGACCTTGGCAAGCACGCTGGCCGCGGCCACGCAGGCGGCCACCTGGTCGCCCTTCCACACGGCCAGCCCCGGCACGCCCAGCCCGTCGACGCCGAATCCGTCGGTCAGCACGTACTCCGGACGGGTGGTGAGGGTGGCCAGCGCGCGGCGCATGGCGGCGAGATTGCACACGTGAAGGCCGCGCGCGTCGACCTCGGCGGCCGGGATGACCACGACCGCGTACGCGAGGGCGCGCTTGACGACCTCGGCGTAGACACGTTCGCGTGCGGCGGGGGTGAGCAGCTTGGAGTCGGCCAGCTCGTCGATCTCGCCGCGCTTGCCCTCGGGCAGCACCGCCGCGGCGGCCACCAGCGGGCCCGCACACGCGCCCCGCCCGGCCTCGTCGGCACCGGCCACGATGCGGAAGCCGCGGCGCTGAAGCGCCCGCTCAAGGGCGTAAATGCCACCCTCCCGGCGGACCACCGTCCGCGGCGGCGTCAGCACGACGCCTCCACAGCGCCGCCAGCGGCGACCCCACCACCGACAAGCAGACGCCACACCACCGACCACCACCGCGTCAGCACGACGCCTCCACAGCGCCGCCAGCGGCGGCCCCACCGCCCACCAGCAGACGGCGCAGCAAAGGCGCCAGATCCGCCGGATACACCCGCTCCGCAGTCGCCTCCAGCTCGGCCACCTCCCACCACCGGTGATCGTCGATCGAGTCGCGCTCGACGTCGTCGAAGCCGCGCGTGTCGACCTCCCAGCTTGGCACGCGCACGAGGAAGAACTCCTGGCGCTGCCGGAACCACTGGCCGCCAAACGGGTACTCGGTCACCTCGTCCCACACCGGGTCGCCCAGCTCTTCCGGAGGTAGCCGCAGGCCGGTCTCCTCGGCGAGCTCGCGGGCGGCGCCCACCGCGTACGGCTCGTCACCGTCGAGGCCGCCGCCCGGGGTGAACCAGTACCGATGGTGCGGCCGGGCCGGGTCGAAGCCGCGAAACAGCAGCACGCGGTCGTCACCGTCGACGAGCAGCACCCGGGCCGCGCGGCGGGGGATACCGTCCACCGCCCCAGCCTAGACTCAGGGGTTGGGCACCTTGTCGAACGGATCGGGCACCGACAGCCACTTGGCCCGGCCCACCGGCCAGAAGACCACGAACGCGCGCCCGATCACCGCGTCTTCCGAAATGGTGGCCGAGTTGAGGTCGCGAGTGCGCTCCCAGTGCTCGAGCGAGTCACCCGACGCCGAGCGGTGGTCGCCCATCATCCACAGCCGCCCCTTGGGCACCGTGATGTCGAACGACTCGTCGGCCGCGAGGTCGGTGGTGCCGCCCTCGGAGAAGATGTACGGCTCGTCGAGCGACTGCCCGTTGATGATCAGGCGCTGGTCGGAGTCGCAGCAGACGATGTGGTCGCCGCCCACGCCGATGACCCGCTTGATGAAGTCTTCGCCGTCGGGGTTGCTCCGCCAGTCGGCCGGCGCCTCGAAGACCACGATCTCGCCGCGGTGCGGCGAACGGAAGTCGTAGACGAGCTTGTTGACGAGCACCCGGTCGTAGATGTCGAGCGTGTGCTCCATCGACGGCGACGGGATGTAGAACGTCTGGAGCACGAACGCGCGCACGAGCACGGCCACCAGGATCGCCACGCCCAGCAGGATGGGAAGCTCGCGCCAGAACGACCCGCGGCGCTTTTCGGTCTGCTCGTCAATCACGGACGGAGCCTACGACGGAGACCTGGAAATGAGCGCGGGGAACGCGCGGACAGGCCCAAAGACCAGCGGGGGAAGAGGGCCAGTGGCAGCAGGAGCGGTAGGACGACAGCGAAACCTCCCTGGTCAGGCAGGCGAGCCGGAGACTCCGCCGGCGGTGCGAGCGCCGCGGCCTGCGGCACGTCGTCGAAATTGGACGGGATGCCAAGCCCCGCCCACCTGTCGTATGGCCAGACGATCACGAAGGCGCGCCCGATCACGTTGTCGATCGGGACCTGGCCCTGGCATCGCGAGTCTTGGGAGACGAGGCGGTGGTCGCCCATCACGAAGAGGTTGCCCGGCGCGACGGTGATCTCGTCGAACTGCCGTGAACGGCACTCGCGCGGGTTGGGCGGCAGGTCCGGATCGGAGTTCTCCAACACGTACGGCTCGTCCATCGACTTGCCGTTGACCTGCACGCGCCCCTGGTCGTCGCAACACTTGACCTTGTCGCCGGGCACGCCGATTACCCGCTTGATGAAGTCTTTCTCGCCCGGACGGCTGACGCCGACCAGGTCGCCCACCGTGCGGCCGAGCTTTGCCATGAAGCCGACCGAGGGCTCTTCCTGGAACTCGGGCGTCCAGTTGGGCGGGCCACGGAAGACGACGACCTCACCGCGCTCGGGGTCGCGCACGTCGTAGACGATCTTGTTGACCAGTACCCGGTCGCCCACCAGCAGCGTGTCTTCCATCGACCCGGAGGGGATGAAGAACGCCTGCAACAGGAAGGTGCGGATCAGCACCGCCAGGCAGAACGCGACGATGAGCAGCAGCGGAAGCTCTTGCCAGAGCGGCATCTGCCGCCGCCGCCCGCTGCTGCGTCGGGGCAGGCTGCGCCACGGGTCGACGTCGCCGTCCTGCTGCACCTCGCGCGCCCCCCGAGTCCGAGATACAGCACTACCGCCCGCGAGGCCTCCTCCGCGGAGGTCGGGCGAGCGGTAGTGCGGGGGTGTCGCGCCGCCCCGGCGTTGACCGCGGACGAAGCGTTCGTCGTACGTCACCGCCGACAGCGTATCCGCCCGGCACCCGAAGCGGCCAATGCCAAGAACGAGAGGGACGAGCCTCAGCTCGGCTGCTTCTCCCGCTTTTCCTTGATCTTGGCGGCCTTGCCGCGCAGCTCGCGGAGGTAGTAGAGCTTGGCCCGGCGGACGGCACCGCGGGTCACGACCTCGATGCGGTCGATCGCCGGGCTGTTGATCGGGTAGGTGCGCTCCACCCCGACGCCGAAGCTGACCTTGCGGACCGTGAAGGTCTCCCGCAGGCCGCCACCCTGGCGCCGGATGACGACGCCCTGGAAGACCTGGACCCGGGAACGGTTGCCCTCGACCACTCGCGCGTGCACCTTGACGGTGTCACCGGCGCGGAAGTCGGGGAGGTCGGTCCGCTGCGACTGGGCGTCCAGTGCGTCGAGCGTGTTCATCGCGTGGCTTCCTCATGACTCGTTGGGGCGATCACCACCCGGCGGCGGCCGGGAGATGAGCACGCGGACCCACCGGAGGGCGGTGGCTGGTCGCGGCAACCTCACTACTTTGCCATATCGGCACCCCGGACCTGAAATCCGGCCCCGTCCAGGAGGGCGAGATCGCGCTTGTCCAGGATACCGGGGTCAAGCGCGGCAAGCAGATCCGGGCGGCGATGTGCGGTGCGCAACAGGGCCTGGTCGCGCCGCCAGCGCGCGATCCGACCATGATCGCCGGAGCGGAGGATTTCCGGAACGGGGTGGCCGCGCCACTCCGGTGGCTTCGTGTAGACCGGCGCCTCCAGGACCCCGTGTGCGTGCGACTCCTCCGCCAGCGAATCGGCGTTGCCCAGCACCCCGGGCAGTAGCCGCACGATCGCCTCGCACATGACCAGCACCGCGACCTCGCCGCCGAAGAGCACGTAGTCGCCGAGTGAAACCTCCGTCACCGGCATCCGGGTGGCCGCGTGGTCGAGCACCCGCTGGTCGATGCCCTCGTACCGGCCGCACGCGAAGATCAAGCGCGGCTCGGCGGCGAGCTCGTGCGCCAACGTCTGGGTGAACACCTCCCCGGCCGGCGTGGGCACCACGAGCCGCGCGCCCCCGTCCGGAGCCAGCGCGTCCAGCGCCTCACCCCACGGCTCCGGGCGCATCACCATGCCCGGCCCCCCGCCGTACGGGCTGTCGTCGACCGTCCGGTGCACGTCGTGCGTCCACGTCCGCAGGTCGTGTACGCCCACGTCGAGCAGCCCGCTCTCGCGCGCCTTGCCGATCAGCGACAGGTCGAGCGGGGCAAGGTACTCCGGGAAGATCGTGACAACGTCGATCCGCATCCCTCTTCGACCTCCGCATGGTGGCGGATGTATCCGCACGCGCTCTGGCCGAGTCTTTAACCCATGTACGGATCATCCGAGCAGGCACTCTACGTGCTGGACCAGGCGGCCGAGGTGCGCGCCCGGGCCGACGTCACCTGGCGCTCGGCGATCAGGCAAGCCCTCGCCAGCGAAGCGTCGATCGAGCAGATCGCCGACCGGGCGAACACGAGCATCGAGCAGATCCTCGCGATCGTCAGCACCCCCGTCCCCGCCCCCACATCCGAGTCTCCGCGTAGTGGCGGATGTTTCCCGCGCAACACCGGGCGATGGTGAGAGCCATGCCCAGCCTGGACATCACCGCGACGCGGTGTGAGGCGCTGTTCGTGTCGGATCTCCAACACTCGCAGCGTCCCAGCGCGGAGCAGGTACGTGCCGCGGTCGTCCGGACCGTTCGCGCCCACGGCGCGAAGAGCTGCGTGGCCAAGGTCGCGCAGGAGTTCGGCGACCACCCCGACATCGCCGCCGCCCGGATGCGCTGGGCTCGGGCGGCGGTCGCGGCGGCGTACACGGTTCGCGTAACGGGATGGTCGACCCGAACGACCATCTGCCATCTGGCCGCTCCCGCCCTGCCTCCGGCTAAGGCGGCCTGAAACAGCCGGTCATCCCCCCGACCGGTGACAGCCCTCCGGGTGGCGGACGTACCACGCCTCCCCGCCACCCGGAGGGTTCTTCCAAGGGGCAGCCCACGCCTCCGGGCTCCCCGAACGAAAGAATGACCCCGACCCCGTGGCCAGGGAACTGGGCCCTGGCCACGGAAGGAGGGGATTTTGGGGCGATATTTCCCGGGCCGCGTCAGTTGTGGACCGCCGCTCCCGCCGGAGACCGCGCAGGCCGGCGGCTCGCAGGGCTCGCCGAAACCCCCGACCTCCGCTGCCACGTCCGCGGTGCAAGACCAAACCGCGTGACCAACGGCGGACCGGTGAGGCCCAGAGAGCAGCGGTCCGGACCCGAATGCCACCCACCGTCAGTCGACCATGGTCTGGTCCGCCGCCCCCGCGCGGCTCACCCCTCGTTTTGGCCGCTGTCACCCTTTGCCTCCGCCGGATGCGCGGCCCGCGGTTTGTCCACAATGCCCGTTGCCGAACGGGCGGCGGGAGATCAACCGAGGCTTCGTCGCCCTGAGTAACCGCCGCCACCGCGCGTGCGGGCCAGATTTCGAGATCTTGGAGAGTTAGGGCGCTATTTCAACCCTAACTGTCCTAGATCTCGAAGTTCACCGCTGAGCCTGCTGACGCCGCGTCACAGACGGTGGCCGGCGAGGCCGGCCCACCCCCGTGCGGGCAGAAATCCATGCAGGGCCGCGGACCCCTTGCCGGTCCTGCCACCCGCGCGCCAACGGAATGTCCAGGTGCCGAATTCGTGAAATGACCCTTTATAGGTCGAAGAGGCCTTCTGGTGGGTCGACGACGACGCGGCCGGCGGCCAGGTCGACCTCAGGGACGATCGCCTTCACGAAGGGGACCAGCGCCGTGTGGCCCTCGGGGCGGCGCAGCACGAGCAGGTCGGAGGCGGGTGCGTGGTCGATGCGGGCCACCTCGCCCAGCGTCTCCCCCGCCGGCGTGACCGCCGTCAGACCCACCAGCTGGTGGTCGTGGAACTCGTCCGGGTCGGACAGCGGCCCCACGTCGGCGCTGTCGACGCAGAGCAGCACCCCGCGCAGCGCGTCGGCGACGTTGCGGTCGTAGACCCCGTCGAACGCGATGATCAGCCGGCCCTGGTGGGCGCGCACCGCCTCGATCGTGAGCTGATCCGGCACCTGGTAGGCGGCCGGGTCGGTGCCTTTGGACGGCATCGCCCCCGGATCGGTCGCGAGGACCTTTCCGGGGGCGAAACGCTCATCCGGGTCGTCCGTCCGCACCTCCACGATGACCTCACCGCGGATGCCGTGCGGCCGGACGATACGCCCGACGTAAAGCAGCATCTATCAGTACGAGTCGACGATGTCGACGCGCACGCCACGACCGCCGATCGAACCGATGACCTGCCGCAGGGCCTTGGCGGTGCGGCCGCCCCGGCCGATCACGGTGCCCAGGTCTTCGGGGTGCACGCGCACCTCCAGCCGCTTGCCGCGGCGCGAGTCGATCATGCGTACCCGGACGTCGTCCGGGTGGTCGACGATGCCCTTGACGAGGTGCTCCAGCGCGGGCCGGAGTGCCACCTCAGACCTGCTCGCCGGAGTCCGCACCGGCCTGCTCCTCGGTCTTCTCGGCGGGCGCCTCAGCGGCGGCCGCCTTCTTGGTCGCCTTCTTCGCGGGCTTGGCCGGAGCCGCCTCCGCGACGCCGGCGGCCGCCTTGGCCTCCGCCTCGTACGCCGCCTTGCGGTCGGCGCGCTCCGGCGCCACGAGCAGCGGCGGCGGGGCGGGCTCGCCCTTGAACTTCTGCCAGTCGCCGGTCTTCTCCAGCAGGCGCTGGACAGCCTCGCTCGGCTGCGCGCCGACGGAGAGCCAGTACTGCACCCGCTCGGACTTGACTTCGATCACCGAAGGGTCTTCCTTCGGCTGGTAGATCCCGACGTACTCGATCGCGCGACCATCGCGCTTGGTGCGCGAGTCGGCGACGACGATGCGGTACTGCGGGTTGCGGATCTTACCCATCCGCAGGAGCCGGATCTTTACGGCCACGTTTGTTTTCGCTCCTGTGCGATACGGGTGAGCTGACCGGATGCCACGTGGGGTTGTGACGCCGGAGCTCGGGTGGACTGGCCGCATGCCCG
Source organism: Phytohabitans sp. LJ34 (assembly GCF_052068095.1). Taxonomy (NCBI): domain Bacteria; kingdom Bacillati; phylum Actinomycetota; class Actinomycetes; order Micromonosporales; family Micromonosporaceae; genus Phytohabitans; species Phytohabitans sp. LJ34. The sequence continues at coordinate 335,441 of NZ_JBQHDG010000003.1, read as the reverse complement.
GGTTAGAGGGCGCGAACATGCGAAGCCGGATACCAGCGACCCATTGTGCCAGACGGTTCGGGGGTGTTACACGGCGGGTGGTCGATCCCACCCCGGCGGCAGTACGGGCGGAGGATCCCACGCCGGATCCGGGGTGAAGTCGACCCAGGTGCCGTCGAACGGGAACTCGCCCGCCTCGATCTGCTTGACCACCCGCCAGCCCTCGGCCCACACCGCCGCCTCGTCGGGCACCCAGTAGTGATCCGGGTGGGCGAGCCGCTCGGCGAACTCGCCCTCGTCCTTCCACTCCCAGGAGAGGTCCGGCCGCACCACGATGTCGAGGTCCTGGTCGACGATGTCGATGCCGGCGGCGCCGCCGTCGTCCCAGCGCACGCCGGGCTCTTCGAGGTTGACGTACCAGTTGACGAAGCGACCCTCGTCGTCGCGAAACCACCACACCGAGTGGCTCGCACCCACCGGAAGGAACTTGAGCACCGGCGGGCCGGCCCACGTGCCGGGGGCCAGGCGGTAGGGGCCCTGCTCGATCCACTCGGCGAACGGCATCGACCGCAGCCCCCGCCCGTCGGCGGCGACCTCGCCGGCCACCGGCGTGCCGCGCGCGACCCACACGAGCAGGCCGCGGTCGTCGTCGGCGACCACGCGCGCCGGGCGTACCCAGGCGATGCGGCCGCGGTGGACGTTGCGGTGGATGATCAGCTGACCGGGCTTGAAGCCCATCAGTAAGCGCGGGCCAGGATGGCCTGGAGCTCCGGCTCGTCTTCCGAGTCGGGCACCGAGCCGTCGGCACGGATGAGGCAGCGGACGGTGACGCCTTGCCCGTTGGCCTCCTTTTCACCGGCCGGCCCGACCTCCGACCACGGCACCTTGGCCCAGCCGTTGGCGCTGGCCTCGATGGCCTCCGCCAGCGTGGCCACCTCGACGGTGCGCTCCAGGCGCATCGCGAGCGCGGCGTCGTAGAGCGCCTGCTGGTCGGCGTCGAGCGCGGCGAGCACCGCCTTGACCACGTCGGGCACCGCCACCGGCGTCTTCGAGCCGTCGGTGCGGCGCACCAGCACCGCATTGCCCGCGGCGAGGTCGCGGGGACCCACCTCGATGCGCACCGGGTAGCCCTTGAGCTCGGCGTCGACGGCCCGGCGGCCGAACGGGGTGTCGACCCGATCGTCGAACCCGACCCGCACCCCGGCGTCGCGCAGCGCGTCGCGCAGCTTGGCCGCGGCCTCGCCGACGCCCTCGCCGTCCTTGACGATCATCACGTATGCCTGCACCGGCGCCAGCCGCGGCGGCACCCGCAGCCCGTTGTCGTCGCCGTGGGCCATGATCAGGCCGCCGAGCATGCGGGTCGAGGTGCCCCAGCTCGTGGTCCAGGCGTGCTCGACGCCGCCGGTGGCCGACGTGTACGTGATGTCGAAGGCGCGGGCGAAGTTTTGCCCCAGCTCGTGTGAGGTGCCGAGCTGGAGGGCCTTGCCGTCGCCCATCATGCCCTCGAGCGTGTAGGTGTTGGTGGCGCCGGCGAACCGCTCACCGGCCGTCTTGCGCCCGACCAGCACCGGGATGCCGAGCACCCCGACCATGAAGTCTTCGTACACCTCGTGGAGGATCTTGCGGGCGTAGGCGCGCGCGTCGGCCTCGGTGGCGTGGGCGGTGTGCCCCTCCTGCCAGAGGAACTCGCTCGTGCGCAGGAAGACCCGCGGGCGCAGCTCCCACCGCACCACGTTGGCCCACTGGTTGAGCAGCAGCGGCAGGTCGCGGTAGGAGTCGACCCACTTGGCCATGAACTCGCCGATCACGGTCTCGCTGGTCGGCCGCACCACCACCGGCTCGGCGAGCTGCTTGCCGCCACCGTGGGTGACCACCGCCAGCTCGGGCGAGAAGCCCTCGACGTGCTCGGCCTCGCGGCGCAGGTAGCTCTCCGGGATGAATAGCGGGAAGTACGCGTTTTCCGCGCCCGCCACCTTGATCCGCGCGTCCATCTCGGCCTGCATGCGCTCCCAGATGGCGTATCCCGTCGGTCGGATCACCATCGTGCCGCGCACGGGGCCGTTGTCGGCGAGCTGCGCTTTCGCGATGACGTCCTGGTACCAGCGGGGAAAATCCTCCGCACGGGGAGTGAGCACGCGTGCCATGAGCCGACATCCTATCGGCCGGTGAATGTGCAACCCGACCCGGCGCCATCCCGTGTCCCTAGTGGCAGATTGATCGATGGGTGGTGGGGATGGCGGAGGCTGAGCGGTTCGACGCGTTCTACCGGGACACGTCGAGACGCCTCGTGCGGTACGCGTACGGGCTGACCGGCGACGTGGCCGAGGCACAGGATCTCGTGCAGGAGGCGTACGCACGGGCCTGGCAGCGGTGGCGCCGGCTGACCGGTTACGACAACGCCGAGGCGTGGCTGCGGATCGTCATCACGCGTCTGGCGACCGACCGGTGGCGGCACCTCAAGGTGCGGCGGGTACGCGCCGCCGCGGACAGGCCACCACCCCCGGTCCCACCGCCCTCGGAAGACACGGTGCTGCTGGTCACCGCGATGCGCGGGCTGCCGGCGGCGCACCGGCGCGCGCTCGTCCTGCACTACCTGCTCGACCGTTCCGTGGCGGACATCGCCGCCGAGACCGGCGCGGCACAGGGCACGGTCAAGTCGTGGCTCTCCCGGGGCCGCGCGGAGCTCGCCGCGGCGCTCGGCCAGCCGCTGGCGCGGACCACGAGAGGAGGTGCCGGCGATGTCGAGTGACCTCGACCGGATGTTCGGCGCGCTGCGGCACGACGCGGACGCGATCCCGCTGGGCCGCGCCTCGACCGCGCGGCGCCGTGGCGAGCGCCGGCGCCGCACCCGGCTGATCGCCGCGACCGCCGCGGTGGCCTGCGTCGTCGGCGCCGGCCTGACCGGCGGCGGCTGGCTGGCCCGCAACGACGCCGCGCCGCAGCCGGCCGGTCCGCCCCGGCCGCTCACCGACATGATCCCGCTCGAAGGCGGCGCCGAGTCCTTCACACCCAGCGCGACCTCCGGCGACCGGGTGCTCGTCGCCTGGCGTACGCAAGGGCGGCTCGCCGTGCGGCTGGCCGACCTCGAAACGGGACAGCCGATCGGGCCCACCCGCGAGCTCGGTTCGACGCTGAACTACCCGGACGTGGTCGGGCTGCCGTGGGCGTTCGTGGCGATCGGAGACGGTGAGGGCGGCCGGGCGTACGTCCTCGATCCGGAAAGCGGCGACGTGCGGTGGAGCCTGCCGTCCGGCGACCTTCTCTACTACCCGTTCGCGCTCGTGGCCGTGGCCGGCGGAGTCACCCGGGGGTTCGACTGGGACACCGGAGCCCAGCTGTGGCAGGCGCCCGCACCGGCCGACGCGCCCGTACGCAGCCTCGGCGTGTTCACGCCCGCCGACCCGTTGCCCCGCGCCAGCTCCATCGAGGCGGACGCCTTCGGCTACGCCCGCCCGCTCGCCGGCGACCGGCTGCTCCAGATCACCGCCGGCGGCGCGCTGCTGGTCCGCGACGCCCGGACCGGAAGGCAGCTCAGCCGGCGACCCGGCGTCGCGCCGGCCGACGAGGCGTACTACATGGCCTACGACGGCCGCCTCTACGCGTGGCCGCGCGACGGTACCTTCCGGCTGACGGTGACCGACGTGGACGGTGCGGCCGCACCGCGCCAGCTGTACCGCGCGGCGGCCGGACGGTTCGGCGAGCACGTCGTGCCGTGCGGCACCGGCCAGGTCTGCTTCATCGAGGGAAACAGCACCGCGACCCAGGTCGTCGCCGTCGAGGTGAGCAGCGGCCGGGTGGCCTGGCGCGCGCAGGCCACCCGGAAGGCACCCAGCCTGCTGCCCGTCGGCGACCGGCTGCTGGTCTCCGCCGACGACGGCTCGAGCTCCGCCCTCCTCGACCGCGACGGTCGCCAGCTGCTCGGACCCGACGAGCGGGGGGTGCCACTTGTATGGCTCACCACCGGCACGCTGCTCACGATGGGCCAAGCGGACCTTGTCGAGATCTCCGCGGCGGACGGCACCCGCCGCTTCCTCGCCACGTCGCCGGAGGGGCGGTGGCGCTGCTCGTCCTGGAACGAGCGGCGGCTCGTCTGCCACGCGGGTTCGGGGCCATCTGCCGCTGCGACGCCCGCCGACGGTGGCTTCCAGGTCTGGTCGATCGCGAGGTGAGAGCTAGCGGACCACCCGCCCGCGCAGCACCATCCGCTGCGGGGCGCGGACCACGTGGAGGTCGCGACGCGGATCCTCGGCGTACACGACAAGGTCGGCCAGGCCACCCTCGACGAGGCCCGGGAAGCCCAGCCACTCGCGCGCGCCCCAGGAAGCGGCGCGGAGCACGTCGAGCGGTGCCACACCCGCCTCCTCGTGCATGCGCAGCATCTCGTCGGCGATCCGCCCGTGGGTGATCCCGCCGCCCGCGTCGGTGCCGGTGTAGAGGGGCACGCCCGCCTCGTACGCCGCGCGCACCAGCGCCGGAAAGCCGTCACCGAGGGCGCGCATGTGCCGCGCGTACCCGGGAAACTTGCCCTCCGCCCGCGCCGCGATGTCGCCGAACGTAGCGATATTGATCATCGTGGGCACCAGTGCCGTGCCCCGCCGCGCCATCTCGTCGACCAGGTCCAGCGACAGCCCGGTGCCGTGCTCCACGCAGTCGATGCCGGCCCGCACGAGCACCGCCACCGCCTCCTCGGAGAACGTGTGCGCGGTGATCCGCGCCCCGGCCGCCTGGGCCGCGCGTACGGCCGCTTCGAGGGTGGCGGCGTCCCAGGCCGGCGCGAGATCGCCGACCGAGCGGTCGATCCAGTCGCCGACGAGCTTCACCCACCCGTTGCCGGCCCGCGCCTGTGCGGCCACCTCGGCCGGCACGCCGGGCGCGCCCACCTCGACGCCGATGTCGCGCAGGTATCGCTTGGGCGGCGCGACATGGCGGCCCGCGCGGGCCAGTCGCGGCACGTCGGGGTCGTCGTCCAATTGGGGGTACGGGTAGGGCGAGCCACAGTCGCGGATCGCGAGCACCCCGCTGTCGCGATCCTGGGCGGCCAGCTCTTTGGCCTGCCGGATCCCCTCGATCGGCGCCCCGCCCGGAGCGATGCCGATGTGGCAGTGCGCGTCGACGAGCCCCGGCAGCACGTACCCCCGATCGACGATCGTCTCCGCCCCCGCCACGGGCGAAAACGTCACCCGGTCGCCGACGAGCCAGAGGTCACGCTCTTCGTCGTCCGGCAGCAGGACCCCACGCACATGCAACGCCATGCGCACAGTCCTACCCGATCGTCAGTCCGCCGGCTTGGACCGCCCCAGAAACCCGTCCCGCCGCGCTGTCAGGGCCGGCAGGTCGATGACGATCCGATAGGGCTCGTCAGTGGTAAAGACCTCCGTGGTCTGCTGGGCGATGGCGTACCGCCGGTGGGGCTTGGACTCCAGAACATGTTCGGCGAGCGAGATCTTGTCGCCCAGTGGGTCGATCACCCAATAGCGGTTGACACCGGCGGCGGCGAACATGCTCGCCTTGTCATACAGGTCGCGCACCTTCGAGTCCCTCGACACGACTTCGACTGCGAGGATCGCGTCTTCGACCGGAGGCGGATGCTGGTCGACGTGTGCGGTGTCCAACACCACCACGTCGGGCCGCGGCTCGCTGTAGCGGTTGACATCCAGCGAGAGGTCGTAGACGGGCTCATGGTCCGGCGGACAGTTGTCGCCGAGCGCACGCACAATCTGGACGCATAGGAACTGATGGATGAAGGTAGGGGGCAAGAGGATCAACCTTCCGTTGACGAGTTCGTACGGAAGGTCGGGGGGGTAGCTCGGCCAGGTCGTCGACGGTCCACACCTCGCGCTGCGGCAGGTTGAGGGCCGTGGTCATAGGGCTCTCCTTCCGTGAGGGCGGCATCACGTCAACCACCTCACGCCTCATCCTGATGCCCTATCAGCGTTGGTTCGAGTCCCCCCATTTCTTACCCCGCGCGGCGAGTTACTTGTCGGTGTCCTTGTCTTTCTTGCCGAGCTTGCCGAAGTCGAGCTTGGGGAGCTTGAAGCCGGGCGGCAAGGCGCCGCCGCCCAGGGCGCTCGGGTCCATGCCCGGGGGGAGCTGGGGCATGCCCGGGGGCATCCCGCCCGGCATGCCGCCGGGCAGGCCGGCCGAGCGGGGGCGGCCGCCGCCCTTGGTGCCCTTGCGCTTGTTCTTCGGGGACTTGGTCGCCTTGCGCCGGCCGCCCGGCAGGCCCATCATGCCGCCCATCTGCTTCATCATCTTCTGCGCTTCGGTGAAGCGGTTGAGCAGCTGGTTGACGTCCATGACGGTCACGCCGGAGCCGTTCGCGATGCGGGCGCGGCGGGAGCCGTTGATGATCTTCGGGTTGGTGCGCTCGCCGGGGGTCATCGAGCGGATGATCGCGGTGACCCGGTCGAAGTGCTTGTCGTCGAGCTCGGCCAGCTGGTCCTTCACCTGGCCCATGCCCGGCATCATCGACAGCACGTTGGCGATCGGGCCCATCCGGCGCACCGCGATGAGCTGGTCGAGGAAGTCTTCCAGCGTGAAGCTCTGGCCGCCCATGAGCTTGGCGGCCATCTTCTCCTTCTGGTCTTCGTCGAACGCCTGCTCGGCCTGCTCGATGAGCGTGAGCACGTCGCCCATGCCGAGGATGCGGCTGGCCATCCGGTCGGGGTGGAAGACGTCGAAGTCTTCGAGCTTTTCGCCGGTGGACGCGAAGAGAATGGGCTCGCCTGTCACGTGCCGGACGGAGAGCGCGGCACCACCGCGCGCGTCACCATCCAGCTTGGACAGCACCACGCCGGTGATGCCCACGCCGTCGCGGAAGGCCTCGGCGGTGGTCACCGCGTCCTGGCCGACCATCGCGTCGATGACGAACACGATCTCGTCGGGCTGGACCGCGTCGCGGATGGAGGCGGCCTGCGCCATCATCTCGGCGTCGATGCCCAGCCGGCCGGCGGTGTCGACGATGACGATGTCGCGGGCGGCCCGCCGCGCGTGCTCGATCGAGTCGCGGGCGACCTGGACCGGGTCGCCGACGCCGTTGCCGGGCGCCGGCGCGTACACCTCGACGCCGGCGCGCCCACCGAGCACCTGGAGCTGCCCGACGGCGTTGGGGCGCTGGAGGTCGGCGGCCACCAGCAGCGGCTGGTGACCCTGCGCCTTGAGCCAGCGGGCGAGCTTGCCGGCGAGCGTGGTCTTACCGGAGCCCTGGAGGCCGGCGAGCATGATCACGGTCGGTGGCTGCTTGGCGAACTGGAGTCGCCGCGCCTCGCCACCGAGGATCGCGACGAGCTCCTCGTGCACGATCTTGATGACCTGCTGCGCCGGGTTGAGCGCCTGGGAGACCTCGGCGCCCTGGGCGCGGTCCTTGATGCTCGCGATGAACGCCTTGACCACCGGCAGCGCGACGTCGGCCTCGAGCAGGGCGAGGCGGATCTCGCGGGCGGTCGCGTCGATGTCGGCGTCGGAGAGGCGCCCCTTGCCGCGAAGCTTGGTGAAGATCCCGGACAGCCGGTCGCTCAAGGTGTCAAACACGCCGCAACATCCCGTTTGTCGTCATTTGGCGAGCACATAGTGGGCCGGCTCACGAGCCGGCCGCGCCCCTAGCCTAACCGGGTACTCGTACCCAGACCCGGCTCTGGTCATGCTGTCCCTACCTCGAACAGACCGGCTGACCGGATTCAGACCGAGAGCGTGTGTTCATAGCGTTTCGAGCATGATGAGACACACACGCATCATCGTCGGAATCCTGGCCGGAGCGCTCGCCGCGGGGGCGGTCGCCGTGGCCGCGCCGGCGGCTGGCGAGACAAGGGAAAGCGGACGGATCGTGGCGGTCCAGCCACTCCGCAGCCTCACCACCAAGGAGGACGTCGCGCGCGAGCTGACCGCGGCCGAGTTCAAGGTCGACGAGGTCCGGTACGGCGTGGACACCTACCAGCTGGTCTACCGCACGGTGGACCCCGCCGGGCGGCCGACGATCGCCAGCGGCCTGGTGGCCCTCCCGCGGGGTGGGGCGCGCGAGCTGCGCGTCGTGTCGTACACGCACGGCACCGAGATCAACCGGACCGACGCACCGTCGATGTGGCGGGACGGTTGGGCGGTCGCTCCGGCGCTGACGTACGCCTCGGCCGGCTTCGCCGCGGTCGCGCCCGACTACCTCGGCATGGGCATCGGCCCCGGCCCGCACCCCTACCTCGACGTGCCCTCGGAGACCACGGCCGCGCTCGACCTGCTCCGGGCCGCGCGCGAGTTCACCGCTGGCAAGGGCCGCGCGCTGGAGCGGAAGGTGCTGGTCACCGGCTTCTCCCAGGGTGGCACCGCGGCCACCGGGCTGGCCCGCGCGCTGGCCACCGGCGCGGACGGCTGGTTCCGGCTGGGTGCGCTCTCGCCGATCGCCGGCCCGTACGACGGCCGGCGGCAGGTGCTGCCCGTGCTGGCCAGCATGCCGCCGCCGTTCAACACGGGCTACACGGCCTACCTGCTGGTCTCCTACAACCGGCTGCACCACATCTACGACAAGCCGAGCGACGTGTTCGAGAAGGAAGGTGTCGAGGAGGTCTTCGACGGCGTGCACACGGGCGAGGAGCTGGCGGAAACGCTGGGCGGCTCCGTGGACGACCTGCTCACGCCGCGCGGCAAGGCGCTGATCGACAACCCGACCGGCCCGTTCGCGGCGGCGCTGGCGGTGCACGACGGCACCTGCACCGGCTGGACGCCGCGGGCGCCCGTGCGGCTTGTGGTGTCGGGCGGCGACGAGCAGATCGTGGTGGGCAACGCCACCGCCTGCCGCGCCAGCTTCGCCGCCAGCGGGGTGGACGTGCCGGTCGTGGACGCCGGTGACCTGGTCTACAACGACTCCAAGCACCTCGGCGCCAACGTGATGGGCACCGCCGACACCGTGAAGTGGTTCAAGACCCTGTGATCGACGTTTCCGGTCCGCCCGCCGCCGCGAGCGGACCGGAACGTGGGCTCCGTTTCGAGGCGGATTTCCCACATCCGCGTCAGCGGCGGACCGTATGCGCGGAGTCCCCGGGGAAACGTGGAGCGTTTTCTTGGGGTGCTTTCCCGCGGGCACCGGCGGCTCGCGGAGCGACCCGAAATCCCCGGCCGTCCGCTGCCGGGTTCGCGGGCCAAGCCCCGAGAGTCTTTGCGGGGGCGGTCGCAGGCCCCATCCGTCCGACACCCTGACGCAGCGTTACCAGCCTGGGTCGGGACCTTGAGATCCCTTATTTGGACAGGTCGCTAGAAGTCGACCAGGCCCGATTGGTAGGCGAAGACGACGAGCTGGGCGCGGTCTCGCGCACCCAGCTTGATCATCGAACGGCTCACGTGGGTGCGGGCGGTCGCCGGGCTGACCACGAGGCGCTCGGCGATCTCGTCGTTGCTCAGGCCCTCGCCGACCAGGCCGACGATCTCCCGCTCCCGCTCGGTGAGCGTGTCGAGCTGGGGGTGTGGCTTGGGCACGCGGCTCGGCCGGGTGGCGAACTCGCGCACCACCCGCCGGGTCACCGAGGGCGACAGCAGTGCCTCGCCGCCCGCGACGAGGCGGATCGCGTGCAGCAGCTCGGCCGGCTTGGTGTCCTTGATGAGGAAGCCGCTGGCGCCGTGGCGGAGCGCGTCGAAGACGTACTCGTCGAGCTCGAACGTGGTCAGCACGACGACGCGGGTCTCGGCAAGCGAAGGGTCGGCGACGATGCGGCGGGTGGCCTCGATGCCGTCGATGCCGGGCATGCGGATGTCCATGAGCACCACGTCGGGGCGTTCGCGGCGGGCGATCTCCACCGCGGCGAGGCCGTCGGGTGCCTCGCCGGCCACCGCCATGTCGTCTTCGCTCTCGACGAGCGTGCGCAGCCCGAGCCGCACAAGGTCCTGGTCGTCGGCGATGAGTATCCGGATCATGGCAGCGGCAGCCTCGCGTACACCCGGAACCCGCCGCTCTCCGCGGGCCCGGCGGTGAAGTCGCCGCCCAGCGCCGCGACCCGCTCGCGCATGCCGGCCAGGCCGTGGCCCCCGCCCAGCGCGATCACCGCGCCGCGGCCGGTGTCGACCACCTCCACGCTCACCTCCTTGGGCAGGTAGACCAGCCGGACCGTGGCGGTGGCCGCGCCGGCGTGGCGCAACACGTTGGTCAGCGACTCCTGCACCACCCGGTATGCTGCCAGATCCACCGCCGCGGGCAGGTCCCGCCGCTCGCCGGTGACCTCGACCTTGACCGGCACCCCGCTCTCGGAGACCCGCGCCGTCAGGTCGTCGAGACGGGCCAGGCCCGCGGTGGCCGCTCTTGTCTCGCCTTCATTGGTACGCCGGACGAGCGCGAGTGTCACGCGCAGCTCGTCCAGTGCCTCGCGGCTGGTGCGGCTGATCGCCGTGAGTGCCGCCTCGGCCTGCTCGGGGCGCTTGGGCAGCAGGTGGAGGGCGATCTCGGCCTGCATGTTGATCGCGGAGAGCCCGTGCCCGACCACGTCGTGCACCTCCTGTGCGACGCGCAGGCGCTCCTCGTCGGCGTACTGGCGGGCCAGGTCGTCCCGGGCCCGCACCGCCGCCTCGCGGCTGATGCGCACGGTGACGCCCACCGCGAACGGCACCACCACCCACGCCGCGCCGGGCACGAGGCCGGCCACGTCGCCGTCGACGAACACGTGCAGCAGCAGGACGGCGAGCGCGATGCCGGCGGCGATCCCGGCGAGCTTGAGTGGCAGGTGGCGGGCGGCCGAGTAGACCGCGACCATGAACGCGATGAGGATCGGGCCGTACGGGTACGTCAGCGTCAGGTAGACCGACGTGCCGGCGGCCGCCACGCCGAGCGTGACGAGTGGCCACCGCCGCCGCACCACCAGCGACAGGGCCACGATCACGACCAGCACGAACGTGAACGCGGTGACCGGTCGGTCCTGCCCCTCCCCCGCCGCCCTGGTGCCACCGATGCCCACGAAGAGCAGCACCAGGGTGAGCAGCCCATCGGCCACCCACCTCCGGCGCGCTCCGTTCATGGTCCGCATTCTCCCTAGATGATGTCGCGACGGCGCAGCAGGAGGCCGCCGACGCCGACGAAGAGGATCAGGTAGGCCGCCAGCACCCCCACCGCGTGTACGTCGCCGACGAGCGTCGCCACGCCGGGCGTGTCCGGTGAGGTGCCGAGCGAGGCGGCGAGCGAGCCCGCGTTGGGGCCGGGCAGCCACTCCTGGAGCTTCGCCACCCAGTCGAGCAGGGGCGCGGCGATGGAGGCGAGGAGGTTCTGCACGGCCATCAGCCACACCAGGCCCAGCCCGATCGGCAGCGCCACGCCGCGCAGCGCCACTGCCAGCACCACGCCCAGCCCGGCCCACATCGTCGCCATCAGCCAGCCCGCGCTGATGCCCGCGAGTACGTCCACGATGGACGGCCAGTCCGCCGGTGCGCCCTCGGCCGCCGCGATCGCCGCGCTCGTCACCGCGCCGGCCGCGAAGAGCGCCAGCACGATGACGAGACTGGCCAGCGCGACCGCGGTGATCTTCGCGGCGTACACCGTGAGCCGCGACGGCCCCTGGGCGAGCAGCGTCTTCCAGGTGCCCCAGCCGTACTCGCCGCCGACCGCCAGCACGCCGAGGATCAGCAGGATCGCGCCGGCGAAGACCGGCAGCCCGCCGATCGAGTTGCCGACCAGCTGATCCGGCAGTGTCTCGGCGATGCCCCGGGTGGCGTTGGGCGCCCCGTCGGCGGTGCCGTTCGCCCCCGCGTAGGGGACCAGATAGGTGAAGGTCAGGCTCAGCACGACGGCGACGGCCAGCAGCAGCCAGCTCGCCGGGCGCCGTACCAGCTTGATGATCTCGGCTCGCGTACTACCCAACATTTGTCAACTCCAGGAATACGTCTTCCAGCTCGCGTTCGCGCACGCCCAGCTCGCTCACGTCGATGCCGGCGCTCACCAGCTCCGCGTTGATCCAGGCCGCCTTGCCCGCCTCGATGTCCAGCTCCAAGGCGCCGTCCTCGACCCGCACCCGGTCCTGCCCCACCAGCGCCCGCGCACGGGCGGCGGCCTCCTCGACCGGATCCGCCACCACCCGCAGCCGCGCGCCGCCACGCAGCTCGGTCACCGTGCTCTCGGCGATCAGGCGGCCGCCGGACACCACGCCGACGCGGTCGCAGATCTGCTGCACCTCACCGAGCATGTGGCTGGAGAGCAGCACGGTCTTGCCCGCCGCGCCGAGCCGCTTGATCAGCCGCCGCATGTCCGCCATGCCGGCCGGGTCGAGGCCGTTGGTCGGCTCGTCGAGGATCAGCAGCTGGGGATCCTTGAGCAGCGCCGCGGCCACGCCGAGCCGCTGCTTCATGCCGAGCGAGTACGTGCCGTAGCGGTCGCCGGCCCGGTCGGTCAGGTCGACGAGGTCGAGCACGATGTCGACCCGCCCGGCGGGGCAGCCGGCGTAGTGGGCGATGACGCGCAGGTTCTGCCGCCCGGACAGGTAGGGGTAGAACGCCGGCCCTTCGATCAGCGCGCCGACGTCACCGAGACTCTGCCCGACGTCCTTGCCGAGCAGGCGCACCGTGCCGGACGACGGCCGCACCAGCCCGAGCAACATCCGCAACGTGGTCGTCTTCCCCGCGCCGTTCGGGCCGAGGAACCCGTAGACCTCTCCGGGCCGTACGGTGAGGCTCACCTTGTCGACGGCGACGAGCTGGCCGTACCGCTTGGTGAGCTCGTGGGTCTCCACTGGGAACATGCCCAAAGCCTCGCCGCCGGCGGGCCGGGAGACGTCCGCCGCCGAGCGTCAGTCGGCGTACGCCCCCTGACGTACGGCTCAGCCCAGGTTGAACTTCTCCCACGTGCCGACCGCGGGTCGGCTGGCGATCAGCGGCAAGGTGCCGGCGCTTTCCGCGGACACGTAGAGGTTGTTGGTGGCCGAGCGGAAGCTCACCGTGCCGTCGCCGTTGCGGACCAGCGTGAAGCGTTCCCACGCGCTGACCGCGAGCCGCTTGGCCTGGAGCGGCTGGGCGCCGGCGTTCTCCGCGGCCACGAACCGGTTGTTCGCGCGGGCGAAGAGTGCGACCTGCCCGTTGCCGAGGTCGACGATGTCGAACCGCTCCCACGTGTTGGCGGCCGGCCGGCTGGCGATCAGCGGCTTGGTGCCCGCGCTCTCGGCGGAGACGAACTTGCCGTTCGCCGAGGCCTTCAGGGTGCGTGCGGCGTCGCTCACCTTGACCGGGTGGAACTTCTCCCACGTGCCGATCGCGGTCCGGGTGGCCCCGAGGTACGGCGACGTCTGCGACATGATGCTGACGTACCGGAGGGTGTGCACCGACCGGAGGCTGATGCTGCCGTCGGTGTTGCGGACGAGCGTGAAGCGTTCCGTCGGGCCGACGTTCGTGGCGAACATGGTAAGCGGCCCGGTGCCCATGCTGTCAGCAGACAGGTACATGCCGGTCGCCCGGGAGACAAGGGCCACCTCACCGCCACCGGCGTCGCCGATGTCGAACCCGCCCGCCGCGGTCAGCCCGGGCTGGCCGGGCCCGAGCAGGCCGTTGGTTGCCACGGCGACGTAGTTGAGGTTGTACAAGGAAAGCAGGCCGGCGGTCGGCGACGCGGGCAGGATGGTGACCCGCTGGGTGGGCACGCTCGTGCCGAGCCCGTCGGCCGTGTTCACCGTGGTCCTGATCTGGTACTCACCGGGCTGCGCGTAGCGGTGCGAGATGGTCGGCGCGGCCTGGGTGGTCGTCGTGCCGTCTCCGAAGTCGAAGGTGTACGAGACGATCGGATGGGTGCCGGCCTCGGACGCCGAGGCGTCTACGGTGACCGAGCTCGCCGCCAGGTCGACGGCGACGCTGCTCCGGGCCGAAGCGCGGCGGACGACCTCCCGCGTGCCCCGGTCGGCGTAGGTCACGGGTCCGGCGCCGGTGTTCGGCACGCCGGGATCGTCGATGCGGGCGGCGCCTTCGCGGTCGGTTTGCGGGTATCCCGGGGCGGCCGAGTTCGCCGAGTCGATGGCGTCGTGGTCGGCGGCAGTCTCACGGTCGTGTGCGGCCTGGCCGGACGCGGCCCGAAACGCGGCCAGGCTCATGCGAACCCCGTCCCACGCGTAGACAGCGGGCGAGTTCGGATTGAGATGATGCGCGTCGTTGTAGTCGACCACGGTGTCGCCGACCGCGCCGTCGTAGACGCCGATCTCGACGCCATCCACCGGCAGCCCGTCGCAGTGGTCCTGGCCGAGGTTGCCGTTGAGGCTGAGCCGGTTGTTCTGCACCGAGACACCGGAAGACGCACCCTCGACGCGGATGCCGTCCCGGCAGTGGTTCTCGACATGGTTGTTGGTGATCGCGGTGCCGGAAGCGCCCCGGTTGAGGATGCCGAAGCCGGCGCCGCCACCGATCGCGTTGTTGACGACGGGCGTGCCGGCTGCGCCGGGCTCCAGCACGATCTCCGCTTCTCTGAAGCCGTGAATCATGTTCTTCGCGACCGTGTTGCCAGGCCCGGTCACGCGGACGCCGGCGCTGTCACTCGTGCCGTAGGCCTCGCCCGAGGCGTAGATCGAGCCGGATCTGACCTCGACGCCCGTCGTTTCCGCGTCGAGGATGATGCCGCCGGCTGGCGCCCGGTGGACGTACGGGGCCATCCAGGACTGGGTGACCGCGGCAAGCCGGATGGCGGGTGCGGTGGCCGTCCACGTCATCTGGATGCTGGTGGCCTGGACCGTGATACCCGACGACGCGCGGATGTCCAAGGCGGGCACGGCCTCGGTCCCGTTGACGCGCACGTTCAAAATCTTGATGTCGTGCTGGCCGTCGATGACGAACCCGGCGGTCGGGCCGACGAGCGTCGGAAGGGGCAGCGCCGAGGCGATCCGGAAGGTGATCGGCTGGTCCGGCGTGCCGGACTTGGCGAGTGTGACCCGCTCCGGATAGCTGCCCGCGCCGATCATGACCGTCTGCCCGGCGCTGACGACCGCGGCCGCGGCACCGACCGTGCAGAACGGCTGTGCGCTCGTGCCCGGTCCGCCGTCGGTGCAAGCGGCTGACGTCTGCTGCACATAGAGGGTCGTCGCGTCGGCGGCACGGGCGGGGCCGGCGGCGCCCAGCACGGCGGCGCAAGCGAGTGCGATCCCGGTGATACAAGCTCGAAAAAACGCGCCCATGCCCGTCCCCCGTGTAGATCTTCGCCGAAGTCCCGGGATCAGACCATGCCACGAGATTTGATGTCATCAACCCAACGGTCGATGCGCGAGCGCTCTACGTACCGGCGGCGGTGAGGACGGCGGCCTCGACCTTTTCCCGTTCGGTGTCGTCGGCCCAGGCGCCGACGAGGTAGAACGCGTCGACCACGTCAGTGCCCAATGTGGAGATACGGGCGGCCCGCACCTGCGCGCCGGCCTCGTCGAGCGCCGACGTCACCCGGTACAGCAAGCCCGGCGCGTCGGCCGCGCGCAGCTCGAGGATGGCGGCGTCGGTGGCGGCTTCGCGGTGCCACACCACGCGGGGGGCGGCGTGTGCGGCGCCGGGTCGGGCGGCGAGGGCGCGGCCGCGCAGGCGCTGGGTTACCGAGACGTCGCCGGAGACGGCGCGGCGCAGGTCGCTGGCGAGCGCCAGCGAGTCGGGCGGGGTGCCGTACCGCGGGCGTACCCGGAACTCGACCAGCGACCGACCGTCCACGGTGGACGCGTCCGCGGTGAGAACCTCCAAGCGGTGCAGGGCAAGGCAACCGGCCACCGCGGCGAGCAGGCCGCGCCGGTCGGCGGCGGCCACCGCGACGCTGCCGCCGTCCAGGTGTACCACCGGGAGCGGGCCGGTCACCAGCGCCGGGTCCGGCCTCGGAGGTGCGGGCAGCGCGCCGGTGTCGAGGGCGATGTGCACGCGGCGCACCAGGTCGGCGATCAGCCGGCCCTTCCAGTCGGACCAGGCGGCTGGGCCGGTGGCCTGTGCGTCGGCGCGGGCGAGGCCGTGCAGCAGGCTCAGCGTGGTGGTGTCGCCGACCGCGTCGGCCACACCGCGGATGGTCACCGGGTCGGCGAGGTCGCGGCGGGTGGCCACGTCGGGCAGCAGCAGGTGCAGGTGGACGAGCTTTTCGATCACCGCCACGTCTTGCGGCGGCAGGCCGATGCGCTGGGCGACGGCGGCGGCGATCGGCGCGCCGACGACGCTGTGGTCGCCGGGCAGGCCCTTGCCCACGTCGTGCAGGAACGCGCCGAGCAGCAGCAGGTCGGGCCGGCCCACCTCGCGGGTGAACGCGGTCGCCTCGTACGCGGCCTGCACCAGGTGGCGGTCGAGCGTGAAGCGGTGGACCGGATTGTGCTGCGGCAGGCTGCGCATGCGGGTCCACTCGGGCAGCCACGCGTCGACCAGGCCGTACCTGTCGCAGGTCTCCCAGGTGGGCACCAGCCCGAGGCCGGCACCGAGCAGCGTGACCAGCGCGTCCCGGGCTTCGGACGGCCAGGGTGCGGGCAGCGGCGGGCAGTACGCGGCCAGCCACTCGCAGGTGGCCCGCGCGATCGGCAGCTGGGTGACCGCCGCGGCGGCCGCGACTCGCAGCGACAGGCTCGGGTCGGGCCGGGCGCCGATCGCGGCGCGGGCGAGCACCAGCTCGCCGTCCTGCTCGACGACGTCGCGGGCGACCGGCCGCCGCTGCGGCTTGCCGTCGGCCCCGCGGCGGCGCCCCGAGCGGAGGCGGTCGGCCATGCGCCAGCCGTCGTCGAGCGCGTGTGTGATCGTGCGGGCGTCGCTGGCCACCCGGCGCAGCAGCGCGTCGCCGTCGTCGAGGCCGAGCATGCGGGCCACCGAGGCACGCTCCTGGGCCACCAGGCGGTCGACCCGCCGACCCACGCTGGCGTGCAACGCGTCACGGGTGTCGAGCAGGCGCAGGTGCGCGGCGCGTACCGCCGGGCGCATCGTGTCGGCCAGCCCGCCCTGCGCGATGGCCCGCAGGATGCCCACGTCGCGCAGCCCGCCGGCGGCCTCCTTCAGATCGCCTTCGAGCAGGAACGCCAGCTCGCCGTGCGCCTTCCACCGGGCCAGCGTGATCTCGCGCAGCCGCACCAGCTGGCGCACGGCCGTACGCCGCCACTGCTCGGCGGCCGCCTCGACGAGCTGGCGGGTGAGCTCGCGGTCGCCGCTCACGTGGCGGGCGTCGAGCAGGCTGAGGGCGACCTTGACATCGTCGTGGGCGACCGACAGCGCCTCGGGGATGGTGCGCACCGAGTGGTCGAGCCCGATCCGCGAGTCCCAGATCGGGTACCAGAGGGAGGCGGCCAGCTCGTCGATGCCGGGTACGCCGGTGTGCAGCAGGATCAGGTCGAGGTCGCTGCGCGGGGCGCACTGGAGCCGGCCCAGCCCGCCGAAGGCGACCAGCGCGACCCCGGGCGGCCAGGTGGGCACGAGCGACCGGAGCCACATGTCAAGCGCCGCCGCACGCTCGACGCGTGCGGCGGCACCGACCTTGTCGTTTACCTCTATCAGAGCGCGTCCAGCCCGCGCTCGCCGGTGCGGACCCGGACGACGTCTTCCACCGCCGTGACCCACACCTTTCCGTCACCGATCTTTCCGGTACGCGCGGCGGTGACGACGGCGTCGACGACCTTTTCGACGTCGATCTCGTCGGTCAGCACCTCGATCCGGATCTTCGGAAGGAACTCCACCGTGTACTCAGCGCCCCGGTACACCTCGGTGTGGCCCTTCTGGCGCCCGTAACCCTGGACCTCGCTGACGGTCAGGCCGGCCACGCCGAGGGCGTGCAGCGCCTCCTTCACGGCGTCCAGCTGGTACGGCTTGATGACCGCGGTCACCAGCTTCATGCTCAATCCCTCCATCGGTCCGAGGTTAACCGGAGACCTTCTCGCTCACCGGCGCCTTGGCGGGCGCCGCGCTGTTGGCCGACGGAGCGATGCCCGCCTGGGCGAACGCGCCGCCCGTGGTCGGCGACAGGTCGTAGCCGCTCTCCGCGTGCTCGGCGACGTCGATGCCGTCGACCTCGGACTCCGTCGAGGTGCGCAGGCCGATCGTCGACTTGATGATCAGAGCGAGCACCGCGGCGATGGCGAACGAGTAGACCGACACGATGCCGCTGGCCAGGAACTGCCGGCCCAGCTGGGTGGCGCCGCCGCCGTAGAACAGGCCCTCGCTGGCGCCCAGACCCTCGATCGCCGAGTTGACCTGGAGGGTGGCGAAGAAGCCGATCGACAGCGAGCCGATCCAGCCGGCGACGAAGTGCACGCCGACAACGTCGAGCGAGTCGTCGAAGCCGAGGCGGTACTTCAGGCTGACCGCCACGGCGCAGACCGCACCGGCGATCAGACCGAGGATCACGGCCGGGATGGGTGCGATGAAGCCACACGCCGGGGTGATCGCGACCAGACCGGCGACAGCACCGGACGAGGCGCCCACCAGGGTCGGCTTGCCGTCACGGAGCCACTCCACGATGATCCAGCCCAGCACACCGGCCGCGGTCGCGACCTGTGTGTTGACGAACGCGACCGCCGTGGTGCCGTCGACGGTGAGCTCGGAGCCGGCGTTGAAGCCGAACCAGCCGAACCACAGCAGGCCCGCGCCGAGCATCACGAACGGCACGTTGTGCGGCTTGAAGCTTTCCTTCGGCCAGCCGATGCGCTTGCCGAGGATGAGCACCAGGCCGAGCGCCGCCGCACCGGCGTTGATGTGCACCGCCGTACCACCGGCGAAGTCGAGCGCCTTGATCTTGGCACCGATGAAGCCGCCGCCCCAGACCCAGTGCGCGACCGGGACGTAGACGAGCGTGAACCAGCCGAACGCGAAGAGCAGCCAGCCGGCGAACTTGAGCCGGTCGGAGGCGGCGCCGCTGATCAGCGCGACCGTGATGATGGCGAACATCATCTGGAACGCCATGAACACGTACGTCGGAATGCCGGTGCCCGCGCCGAGGAAGAGCCACTCCTCGCCGATGAAGTCGGTCTCGGTGCCGAGGTACTGGGTGAAGCTACCGATGATGTTGTTGACACTGGCGCTGTCGTTGGTGCCGAACGCCAGAGTGAAGCCGTAAATGACCCACAGTACGGAGATGAGCCCGATGGCGCTGAAGCTCATCATCATCATGTTGAGCACGCCCTTGGACCGGTTGAGGCCTCCGTAGAACAGAGCCAGACCCGGCGTCATGAGCAGCACGAGCGCAGACGACAGGAGCAACCAGGCGGTATTCCCGGTATTGATCTCCACGCTGCCTCCTCTCGGTTAGGTTGCCTCCCTCCGGCAGATCCGGGGCAGCGTTGCCCGTACGCCGGTTGCGCGGAAGCTTCTAGTGCCGAGGTTTCGCGCACGGTGCCTGCGTGATTTCCGCCAGGTCACGCTTTGTTTCAGGCGTGTGAAGAAACGCTCATTACCTCAGCGCAGCGCGTACTCGAGCGTATGGCGCTCGTAGTCCAATAGCCGCAAATCCCGCATAGGGCGCCTAAGGTGACCTTTGTGCACAATACGGACGAACGCCGGGTCGCCCGCCGCGGCCATCCGCCGGATGCCCTCCACGTGGTCGACGATCCGCTTACGGATCGTGCGCACGAGGCGGTGCCGGTCGCGCGGGATCAACCCGTACGCGTCGGCGAATAGCCGGAGCCGCCGCGGCCGGTTGGGCCGCTTCCAGCCCAAGGTGTACGAGTCGCGGTCGGAGAAGAGCGGCACCCAGGTCCACGCCGCGTACGCCACGTCGTAGATGCGCGCGCCGGGCGAGGCGAGGTCGAAGTCGATCAGTGCGAGCGTGCCGTCCGGCCGCCAGATGACGTTGTGTGGCGCCGCGTCGTGGTGGCAGATGACCTCGGTGTCCGGCGGCGGCGGGCCGAACGAGCGCCACACCGCACCGGGCGGCGGCGTGAACCCGTACTGCGCGTCGTGGAACATCCGCAGCATCGTCGCCACCGTGACCAGGGCCTCGTCGGTCACCCAGTGCGGGGCCAGCGGGTACTCCCCGCACTCCCCCTCCAGGTAGGAGAGGACCTCGCGGTTTCGCTCGTCCATGCCGAGGGCGCGGGGTGAGCCGGTGAAGCCGACGTACTCCAGATGGCGCAACAACGCGTGCACGGACGGGGTCCACGGGCCGGCGTTGCGCCGGACGGTGTCCCCCACACGCACCACGGTGCTGACGTTCCCGCCGCGGAGCGGGATCTCATGCGAAGTCACGTACGGTCTCCCGAGGCGCGGCGCCTGATCGCGGTAGGTCACCCGAGGTTACGCGTCCGTGCCAAGGAGCGCGTCTACGAACTGCCGCGGCTCGAACGGTGCCAGGTCGTCGGGCCCCTCGCCCAGACCGACAAGCTTCACGGGTATGCCCAGCTTGCGCTGCACGGCGATGACGATGCCGCCCTTGGCGGTGCCGTCCAGCTTGGTCAGCACCACGCCCGTGACATCCACCACCTCGGTGAAGACGCGGGCCTGCTCCAGACCGTTCTGCCCGGTGGTGGCGTCGAGCACGAGCAGGGTCTCGTCGACCGGCTGCTGCTTTTCCACCACCCGCTTGACCTTGCCGAGCTCGTCCATCAGGCCGACCTTGTTTTGCAGGCGGCCGGCGGTGTCGACGAGCACCGTGTCGACGCCGGTCTCGATGCCCCGGCGCACCGCGTCGAACGCCACGCTCGCCGGGTCGGCACCCTCGGGACCGCGTACCACCTCGGCGCCGACCCGGCCGGCCCAGGTGGCCAGCTGGTCGGCGGCGGCGGCGCGGAAGGTGTCGGCCGCGCCCAGCAGCACCGTGCGGCCGTCGGCCACCAGCACCCGCGCGATCTTTCCGCAGGTGGTGGTCTTGCCGGAGCCGTTGACGCCGACGACCAGCACGATGGTGGGCTTGCCGTCGCTCTTGAGCGCGCGGTCGAGCCCGGGGTCGAGCGCCGCGACGAGCTCCTCGGTCAGCAGCGTGCGCAGCTCGTCGGGGCTGCGGGTGCCGAGCACGCGGGTGCGCTCGCGCAGCCGGTCGACGATCTCGCGGGTCGCCTCGACGCCGACGTCGGCCGTGATCAGGCTCTCCTCGACCTCGTCCCAGACGTCGTCGTCGAGCCGGTCGCGGGAGAGCAGGCCGAGCAGGCCCTTGCCGAGAGCGCTCTGCGAGCGGGAGAGCCGGGCCCGCAGCCGGACCAGCCGGCCCGCCGTCGGCTCGGGAACCTCCAGCTCAGGGGTGGTCGGCACCGCTTCGGGCTCGACCTCCACCGGGGCCGGCGCGGTCTCCACCGGCGAAGGTGGGGCCGGTGGCGGCGGCAGCTCGGGACGGCGGCGCAGGCGGGGAATGACGAGCCCCAGGCCACCGAGCACGAGCACGCCCAGCAGGACGAGCGCGATGACGACGTACTCCATGCGGAAATCCTGACAGATGGCTGGGCGCCGCACACTGTTAGCCCTCACGGCTGGCGCACAGAGTCCTGGGGTAGAGAGGATGTCCCCGTCCCCCCGACCGGAGGTCACCCTTGTCCGCTGAGCTCGTCATCGGCCCGGTGCTGCGCCGGGTGATCGGCACCCGCGCCACCGTCTGGGTGGAGACCAGCGCACCGGCCATCGTGCGGGTTTCCGCCGGGTCGGGCGCCGGGGAGGCGTCGACATTCAGCGTGTACGGCCACCACTACGCGCTAGTGGTGGTCGAAGGGCTCACGCCGGGCACCGCGACGCCGTACGAGGTGTTCGTCGACGACGCCCGCGTGTGGCCCGAGCCGCGGAACCAGTACCCGCCGTGTGTGATCCGCACCCGCGAGGGTGACACCGCCGACGAGCCGGTGCGGCTGGTCTTCGGCTCGTGCCGGGAGACCACCCAGCACGCGACGCCGCGCAAGCTGCCGCCGGACGCGCTGGACGCCTACGCGCGGCGGCTGATGTCCGGCGCGGAGCCGGCCCCCGACCTGCTGGTGCTGCTCGGCGACCAGGTGTACGCGGACATCCCGTCACCGGCCGTCAAGCGCTTCCTGCACCGCCGGCGCGGGCACGATCACCACCATCCGGAAAATCAGGTGGTCTCGTACGAGGAGTACACGCAGCTCTACCTGGAGTCGTGGCGCGACCCGGAGATCCGCTGGCTCTTCGCCACCGTGCCGAGCGTCATGATCTTCGACGACCACGAGATCATCGACGACTGGAACTCCTCCGCCTCCTGGCGCCGCGAGGTGCGCGACAAGCCGTGGTGGCCGGAGCGGATCTCCAGCGGCCTCGCCTCGTACTGGGTCTACCAGCACCTGGGCAACCTCGACCCGGACCAGATCGCCGCCGACCCGGTGTACCAGAAGGTGATGGCGGCCGACGGCGACGCCACCGAGGTGCTGCGCGACTTCGGCACGGCGGTCGACAAGGAGGCCGACGGCGCCGTCGGCTATCAGTGGAGCTACGCGCTCGACCTGGGCCGCACCCGCCTCGTCGTGCTCGACAACAGGTGCAGCCGGGTGCTCGACCACGAGCACCGGGCGATGCTGCCGCCGGGCGAGTGGGCCTGGTTCGCCGAGCTCGCCCGCGGCGACTTCGACCACCTGGTCGTGGGCTCGTCGCTGCCGTGGCTGCTCCCGCCCGGCATCCACCACCTTGAGGCGTGGAACGAGCGGCTGGCCGGCTCGCCCCGCCCACGGGTGTCCGCCTTCGCCGAGCGGCAGCGCCGGGCGCTCGACCTGGAGCACTGGGCCGCGTTCCAGCGCTCCTTCGACGCGCTCGCCGCGCTCTTCGCGGAGGTCGGCTCGGCCGGCGCCGCGTCGATCAGCGTGCTCTCCGGCGACGTGCACCACTCGTACGTTGCCCGCGCCGTGTTTCGCGAGCGCCCGGTCGCCGCGCCCGTGCACCAGCTCACCTGCTCGCCGGTGCACAACCAGCTCCAGTCGTACATGCGGCCGGTGCTGCGGCTCGGCTGGTGGAAGGGGCCGGCCGCGGTGGCCCGCGCGGTGGCCCGCGCCGCCCGGATCGCCGCGCCCACGGTGCGGTGGCGGAGGCTGGCCGGCCCCTACTTCGGCAACGCGGTGAGCACGCTGGTGCACGAGGGCCGGTCGGCCCGGGTCGTGATCGAGGGAACGACGACGGACGGCGACCTGCGCCAGGTCGCCGCCGTCGATCTCACCGCTACTGGCAGTACACGGTAGGCAGCGCCAGCGGACCCGTCCCGATGTAGCCGAAGGTGACGGTCTGCCCGGGCAGCAGCACCGGGTTCCACGGCCTGATCACCGCGGTCGAACCGGTGACCGTGACGGTGACGTTCCAGCTCTGCACGATGAAGCCGGGCGGCTGGAGGATGACGTTCGCATACACGGTTACCGGCCGATTTGAGATGTTTCGAACGGTGATATTCACGATGTACCCGGTGGTCCACTGGGCCGGGACCGTGACCGAGATCTCGCAGAGCTGAGCCGGCGGGGTGGTGGGCGGTGGGGTCGGGTCGGCAACGGCGGGTGCGGCCAGCACGAGCGCGGCGAGCATGCCGACCACAAACGTGAGAAGCCTTCTGTAGTAACGCATCCGTTCCCCAATACATAGATGTAAATGAGTCAACGATCCGTCACTGACAGACACATGGTCAATGTCCGAACGGCTTCACATTCTCTTCACAGGAACCACGCAGAAACTGGACCGGAGTTTGATCGAGGTTCATCCAACCCAGACCCACTCTGTCTCCGTCAGGAAGGTGAAGATCCTGCACCTGATGGAGGCCTGGATTGTCCACCCACACGGGGACCCTGCTCGACCGGCCCGCCGCGTACCCCGCGGCCGACCGAGTCCATCGCCTGGTGGCGGGCGGGTCCGAGCTGGGCGTGCAGCTATCGCGCGCGCTCGACATGCCCCTGCGCGCCTACCTGCGCGCGCTGGTGCCCGCCCCACAGTCACAGCCGAACGCGCACCGGTTGCGCCTGGCCCGCGCGGTGGAGACGTACCTGCGCGCGCACGGTGACCCGGACGTGGACGCGACCTGCGACCACCTCCTGCGCGTACCGGTGATCCAGCAGGCCGACCACTCCAACCTGCTGCTGGACGCGGAGACGTTCCTGCACAACTACCTCTTCTACGTCGCGAGCCGGGAAGCGGGCGCGCGGGTCGCGCTGGTCAACCAGTGCTCGATCGTGAGCTGTCTGGCCCGCCGCGCGCCGGTGCTCGGGCCGACGTTCCTGCGCAGCCGCGGCGGCCTGTTCGGCGTCTACCCGTTATCCAAGACCCAGCTCAAGAACTCCTCCTTCTGCGGCCTACCCGGCCCGCTGGAGATGGCGTTCGAGCCGCTGGAGGGCACCCGCCACGACGTCGCGTCCGATCCGGTGCTCGGACCGCTCACCGGTCTCAAGGCGCCGGACGCGCCCACCGCGTACCGGATGGCCAACGACGAGATCTGGGCCGGCCTCGACGTCGACCACGACGTGCGGCGGGTGCAGATCGACGAGGCGGTCGTCTCGGAGTGCGTCGCCCTGCACGTCGAAGACCCAGCCAGCCCGGTCTTCGCGCTGCTCTTCGACCCGGAGGTACGGGACGCGTTCCTGCGCGCCAAGCGGCGGCTCGTCGCGGACCCGTCCAACCTGACCGTCAACAACGCCTCCCCCGACTTCCTGTGGCTGCGCAAGGGCAGCCGGCTGCACCAGGTGGTGCTCACCGGCACCGGCCCGGGAGCACAGTGGACCGTGGAGACCAACGGCGCGCCGCTGCCGGTACCCATGGAGCCGGCCGCCGTGGCCGCGGCACTGCGCGCCGGCGTGCTGTACGCGGACCGCATCCTGGCCTACCTCGTGCGGTGCCTGCTGCCCGGCGTCGTCGCGGTCGGCGGCACCAGCCAGCAGGACTACGTGGCGCTGTACCGGCGGATGTTCGTGGCCGCGGACGCCGAGGCACCCTTCCTCGACCGCTCCGACCTCGACCGCATCCGCCAGCCAGGACACAGCGTGGCCGGCGGGCGGGTGATGCTGGAGCCGTACGGCGAGTCGCTGGAGCTGATCCGCCACGTCGGGCCGCAGACCCGCCTCGCCGACCTCGACGAGGCATACCTGGACCGGCCCGTCGGCGAGACGATCGGCGAGCTGCGCTGCGTACGCCACCTGGAGCGTGCGATCGACAGGTGACACTGCCTGTCGGATACCCGTCGCAACGGCGGCCGCCGCCCGGACGTGTTCACCCCGAAGCCGGAACAGCCGGCCTGAAACGGGGAGAACGACGATGCGCGGGACACTGCTCGGCGCCGTGCTGCTGGCCACGGTGGCGATGACCGGATGCGAGGCGGACAGCGGGGCGGGGAAGGCACCGGACGGAGGCGGCGGCGGGGCCGCCCCCGTCGTCACCACCCCAGCTCCGGACCCCACGACCGCACCGCCGCCCACGACGACCGCACCGCCGACGTCGACGCCGCCCACCAAGGCGCCGCCTCCGCGACGGCCGGCCACGCCGACCCCGCCGTCGTCCTTCGACCCGGAGCGGGACATCACCGACCTCACGATCAGCACGCCAGGTCTCGTCCTGCGAAAGCCGATCGACGGGGTACGGCACGGGCAGCTCGTCGTGACAATCAAGAACAACGGCCCCAACCCGGTGTGGGGCCTGCGGTTCACCGTCGAGCTGCCGCGAAGCTTCGCGGCGGACGGCGGCGACTGGGCCGGGTGCACGCGGCTGAAGTCGACGCGGGCCGGATACCCGGCCGGCTCCATCTGCGGCAAGGGCTACATCGCGCCCGGTAAGTCCCGCACCTTCCGGCTGGGCGTCAAGTCGCCGGCCGCCAAGGACAGCGCCGACGGCACGGTCTCGCGGTGGCTCGTCGACGTGGTTTCCGCCGGACCGAAGGGCACCTTCTACCGCGACCGGGCCCCCGAGGACAACCGCTACATCTTCTCGATCACCCGCCGCTGACCCGCGTCGATACTTATACACCGGGTGGGAGTAGGTCTGGACGACTTGTGGTCGGCCGGTTGACCATAAGTCGTCCAAAGACCTTTCGGGGTCAGGGTCGCCGCCGTCGTGGCGCTGCTTCGAGGCATCTTTTGCCCACGTCCGCGTCACCTGCGGACCGTATGCTCCCGCGGGCACCGCTCCCGCCCGGCGGCTCGCCAGGGCGAGCCGAAATCCCCGGCCGTCCACTGCCAGGTCCGCGGGACAAGCCCCGAAGGGGGTCTTCGCGGGCCCTACCTCCACCATCCACCGCCTGGCGCGACCTCAATCCCCCGCGGGTTGCGCGTAGGGGGTGAGCGCGACCAACGGCGGACGGGTGAGGCCGCGGGAGCAACGGTCCGGACCACGACGGGCGTCGCGGTAGCTCAATCTCTGTCTAAATCGAGGATTTCACTTGTGGCGATCGTGGGCTTGCACCGCGGACCCGGCAGTGGACGGCGAGACAGCCGACTCCGATAGGTTTCTGGTCATGACCTGGACCGCGCCTGAGATCGAGCGCCGCAAAGAGCCCTTCGTCGCGGGCGAACGCGACATGCTCGAAGGCTGGCTCGACTTCCACCGCGACACCCTGCTCTTCAAGTGCCAGGGTCTGAGCGTCGACCAGCTCCGGCGGCGCAGCGTCGAGCCGTCGTCCTTGAGCCTGCTGGGGCTCGTGCGGCACATGACCGACGTGGAGCGGAGCTGGTTTCGGCGCCGGGTCGGCGGAGCGGGCGACCTGCCCGGCCTGTATTACGACGAGACCAACCGGGACGGCGAGTTCGACGACGTGGACACCGCCGACCCCGAGGCCGACTTCGCGGCCTTCCGGGCCGAGGTCGAGCTGGCCCGCGCGGCGGCGGCCGGACACTCGCTGGACGAGACGTTTCAGCATGAGCGGACGGGCGTCGAGATCAGCGTCCGGTGGGTCTACATCCACATGATCGAGGAGTACGCCCGCCACAATGGCCACGCGGACCTCATCCGTGAACGGATCGACGGTATGACGGGAGACTGACAGTTCTTCCGAGAAAGTTTCCCGACAGCCGGCCGCCCCGCTTGATACTGTGTGCGCTGTTGTTGATCAGCCCAGGCAGCACGCTGGCAGGGGGCGATACCGATAGAGGAGCCTGCCCCGGCGAGGGATAGCAGAGCCTCCGGGGTCGCGTCCGCCCTCTTCCTCGCCGCTGGCGTAGCAGCGAGCGTACTCTACGTCGTCACGAGCTCCGATGTGATCTCGGCGGCGTCTTTCGCCGGCATCGCGCTCGGCACGATCGTGGCCCTCTTCGCCGGACCCCGGTGGCACCGGGCGGCACCCCGCTATCCGTGGCAGCTGCTGGGCGCGGCCGGCATCGCCTTCCTCGCCGGGGCGCTGATCCGGCCCTGGGCGGCCGAGCGCGAGGGCTGGGAGGCGCTGGCCGGCGACGCGTTCACCGTGCCGGGATACCTGCTGATGTTTCTGTCGCTCGGCGGGCTGCTGCTGGCGCGCGGGAGCGTCCAGCGGCACGCGGTGATCGACGGCCTCATCGTGTGCGTGGGTGCCGGCCTGGCGTCGGCCCTGCTGCTGGCCGCGCCGGCGGCCACAATCGACGGTCGCCCGCAGCTCGTGTCCGTCCTAGCTGGACTGTATCCGCTCTTCGACGTCGTCTTCCTGCTGTTGCTGGTCAACCTCGCGTTCACCACGAAGGATCTCCGGCCCGCGTACGTGCTGCTCCTCTGTGGACTGTTCATGTTGCTCGCCGGCGACCTGGCGTACGCGATCGTCGGCGCGTCCGGCGACCTCACCGGATCGTCCCTGTTGGACCTGCCGTTCGTCGTCACGTTCACGCTGATCGGGTCGGCCGCGCTGCACCCGTCGATCGCCGACCTGACCCGCGCGGCGGCGATGCCGGTGCAGACCTGGTCGGTGCGCCGCCTGCTGGTGATCGTGCCGGCGATGCTCGTGCCGTTCGCCTTGATGCCGTTGATCGAGCACGGCACCGCCGAGCACATCGCGCTGGCCGCCGGCGGCACCGCGATGGTCACGCTGCTCGTCGCCCGCGCCGCCACGGCCGTGCGGGACTACGCCGCCGCCAAGCTCAAGTCCGAACACCAGGCCACGCACGACCCGCTGACCGGCCTGCCCAACCGCCTCATGCTCGCCCAGGAGATCAGCCGGCTGCTGGGCACCACCCCACCCGCCACGACGGCCGCCGGCGCAACACTCGCGGTCGGCGAGCCCGCCGTCTGGGTGCTCTTCCTCGACCTCGACGGCTTCAAGCTGGTCAACGACTCGTGGGGCCACGAGGCCGGCGACCAGCTGCTCGTCGAGGTGGCCAGCCGGCTCCGCGACACCGTGCCGCAGCCCGACATGGTGGCGCGGGTGGGCGGCGACGAGTTCGTCGTGGCGCGGATGGGCAACCGCCAGGAGACGGTGGCGCTGGTCGAGCGGATCATGGAGCGGCTCAGCGCACCGGTACAGGTCAGCAGCGCCGAAGTGGTGATCACGCCGTCGATCGGCGTGGTCGGCTCGGCGGCCGGGATGGCGCCGGTGCCGGCGGTGGCCGCGGTGACCGCCGAGGCGCTGCTCCGCGACGCCGACACCGCCATGTACCGGGCCAAGTCCGACGGCCGCGGGCGGTGGACCGAGTTCGACGCCTCGATGCACGAGCGGGTGCGCGAACGGGTCGAGATCGAGCTGGCCCTGCGGCACGCGCTCGCCACCGAGCAGCTGCGGCTGGCGTACCAGCCGATCGTCGAGCTGGCAACGGGACGCCTGGTGGGCGCCGAGGCGCTGTTGCGGTGGACCCATCCGGTGCGCGGCCCGATATCGCCGGCCGTGTTCATCTCGATCGCGGAGGACAGCGGCCTCATCGCGGCCATCGGCCGGTGGGTGCTCGACGGCACGCTGCGGCAGGTCGCCGCGTGGCGGGCGGACGACCTCGTCGACGACGACTTCTGGGTGTCGGTCAACGTCTCCCCGCGCCAGCTGCGCGACCCGACCCTGCCCGGCAAGGTCTCCGAGGTGCTGGAGCGGTGGAAGGTGCCGCACACCTGCGTCGTACTGGAGATCACCGAGTCCGTGATGATCGACGCGTCCAGCGTCACCGACCAGGTCCTCTTCGACCTGCGCCGGCTCGGCGTGAAGATGGTCGTCGACGACTTCGGGACCGGCTTCTCCGCGCTCGGATACCTGCGCCGCCACCCGGTGACCGGCGTGAAGATCGACCGGTCCTTCGTGGACGGTCTCGGCACCGACGCCGAAGACGAGGAGATCGTGCGCGCGGTGGTGGCGATGAGCACCGCGCTCAAGCTCACGGTCGTCGCCGAAGGCGTCGAAAACCAGGCGCAGCAGGAGGTGCTCTCCACGCTTGGCGTGACGGTCGGGCAGGGGCACATGTGGGGCGCGCCGGTCAGCGCCGAAGAGTTCACCGAACGCTGGCTGGCACTGGAGGCCACCCCCGACGGCGACGACGACGCCACCGTGCCCGACGCGGCCGCTCAGGAAGCCGCGGGAAACTCGTAGGACCAGTAGGTCTGCGTGTCCAGGCGCTGGGTGCGCACCTCGCCCAGGTCTTCCAGCACCCCGCGCACGAAGCGCGGCAACTGGGCCACTTCCTCGTTGTAGGCGCAGAAGTCCACCACGGCCACACCGGGCACGATGACCTTCACCATCTCTTCGATCAGCGACGCGAAGAGGCCCGAGCCACGGTGCTGTGGGTGCACGGCGTAGAACCCGACGTACCAGACCTGCCGCCGCGCGTAGAGGGCCGGCCACCGGTGCCGGAAGTAGTCCGGGGAGATGAGCG
The DNA here is from genome assembly GCF_052068095.1 of Phytohabitans sp. LJ34. Classification (NCBI taxonomy): domain Bacteria; kingdom Bacillati; phylum Actinomycetota; class Actinomycetes; order Micromonosporales; family Micromonosporaceae; genus Phytohabitans; species Phytohabitans sp. LJ34. Next base: position 305,916 of record NZ_JBQHDG010000003.1, on the reverse strand, counting down.
GCGCGGCGTCGAAATCGTTGGTGAGCGTCCCGATCGCGGCGATCGCCCCACTCCCCCGGATGACGTACTTGCGCACCCGCGGGTCGCGCATCTGCTCGTCGAAGTCGACCCGGGGCATGACGTGGCGCTGCACCGCGAGCGTGCGGAGCTCGTCGAACGACTCGGCGTACAGCCGCCACGCCTCGTCGAGCACCGCTTCGGGCAAGACCTTGTGGGTCTCCATCCGCATTTGCCGCCCCCTATGACGTGGGTGAACCCGGTCGGGCTCACCCAATATCAAAAATAACCGAGGACTCTTCACCTTCTCTTGGCGGCGTCAGTAAGGACAAACCCGACCAACCGCCCGCACCCACAGTGAGATCTCCACACACCAGATTTGCCCGCGTCCGCGTCACCTGCGGACCGTATGCTCCCGCGGGCCGCCGGCGCCGCGGTTCAAGCCCGACTACCCGCCGCTCTCGCTTGCCGGAACAAATGGGCTCAGGATGACGCAGCGCTACCAACGTTACTGACAGCGACAATGCCTGCTGTCGCCTCCGTCGATCCATCCGACAAGGGACATTGTGGACAAAGCTTTCACCCGACAGGGAAACCCGCCACCAGTCTCGATGGGCGAGGCCGGCGCTGGATTGGGCTTTCGGCGGGTGGGAGAAGGCGTCCGGCGGGCTTGGCACGCGGGCCTGGCAGTGGACGGCCGGGGTTTCGACGAGCGCCAAGCGAGGAGCCGGCCGGGAGCGGTGCCCGCGGGAGCATACGGTCCGCAGCTGGCGCGGACCGGGGCAAATATGCCTCAGCTCAGGCCGAGGGCGGCGCGCAGGTAGGGCAGGTCGGCCGGGCCGTTCCAGCGGTACGCGGAGAGCCCGACCACGCGCGCGCCGCGCACGAAGCGGTCTGAGTCGTCGATCAGCAGCATCCGGTCGGGCAGCGTGCGCAGGGCTTTCGCGGCCGCGGCGAAGAACTCGCGGGTGGGCTTGTGCGCGCCGACCGCCGATGAGTTGACCACGGCGTCGACCTCGCCGGTGAGGCCGAGGGTCGCCAGGTCGGCGTCGAGGGTGTCGGTGGCGTTGGTGGCGATCGCGACCGGCACACCACCGGCCCGCGCCTCGCGTACGAAGGCCAGCACGTCCGGGTCGACCTCGCCGCGGTATCGCTGCCACTCGGCGACGGCCTCGGGCGCGCCCAACGCCTCGGCCACGCCGGCCATCCAGCCCGCGTGGGTGACCTCGCCGGTGATCGCGGGGCGGAGGCGGGACCAGTCCATGGCGGTCTTCTCCAGGGAACCCGGCGGCAGGCCGTGCGCGGCCTCGATCCGCGCGGGCACTTCCGGGTCCCAGCGGCGCAGCACGCCGTCCAGGTCTACGAGCAGGGCGGTGGGCCGGGCGCGGACCACGCTCAGCCTTCCTCGTCGTTGGAGAGGCGCTGGCTGATCACCTCGGTGACACCGCTGCGCATGGTCACGCCGTACAGCGCGTCGGCGACCTCCATCGTGCGCTTCTGGTGGGTGATGATGATGAGCTGGCTCTTTTCGCGGAGCTGCGCCATCAGCGTGATCAGGCGGCCGAGGTTGACGTCGTCGAGGGCCGCCTCGACCTCGTCCATGATGTAGAACGGGCTGGGCCGCGCCCGGAAGATCGCGACGAGCATCGCCACCGCGGTGAGCGAGCGCTCGCCGCCGGAGAGCAGCGAGAGGCGCTTGATCTTCTTGCCGGGAGGGCGGGCCTCGACCTCGACGCCGGTGGTGAGCATGTCTTCCGGGTCGGTGAGCACCAGGCGGCCCTCGCCACCCGGGAAGAGCACCGTGAAGACCTGCTCGAACTCGCGGGCCGTGTCCTCGTACGCGCTGGTGAAGACCTCCAGGATGCGGTCGTCCACGTCCTTGACCACGGTGAGCAGGTCGCGGCGGGTGGCCTTGAGGTCTTCGAGCTGGTCGGAGAGGAACTTGAAGCGCTCTTCCAGCGCCGCGAACTCCTCCAGCGCCAGCGGGTTGACCTTGCCGAGCAGCGTCAGCTCGCGCTCGGCCTTCGCGGCCCGCTTTTCCTGCGTGGGGCGGTGGTAGGCGACCGGCTCCGGCGGTGTCTTGTCCTCGGCGAGTGCGGCGTTGACCTCGACCTGCGTCGGCGGCACCGGCTGCTGCGGGCCGTACTCGGCGACGAGCGTCTCGACGTCGAGCCCGAAATCCTCGGCCGCCTTGATCTCCAGCTGCTCGATGCGCATCCGCTGCTCGGCGCGGGCCACCTCGTCGCGGTGTACCTCGCTGGTGAGCCGCTCCAGGTCGGCGCCGAGGCGCTTGGCCGAACCCCGTACCTCGGACAGCTCGGCCTCGCGCGCGGACCGCGACTGGGCGATCTCGTCGCGGGTGCGTTCGGCGTCGGCCAGCGACACGGCGACGCGGGCGAGCGCCTCACGGGCGCCGACCTCGACGGCGCGGGCGATGTTGGCGCCGCGGGCCCGTGCGGCCCGGCGGGCGGCGGCCCGTTCGCGGGCGGCCCGCTCGGCGGCGGCCTGGCGGGCCAGCGAGTCGGCCCGGCCGGCGATGGAGGCGACCCGCTCCTCGGCGGTGCGGACCGCGAGGCGGACCTCCATCTCGTTTTGCCGGGCCTGTGGCACGGCGCCGGCGAGCTGGTCGCGCTCGTCGGTGTCCGGCTCCTCGTCGACCGCGGTGTCTTCGGCCAGCCGCAGCCGCTCCTCGAGGTCGTCGAGCGCGGCCAGGTCGCGCTCGCGGGCCTCCTCGGCCTTGGCCCGGGAGGCGGCGAGCCGCTCGGTCTCGGCCTTGGCGGAACGGGCGGCGGCGCCCAGCTCGGCGAGGCGGCGGGCGGCGGCGTTGCGGTGGCTCTCCGCCTCCTTGCGGGCGGCCGCCGCGACCGCGACGACCTCCTTGTGGGCGGCCACCTCGGCGCGGGCGGCGGTGAGCTCTTCCCGGGCGTCGGCCATGACGTCTTCGGCCTCGGCCCGGCGCGCCTTGGCCTCGTCGACCGCCGCCTGCACCTCGAGGTAGCTGGGTGCCTTGCCGGAGCCACCGGCGGCCGCGTAGGCGCCGACGACGTCGCCGTCGGGCGTGACCGCGCGCAGCTCCGGGTTGGCGGCCACGAGGCGGGTCGCGGCGGCGAGGTCGGGCACGAGCACGACGTCGCGCAGCGCCCGGTGTACGGCCGGGCGAATCTGGTCGGGGCAGCCGACCACGTCGGGGGCCCACACGGCGCCGTCAGGGAGGGCCGGACGGAGCGCGTCGAGCGACCCGATCATGCCGGGGCCGCCGGGGCTGCCGACCAGCAGGCTGGCCCGCCCGGCGTCTTGGATCTTGAGCAGCCGCATGGCTTCGGTCGCCTCGTCGACGCCGGCCACCGCGACCGCGTCGGCCAGGCCGCCCAGCGCCGCGGCGAGCGCGGCCTCGTGGCCGGGCCGGACCGTCAGCATGCCGGCGAGGCTGCCCAGCAGGCCGGGCACCTGGTCGGCGCGGGCCAGCAGCGCGCCCGCACCGTCCTTGCGGCGCAGGCTCATCGCCAGGGCGTCTTCGCGCGCTTTCCAGGTCGCGGCTTCCCTTTCCGCGGTCCGCTCGGCGTCGCTCAGCGCCCGTACGCGGGCGGCCGCCTCGTCGTGCGCGGCCACCGCCTCGGCGTGCTGGGCGTCGAGGTCGGCGTTGTCGCGGTCGGCCTCGCTGGAGAGCGCGGCCACGGCGTCCACTTCGGCCTGTGCCTTCTCGGCGCGCCCCTGGGCGTCCGAGTGGGCCGCGGCGAGCCGGGCGATCTCCTCGGCGGCGCTCGTCGTACGCGCGCGGGCGGCGTTGACCTGCCCGCTCAGCTTTGCCAGCCCTTCGCGGCGGTCGGCGATCGCCTTCGCGGCGGCGCGCAGGGCCCGCTCGGCGTCGGCGAGCTGCCGCTCCAGCTCCTGGCGGCGCTCGACGGCCTCGGCGAGGTGTGCCTGGTCGGCCTTGAGCGCGGCGCGCAGCTCGTCTTCCTGGGCCCGCACCCGCTCCGCCTCGGCGGCGAGCTGCTCCGGGTCGCGGCCGGGACGCTCGTCGTCGGGCGTGGCGGACAGGTGGCGCAGCCGCTCGCTGGCCAACTGCTCGGTCGAGCGGAAGCGCTCCTGCAAGGCGGACAGCTTGTACCAGGTGTCCTGCGCGGCGGCGAGCAGCGGGGCGTCTTCGGCCAGCGCCGCCTCGAGCTGGGCCAGCCGCCGCCCCACCTCGCCGTACTGGTGCTCGACGAGCTCGCGCCGCTCGCGCAGCGCGGTCTCGTCGGCGATCTCCTTGTCCAGAGTGGAGCGCAATGTGGACAGATCGTCAGCGAGCAGGCGGAGTCGGGCGTCGCGCAGGTCGGCCTGGATGCCGGCGGCACGGCGGGCCACCTCGGCCTGCTTGCCCAGCGGCTTGAGCTGGCGGCGCAGCTCCGCGGTCAGGTCGGTGAGCCGGTTGAGGTTGGCCTGCATCGCGTCGAGCTTGCGCAGCGCCTTTTCCTTGCGCTTGCGGTGCTTGAGGACGCCGGCCGCCTCCTCGATGAACGCGCGCCGGTCTTCGGGCTTGGCGTGCAGCACGGCGTCGAGCTGGCCCTGCCCCACGATGACGTGCATCTCCCGGCCGATGCCGGAGTCGGAGAGCAGCTCCTGGATGTCGAGCAGGCGGCAGGAGCTGCCGTTGATCTCGTACTCACTCTCGCCCGACCGGAACATCCGCCGCGTGATCGACACCTCGGTGTAGTCGATCGGCAACGCGCCGTCGGTGTTGTCGATGGTGAGCGTGACCTCGGCGCGGCCCAGCGGCGCGCGGCCGGCTGTGCCGGCGAAGATCACGTCTTCCATCTTGCCGCCGCGGAGCGCCTTCGCCCCCTGCTCACCGAGCACCCAGGCGATCGCGTCGACGACGTTGGACTTACCGGAGCCGTTGGGGCCCACCACGCAGGTGATGCCCGGCTCCAGTCGCAACGTCGTGGCGGAGGCGAAGGATTTGAAGCCCTTCACCGTCAGGCTCTTTAAATGCACGTCTTTCTATCCGCTCGCAGGGACTCTTCCATGGCAGGGTAACCCGACCTGGTACGACGCACTCGGCACGCCGCACGTATGCACAACGACAAAAAGCTGCGCGCCGCCACTTGTTGTGTCGGCGCGCGGTGTGTGCGATGCGATTGAGTTGTAGGCGGTGGGCGCCGGATGCCCGGCGCCCGGGAGGTCAGGTCAGAGCCGGTTCGGGCAGCCTCAGCAGGTCTCCTGCCTCGGCGGCGGCCGCCGCGAGCCGGTCGTTTTCTGCTCGCAGCCTGGTGACCTCGAACTCCAGTGCCTGAACCCTGGCACGCAGTCGGGTGACCTCGTCGAGGAGGCGCCGATCGGGCGCCGCACCAACGTGGCCGTAGAGGGCCTTCGCCATATCGTCTCCTTGTAATGCGCTGCCGGAGTGGCCGGCCAACGCGCGCCCAGCTATCTTCGCGACTATCAGCCCACGGGCACGCGTGGGCATGATTGGGCGCGACTGGCGACGCCCCTATACTCCGCCGATCCTCCCGCTTCGTCAAGTTAACCGGGCCCAGATCACCCCCGGATCCATGATCAAACGCTTCCTTGGCGGCGTCTTAGATCTTCCTTAGGGCGATTGCCCAGGTGGGAGCGCACCCGTACCGTCCGGCTCGGCCCAGTCCTGACTCTGGAAGGGATCCAATGGACGCCGATGCGCCCACGAGGCACACCGGCCGGCACCGGCCCACGCGCCGCCTGCCCGGCCCTCTCGCCCTCGCGGTGCTGGTCGGCGCCCTGCTGCTGGCCTTCGGCGCGGGCGCGGCGGTGCTCCGGCCCAACCTGACCGGTGGCGGCGATTCGGGGGGCGACCGGACGGCTTCCGAGCGCGCGGACGAAGCCGGCGGTACGGGCGGTTTCGGCGTCGCCGTGGCGGCGACCGCCACCCCGAGCCAGAGCCCGGACGCGAGCCCCAAGCCGACGCCCACCACCAAGGCCAAGCCGCGCACCACGACGAGCCCGACGCCGAAGCGTTCGCCGACCAAGACGACCACGCGCCCGGCGACGAGCGGCGGCAGCAGCCCGGCCCAGTCCGCCGACGAGAACAAGGTCGTCGAGATCACCAACCAGGAGCGGGCGGCCGCCGGCTGCGGCGCGGTCAAGGTCAACACCAAGCTCGCCGCCGCGGCCCGCCTGCACAGCCAGGACCAGGCCGAGCACAACAAGATGTCGCACACCGGCAGTGACGGCAGCTCGCCGTGGCAGCGCTCGGAGCGGGCCGGCTACACGAACGCGATCGGCGAGAACGTGGCCATGGGCTACCGCACCCCGGCCGCCGTCATGGACGGCTGGATGAACAGCGACGGCCACCGCGCCAACATCCTCAACTGCTCCGCGAAGGCGATCGGCGTCGGCCTGGCGTACGCGAGCGACGGCTCCCCGTACTGGACACAGATGTTCGGTTCTGTGGTCTGACCTGTCGCGTAGCTGACAGCTCAGCCGTTGGTTTCGACCTGGATCGTTGCCCCCTGCATGCGGGTAACGCTCATAACGGACGACTCCTACCCGTACGTCAAGGGTGGCCCCGGCGACTGGTGCCACCGGCTTGTGCACGGGCTCGACCGGCACACGTTCCACGTCGTCGCGCTCGGCTCCCACGAGCGGCGGGAGGCGGCGTACACCCTCCCGCCCAACGCGCTCCTCCACCCCCTCGGCGACCGCCGGCCCGCCCCCGCCGGGCGCCTGGCGCGGCACGGGCGGCGAAGGGCGGCCACCACGGCCGCCGTGCTGCTCTGCCGGGGGCTGTTGACCGACGGCGAGCAGGGCGCGGCGATGTTCGCCGAGAGCCTGCGCCTGCTCGCCGACCTGGCCGCCGCCGGCGGTGCCCCACTGCGCGGCGTACCCCTCCCCGACGTCCTGCTCGACGCCTGGCAGGCGGCCCGCTGCGAGCCGGCCCTCCCCCGCCTCTCGGTCCGCGACGCCCGCCGGGCGGCCGACCACCTCGACCGCGCGCTGCGGCCGCTCGCCGTGCGCCCGCCCGCCGCCGACCTCTGCCACGCCGTCGCCGCCGGCCCGGCGCTGCTGGTCGCGCTCGCCACCCGCTGGCGCGCGGGCACCCCGCTGCTGCTCACCGAGGACCGCCCGCCCGCTCTCGACGCGGCCGACGGGACGCCCGCGGTGAAGGCGGTGCTGCTCCGCTACCACCGGGCGCTGCGCCGCCTCGGGTACGCGGAGGCCGCGCTCGTCGCCTCGGCCAGCCGCTTCCACCAGCGCTGGGAGCTGCGCGACGGCGCCGACCCGGCCAAGGTCGTCGTGGTGCCGGGCGGCGTGGAGCCGGTGCGGTACGCGCCGCTGGAGACCGAACCACCCGCGCCGGCCGTCGTCTGGGTCGGGCAGATCGCGCCGCACAAGGACCTGCACACGCTGATCCGCGCGTTTCACCGGGTCCGCGAGGCGGTGCCGCACGCCGGACTCACCCTCGCCGGACCCACGACCGACATCGGGTACCTGGACACGTGCCGCCGCCTCGTGGAACGGCTCCGGCTCGGCGACAGCGTCACGTTCGCCGGTCCGGCCCCGTCCAGCCGCGAGGCGTACGCCGCCGGCCACGTCGTCGCCTCCTCCAGCATCGCCGAGCACACCCCCGACGCGCTCGTGGAGGCGATGCTCTGCGCGCGGCCGACGGTCAGCACCGACGTGGGCGCGGTGGCCGAGGCGGTGGGCGACGCGGGCGTGGTCGTGCCGCCCGGTGACCCGGTCGCGCTCGGCGCCGCCTGCGTCGAGCTGCTGCACGACCCGGAACGGCGGCGACGGCTCGGCGCGGCCGGGCGGGCGCGGGCGCTGCGCCTGTTCACAGTGGACGGGATGCGGCGCGCCTACGACCACCTGTACCGGGACGTGGCCGCGTGAAGGCACTCCACGAGCTGGCACAGCGCTTCGACAAAGGCGTGGCCGACGTCGACGAGCTCGTCGGGGCGCTGGAGGCGGCCGGCATCAACGACCAGGTGGCCGCCCGGCGGTACGGACAGCCCAGCGTCTTCGCGCTCGGCGAGGCGGTGCTCGCGCTGCTCGACCGGCCGCCGGCGCGCGCACCCCGCCCGAAGCCGTACCTGTGGGCCGCGCTCCGCCGCTCCGCGCTCCTGCTCACGCCGGTCGTCTGCGCCCTCGCCGCCGCGGACGAGCTGGCCCGCGTCGAGTGGCAGGTGCCCGCGCTCGCGGCCGTGCTCGGCTGGGCCGCCGCGCGCGGCTGGATGTACGCCGCCAGCGGTACCGCGCTGGTCATCGCCGCGTGCGCGCTGGCTCCCACCGCCGACCGGCCGCTGGCCGTCGGGGTGGGCCTGACCGGGTACGCGCTTGTCGCCGGGACGAGGGGCGGCCTGGGCTGGGCGGTGCCCGCCTGGCTGGCCGCCGCGGCGCTGCTGTCCGGCGCGTGGGACCGGGTGGAGATCCTTCCCGTCGCTGGCGGGCTGATGCTCGCCGGCGCGGTGCGGATCCACGCGCACGCCCCGTTCGCCGGTGTCGCCGCCGCGCTGTGCCAGGGCGCCACGGCGGTCCTCGTGTGGCGTGCGGCACCGGGCGCGGTGGTGCTCGCGCTCGGCGTACCCCTGCTGGTTTTCGTGGTGTGCTGGCACGAAGCCCGCGCCGCCACCGCGGCGGACGCGCACGACGACCTGCGGGCGTTCCACCGCGAGGTGCGCGACCTCGGCACGGTGACCGTGGGTGCGCTGGTGCCGCCGCTCGTGGCGGGCGTGGCACTGGGCGCGGCCGCGTACCGGCTGCCGTACTCGCTCTCCGGCCACCCCGGCGCGCGCGGCCTTGTGCTCGGGTGCGCGGCGGTGCTGCTGCTCGGCGGCGTGCTGGCGCTGACCGCGCTGCTCGCCGCGCGCGGGCGTCCGGCGGTGGCCGCGGTCGTCGCCGCCGGGCCGCTGTGCGCGCTCGCGGCCGGTGGCGCGCTGCTGCCGGCCACCGTCGCCGCGCTCGCCGTCACCTACGTGGCCGGTCTGGTGCTGGCCGCGCACGCCGTCTTCGACCCCGAGCGCTACTGATGGAGAAGTTCGCCAGGATCGACCTGGAGTACGGCGAGCGGCCGCTCGCGGACGTCCTCGACGCGGTGGAGCGGCTGGCCGCCGAGCCGCACGACGGGGTCTTCCTGGACCGCGCACCGGGCGACCGGGCCGGGCTGGGCGGTGTCGCGCTGGCGGTACGGGTGGCGCACCGGGTCGGGTTCGAGGTGGTGCTGCTCAACCCGGGGCGGCCGGTGGACCCGGGATACCGGGCGCTCGACGCCGCGATCTGCGTCTTCGACGGCGACTGGGCCGACTACCAGCGCTGGTCCGGCGAGGGCGCCGCGCCGGGCGACGGCCACCTCGTCTACGGCGTGCCGGCGGCCCAGGCCGAGACCGCGCGAAAGATGATGGAATGGCGCGGTGCGGGCTTCGGCGTGGTAGCCGAAACCCGCACCTGGTAGACGCCACTCCTTAGTGGACGGAGGCGAGCTCCCGCTCGGGCTCGCCGGCGTGCTTGGCCGGCGGGCGCTTGCGCAGGAAGCGCGGTGCCCACCAGTTGGCGTCGCCCAGCAGCGTCATCACCGAGGGCAGCACGACCGCCCGGATGATCGTCGCGTCGAGCAGGATCGCCGCCGCGAGGCCGATGCCGAGCTGCTTCATGTCGATCGTGCTGAGCGTGGCGAAGATGGAGAACACCGCCACCATCACGATCGCCGCGCTGCTCACCGTGCCCGCCGAGCTCGTGATGCCGTACGCCACGGCGTCCCGGTTGGACACTCCACGCTGGACAGCCTCGCGGATCCGGCTGACCACGAAGACGTGGTAGTCCATCGAGAGTCCGAAGAGGACCACGAAGAGGAAGAGCGGCAGCCACGTCACGATCGACTCCATCGACGTGAAGCCCAGCAACCCTTCCGCCCACGTGCCCTGGAAGACGAGCACCAGCAGGCCGTACGCGGCGCCGACCGAGAGCAGGTTGAGCAGGATCGAGGTCAGCGCGACCACCACCGACCGGAACGTCAGCACCATCACCACGAACGTGAGGATCAGCACGAACGCCATCACCAGCGGCAGCTTGTCCCGGATGTGTGCCGCGTAGTCCACGCTGCCGGCCACGTCGCCGCCGACCGCATAGTCCACCTTGGACAGCCCGGACATCGCCTCGGGGACGTACACGTCGCGCAGCTTGTCCAGCGACTGCCGGGCCTCGTCGGTGCGCGTGTGGTACGGCGTCGCCACTTGGAGCACGCTCACCGTGCCGTCGGCTGACTGCTCGATGTCCGGCCCGTCGGCCTCGACCGGTGCGAAGAGCGGGTCGCTCCCGGCCTTCTGCGCCAGCGCGGTCAACGCCGCCTTCACCTGTGCCGCCTCGGCCGCCGGCGCCTCCACCGCGAGGAAGTGTGCCGTGCCGGTGCTCGGGAACGCCGCGGTCAGCCGGTCGTACGCCTGCATGGCCGGCGTGGTGCGGGGCAGGTCCTCCATGCCCGGGAATTTCATCTTCATGCCCATCGCGGGCGCCGCGAGGGCCAGCAGCGCGCCGACCGAGAGGACCAGGGCGAGCAGCGGGCGGCGCAGCGCCGGGCGGAGCAGCGCCGGCCAGAAGCGGGGCGTGCCCGCGCGGCGGGCCTGAAGGCGCCACAGCAGCGGCACGCGCGGCCGGTCGACCCAGCGGCCGAGCTTGGCCAGCAGTGCCGGCAGCACGGTCAGCGAGCCGATCACCGAGACCGCGACCACCAGGATCGAGCCCACGGCCAGCGACGAGAACACCACGTCGGTGGCGAGGAAGAGCCCGGCCATCGCGATCATGACGGCGATACCCGAAACCACCACCGCGTGCCCGGACGTCTCCGCGGCGATCTCCACCGCGTCGAGGTGGGTACGTCCCTTGGCCCGTTCCTCCCGCTCGCGCTTGATGTAGAACAGCGAGTAGTCCACGCCCACCGCGAGGCCGATCAGCAGGATCACGCTGTTGGTGGTGTCGGTCGACGGCAGCAGGTGTGAGGCGAGCGTCGACAGCCCCATCGCCGCGAACACCGACGACATCGCCAGCAACACCGGCACACCGGCCGCGATGAGCGCGCCGAACGCGATGATGAGGATGGCGAGCGTGACCGGCAGGCTCAGCATCTCGGCCCGCTGGAAGTCCTCGCCGAGCGTGTCGTCGAGTGCCTTGCCGATGGACGGCCCACCGACCTCTTCGATCCGCACCTGCGGGTGCGCCTCCTGGAGAGCCGCGGTGGTGTCCTGAAGCGGCTGGAGCCGATCCGAGGCGGTGTCCGGGTCACCGCTCATGGTGACCCCGATCAGCAGCGCCGAACCATCCCGCGCCGGCACCGGCTCGTCCACTTTGGCCACACCTTCGGTGGCCTTCATCTTGGCGATCGCGTCGGCCGCCGCCGCGTCCGCCGCCGCCCGGTTCAACTGTCCACTGGGGGCGGTGATGAGGACGTTCTCCACCGCCGGGTCTTCGAAGTCACCGTGAATCTCGATCACCGACGCCCGACCGGCCTCGCCGATCGCCTGGTCCTCGTCGGTCGCCTCGTTGAGGCCGGCCGCGCTGCCCCCCACGAAGCACACCGCCACGAACACCACCCACAGCGCGATGGCGCGCCACGGGTGCTCCGCGCTCCATCGCGCGACCCGCACCGTTACCGGTCGCTTGCCCATCCCGGGCTCCCCCTCCGCCAGTCTCTTGTTCACAGCACCTGACGCTAGGGATCGGGACGCTCAGCTACATCCGGGTCCGACCCGCCCCGGCCCCGGAAGTCGGACCTCGGGGAATACCCCGACGAGAGGCCGCCGGCATAGGGGGTCGCCTGCTCCTAAAGATCAGTTCCCGAGCTACCGCGACGCCCGTCGTGGTCGCTCTCCGTCGCTCCCGCGGCCTCACCCATTCGCTGTTGCTCGCGGTTACCCCTGTTTCGCCTCCGGCGGGACCTTTCCTGAGCGGGTGTGGCTCGTTCGGTGCCCTCGTAGTCGCCTAGGTCTTGGGCTTGGCATCCCGCCATTCGGGGGAACGTGCTCGACATGTGGACCGCGCCATGATCGTTAGCCCTGTAGCTGTGTGACACGCCGAGGACAGTACGGATTTCGGGCTAACGATCATCGCGACGCAAGTGGTCGCCGGGCTTGCTGGGCGGGTGCCCACTAAAGGGAAGCAGAGCAAAGGGGTTCACGCGCACACCCTGTCTTAGCCGAGGTCTGTGGGCCTGGCGCGACCACCTGGAGTGCGTGACCAGCAGCGGACGGGTGAGGCCGCGGGAGCAGCGGTCCGGACCACCGCGGACGTCGCGGTAGCCCACGCCTTCTAAGGGGTGGCTCTGATCGGGCGGCGGGGGCGGGGTTGGCAGCGGGGGCAGCTGAAGGAGGAGCGGTTCATGAAGGGCTCGCGGCGGATGGGTGCGCCGCAGCGGTTGCAGGGCTCGCCCTCGCGGCCGTAGACGTTGAGCGAGCGGTCGAAGTAGCCGCTCTCCCCGTTGACGTTGACGTAGAGCGCGTCGAAGCTCGTGCCGCCCGCGACCAGCGCCTCGGAGAGCACCTCGCGGACGTGGCCGAGCAGCCGCGCGACCGCCGGCTTGGTGATGGCGTCGGTGGGGCGGACGCCGTGCAGTTTGGCGCGCCACAGTGCCTCGTCGGCGTAGATGTTGCCGACGCCGGAGATCAGGGTCTGGTCGAGCAGGGCGCGCTTGACCTCGGTGTGCTTGCGGCGCAGGTTGGTCACGAAGTCGGCGTCGGAGAAGAGCGGGTCCATCGGGTCGCGGGCGATGTGCGCGATCTCCGCGGGCAGCTCGGCGCCGCCGGGCGAGACCGACAGGCCGCCAAACGTGCGCTGGTCGACGAAGCGCAGCTCCGGGCCGTCGTCGTCGAAGCGGAAGCGGATCCGCAGGTGTGCCTCGTCGGGCGCGTCGTCGGGCTGGAAGAGCAGCTGGCCGGACATGCCGAGGTGGCCGATGATCGCGTCGCCCGAGTCGAGGGGGAGCCACAGGTACTTGCCGCGGCGGCACACGTCGACCACCGTGTGGCCGGAAAGTACCGCGGCGAAGTGGTCGGCGCCGGGCAGGTGGCGGCGGATGGCCCGCGGGTGGCGCACCTCCACCGACGCGATCCGCCTCCCCGTCACCCACTTGGCCAGGCCCTGTCGGACGGTCTCGACCTCAGGAAGCTCCGGCATTGTCCCCTCCGACCGCCTCGCCGAACTTGGCGGACAGCGTGCGGTAGGCCGCCTCGGCCGCCCGCTGCTCGGCCTCCTTCTTGCTGCGTCCCTCGGCCCCGCCGTAGCGGTCGCCGGCCACGACCACCCACGCCGTGAAGGTCTTGGCGTGGTCGGGGCCGGCCTCGTCGATCCGATACTCCGGCACGCCCAACCCGAGCGAGGCGGTGAGCTCCTGGAGGCTCGTCTTCCAGTCGAGGCCCGCGCCGCGGCCGGCCGACTCGGCCATCAGCGGGTCGAACAGGCGGTGGATCACCTCGGCGGCGATGTCCAGGCCGTACTGGAGGTAGATCGCGCCGAGCAGCGCCTCCAGCGTATCGGCGAGGATGCTCGCCTTGTCGCGGCCGCCCGTGGTCTCCTCGCCCTTGCCGAGCAGCAGGTACGGCCCGAGGCCGCTCGGGCCCAGCCCGCGTGCCACGTCGGCGAGCGCGCGCATGTTGACCACGCTGGCGCGGAGCTTGGCGAGCTGGCCCTCGGGCAGGTCGGGGTGGTTGTGGAAGAGCGCGGTCGTGATCACCACACCCAGCACCGAGTCGCCGAGGAACTCCAACCGCTCGTTGGTCGGCAGGCCCCCGTTCTCGTACGCGAAGGAACGGTGGGTCAGCGCCCGTTCCAGCAGCTCCGCGTCGAAGGCGACGCCGAACGCCGTCTCCAGGTGGTCGGCCGGCGGCCGCTTGCGCTTATCCATGACTCACCCCTAGCAGCGTGGCGATCTCGGTGGCCGCGGCGCGGCGGTGCAGATGTGCGGCGAGTGCGATGCCCGAGGCGACGTCCGCCCCAGTCGCGGCGCCATGGCAGACGATGACGACGCCGCCGACCCCGACCAGCGCCGCCGCCCGCGGCGGCGCCTCGATCCGGTCCGGGCGACATCTGATGTACGTGCCCTCGATGCCCTTGAGCAGCACGTTACCGGTGAACCCATCGGCGACGATCACGTCGGCGCGCTCACCGAGCGACGCTTCGTAGCCCTCGACGAGCCCGATGTAGCGGGCCTCGGAGGGCAGGGTCTGCGCGGCGATGAACGGGTCGGCGGCGCGCCGGACCCGGTCTCCCTTGCCCGGCTCGGTGCCGATCGACAGCAGGCCGACGCGGGGACGCTTCACCTGGTGGACGGTGGCGGCGTACGCGGCGCCGAGCGCGGCGTGGCGGGCCAGCGTGCCGGGGCGCGCCTCGACGGAGGCACCCACGTCGAGCAGCACCACGGGACCGGCCTCGGCCGGAAGGGTGGCGACCAGCGCCGGGCGGCGTACCCCGGCCCAGCGGCCGAGGCCGAGCACGGCGGCGGTGACGGTCGCGCCGCTGGCCCCGGCCGAGACGACCGCGTCGGCGCTGCCCTCCGCCACAGCGGCGACGGCCGCGCGGACGGTGGTGTCCGGGCGCTTGGCGCCGGTGGGCGCGTCGGCCATGCCGACCACCGCCCGCACCGGGCGCACGGCGACCCGGCCGCGGTCTGCCGGTGAGAGCGCGCCAACCAGCTCGCCGGCCACTTCAGGTGGGCCGACGAGCAGGAGGTGGAGGTCGGGATCGGCGTCGCATGCCCGCAGAGCGCCGTCAACCACGACGGCGGGTGCCCCGTCCCCGCCGAGGAGGTCAACGGCGATCCGCGCGATGCCAGGCTCAAGGGGAAGGCCAGCCTGCCCCGGTGCCTGTGCTTCCCGACCCGTGGTCGGGTCTGTCACGCGCGGCTGAGCGTCAGACCTCGATGATCTGACGGCCGTTGTACGTGCCGCAGACAGTGCACGCCGCGTGCGGGAGCTTCGGCGAGCGGCACTGCGGGCACGCCACCGTCGCCACCGCCGTGGCCTTCCACTGCGCCCGGCGCGACCGGGTGTTACTGCGCGACATCTTCCGCTTGGGGACCGCCACGGTTCTTACTCCTCTTTCTGGTGCAGTTGAGTCAGAGCCGCCCACCGGGGGTCGACCTGCTCGTGGCTGTGGCCAGCCGGCAGCTCGTCCCAGTGGACCCCGCACTCGGGGCACAGCCCTGGACAGTCTTCTCGGCACAGCGGGGTGACCGGCAGTGCGAGCACCACCGCGTCCCGCAGCACCGGCTCCAGGTCGATCAGGTCTCCCTGTAGCCGGCCGACCTCGTCTTCGTCGGCCGTCTCGTCCGTGGTGCTGTGCTCGTAGGCATACAGCTCCTGGATCGTGACGGCCACCGTGTCGCTGATCGGGCGCAGGCACCGGCCGCACTCGCCCGCCACGGGGGCGGACGCGGTGCCGGAGACGAGCACGCCCTCGGAGACCGACTCCATCCTCAGGTCGAGGGTGAGATCGGCGCCTTCGGGCACCCGGATCAGCTCCAGCCCGAGGTCTGCCGGTGCCGGCACCACCCGCGTGACCGTACGCATCGCACCAGGCCGGCGTGGGAGCTCCCTCGTGTCGAGGACCAGCGGCGACCTGGGGTCGAGGTGGATCTGCGCGTGATTGGGCATCATGAGACTCCGGCCTGGTAGGAGGCCGACGGTCTACGGTACCTGAGGCCGATCTCAGTATCAAAACGGCAGTGGCCGCTCGTTTTCCTCGCCGGTGAAGGTGCCGATCTCGCGGAGCGCGTGCATCTTGTCGCGGCCCCGCTCGATCGAGGCGAGCGCCCGGGTGAGGAACTGCTCGAAGTTGGCCAGCGCGGTGTCGACGTAGTCGTCGACCTCCGCGCGCAGCCGCTGGGCCTCCGCGCGGGCCTCGCCGACGATCCGGGCGCCCTCGTGCTCGGCGGAGACGGTGATCTCGTTGACCGACACGAGACGGGCGTGCTCGGCCTCACCCTCGCCGATGATCCGGTCGGCCTCGCGGCGACCCGCGTCGATGATCTTGTCACGCTCGTCAAGCAGAGCCGTGGCCCGCCGCAGCTCGCTGGGGAGCTCGGCGCGGAGCTGGTCGAGGGCGTTGATCATCTCACTGCGGTCGACCATGCAGTTGGTGCGCGACATGGGGACCGACCGGGCGGCCTCCACGATCGCGATGATCTCGTCGATGCGGTCGAGCGGGTCCACCTGCGCCTCACTCCTGTCGTTCCACAGCCGACCTTCACATGATGCGGGTGCTCACCTCATGATGCGGCCCCGGGGCGCAGGGTACGCCCACCGGTTGTCCGCCGGGCGCGTCGTGGTTACGACGCCAGGCGCTCGGTCAGGTGTACCGCCACCACGTCCGGCACATGCGCCGACACGTCGCCGCCCCACTTCGCGACCTCCTTGATGAGGCTCGACGAGATGAACGAGTACAGCGGGTTGGTCGGCATGAAGAGGGTCTCGACGCCGGCGAGCCCGATGTTCATCTGCGCCATCTGGAGCTCGTAGTCGAAGTCGCTCACCGCGCGCAGGCCTTTGACCACCACGGCCGCGTCCTGCGCGCGGCAGAAGTCGACGAGCAGGCCCCGGAACGACAGGACCCGCACGTTGTCGTACCCCTTGGTGACCTCGCGCAGCATGTCTATGCGCTCGTCCTCGGTGAAGAGGCCGGTCTTCGCCTGGTTGATCAACACACCGACGATGACCTCGTCGAAGAGCCGGCTGGCCCGGCCCACGATGTCCAGGTGCCCGTTGGTCACCGGGTCGAAAGAGCCGGGACACACCGCACGTCTCACGATCGGCGACCGTACCAAAGCGTTGTCTCCCCATATCGTCGGCTGTGCTCGGCGGTGATTCCTTTCACCCAGGTCAAGACCCCGGAGCGAGTGGAGCGCTCGATCACGACCACGGCCTCCGGGGCCAGCCAGCCGCCGTCGACGAGCGCGGCCTGCACGGCGGTGAGCTCCTCGTCGGGTGCCGCGTACGGCGGGTCGGCGAAGACCACGTCGTAGGCACCCCCCTCCGGCCCGTCGGCCAGTGCGCCGCTCACCTTGGCCGTGACCAGCCGGGCGGCGGGGCCGACGCCGAGCGCCGCGATGTTTTGCCGGACGACCCGGGCCACCCGCGCGTCGGATTCCACCAGCAGCACGTGCGAGGCGCCCCGGGAGAGCGCCTCGAGGCCGACCGCGCCGGAGCCGGCGTAGAGGTCGGCGACCCGCGCTCCCTCCAGGTCGACCATCGACTCCAGCGAACTGAAGAGCGCCTCGCGCACCCGATCGGAGGTGGGACGCGTGCGGTCGCCGACGGGCGCCGCGATCCGGCGGCCGCCGAGGGTGCCGGCCACGATGCGGGTCATGGGAGTGACGCTACGCTACGCGGCGGCCAAGTCACACCAGTCACTCCACTACACACAGGTATCGCCCCGCTTCACTCCGGCCATCGAAGATTACGAGTTCACAACGGGATTCTTAGTTCGGCTTCAATTCCTCTGCGTTACTTCAGGAACCGCTAAGGTCGTGCGCTGTGTCGGCAGCGTCCTCGCCGGCACGACGACCTGGGGAGGCGTCGGACGGGCCGCGGCTGAGATGGCCGCGACCGGCTGTTGCCCTGCCTGAGCCCCGGGCCGCGACCTGAGAACCCCCCTTTGTTTCAGGAGTTCGCGTGAACCGTAGCAAGCTGCGGCGATCTATCGCCGTCGTCGGAGCGGCCGTTATCGGCCTCATGACGGCCGTCGCCGTGTCCTCCCCAGCCAGCGCTCACCACCCCACCGTCACCGGCGAGGCCATCTGCACGTCGGCGGGCACCTGGATCGTCAAGTGGTCCGTCGGAAACAGCGAGACCGACATCCCCGGCACCGTCACCGCGCTCGAAGTGACACCCGCCGACACCAAGGTGGCCGGCGTCGCCGTCGGCACGGAGGTGGCCCCCGGCGGCAAGGCCCTCGGCGTGCACGTGGTGCCCGGCGACCAGACCAAGGCCGAGCTGACCGTGTCGATGCGCTGGGTCCGCGAGCACAACGGACACAAGAAAGAGATCGACGCCACCCGGAGCGGCACCGTCGAGTTCGGCGGCACCTGCACCAAGCCGAAGGCGAACCCCGACGCCAAGTTCGCGTCGAGCTGCACCGGGGTCACCGTGACGCTCATCAACGGCGCGGATGCCACCAAGCCGGCCGAGTTCGTGGTGACCGGCGAAAACGGCTTCAAGGTGGAGAAGACCGTCGCCGAGGGCGAGGAGCAGGTCATCGTCCCCGCCGCCAACGCGGGCAAGATCACCGTGACCGAGAGCGGCGAGCCCGTGGGTAAGCCGTACAGCTGGGAGCGGCCGGAAGACTGCGCGCTGCCGACCCTGGCCTACGCGTCGACCTGCGACGAGCTCATCTTCGAGATCACCAACCCGAAGGACGGCGCGCCGTTCACCGCGACCTTCACCCCCAGCACCGGTGACGCTCAGACGGTCACCGTGGCGCCGGGTGAGGTCAAGACCGTGACGTTCCCCGGTTCGGAAGGGCTCACCGTAACGCCGTCGAGCGAGGGTGTCGAAGGCGAGCCGTTCGCCTGGGAGCCCGAGGAGTCCTGCGGCGGTGGCGGTGGCGGCGGTGACGAGCCCGAGCTGCCGGTGACCGGTGTCGCGGCGGGTGGCATCGCGGGCGGCGCGCTCGTGCTGCTGTCCCTCGGCGCGGTGCTCTTCTTCATGGCTCGCCGGCGGCGCATGAGGTTTACCGCCTAAGCAGTATCCGTTTCACCCCCTCCGCGGCCCGCGACGACACCCCCCGGTCGTCGCGGGCCGCACCCGTCGCGGGCCTTGCCGTGGGTCAGCCCTTCTCCAGGTACTCCGCGCGCTCCTCGTCGACGAGCGCGGCCACCGAGGCGGCCAGCGCGGGATGGCGCTCGAGCTCGGGATCCTCCTCCACGAGCGAGATGGCCTCCATCCGGGCCTCGTTGATGAGCTTGGTGTCGTGCAGCAGCGACAGCAGCCGCAGGTGTGAGCGGCGCCCCGACTGGGTGGCGCCGAGCACGTCGCCCTCGCGCCGCTGCTCCAGATCGATCTCGGCGAGCCGGAACCCGTCGGTCGTGGAGGCCACCGCGTCGAGGCGCTCGCGGGCGGGCGTGCCCTCCGGCGCCTCGGTCACCAGCAGGCACAGGCCGGGCGCGGAGCCCCGACCCACGCGGCCGCGGAGCTGGTGCAGCTGGGAGACGCCGAAACGCTCGGCGTCGAGCACCACCATGACTGTCGCGTTGGGGACGTTGACGCCGACCTCGACCACGGTGGTGGCGACCAGCACGTCGATCTTGCCGCCCGCGAACGCCCGCATCACCGTGTCTTTCTCGTCGGCGGGCAGCTTGCCGTGCAGCACGCCCAGGCGCAGCCCGTGCAGCGGCCCGTCGGACAGCAGCGGCGCGACGTCGAGCACCGCCACGGGCGGCCGCTTGCCGTTGTCGTCCGTCTCCACTGGGGCGTCTTCGTCGGACGACGTGTCGCCGATGCGGGGACACACCACGTACGCCTGGTGGCCGGCCGCGACCTCCTCGCGGATCCGCTGCCACGCGCGCTCCAGGAACGCCGGCTTGTCGGCGGCCGGCACCACGTGCGACGCGATCGGCGAGCGGCCCCGCGGCAGCTGCGACAGCGTGGACACCTCGAGGTCGCCGTAGACGGTCATCGCCACCGTGCGCGGGATCGGCGTGGCCGTCATGACGAGCACGTGCGGCGGCTGCTCGCCCTTGGCCCGCAGCGCGTCACGCTGCTCCACGCCGAACCGGTGCTGCTCGTCGACGACCACCAGGCCGAGGTCGGCGAAGTCGACCCCTTCGTACAGCAGGGCGTGCGTGCCCACCACGATGCCCGCCTGGCCGGTCGCGATCTCCTCCAGCGCCCGCCGCCGGGCCGCCGCGCCCAGCGAGCCGGTGACGAGCGCGACGCGGGTGGCGCCGTCGGCCGAGTCGAGCTCGCCGGCGCGGCCGAGCGGCCCGAGCAGCTCGGCGATCCCCCGGTAGTGCTGCGCGGCGAGCACCTCGGTCGGCGCCAGCATCGCGGCCTGACCGCCGGCGTCGACCACCTGGAGCATCGCGCGCACGGCCACGAGCGTCTTACCGGAGCCCACCTCGCCCTGGAGCAGGCGGTGCATCGGGTGTGCGGTGGCGAGGTCGCGGGCGATCTCACCGCCGACCGTGCGCTGCCCGTCGGTCAGCTCGTAGGGCAGGGTGGCGTCGAACGCCGCGAGCAGGCCGCCCTCCCTCTGCCGGCGGGGCCGGGCCGGCCAGGAGGCGGCGCGGTGCTTGCGCTGCACGAGCGTCAGCTGCACCGCGAACGCCTCGTCCCACTTGAGCCGCCGCCGGGCCCGGTAGAGGTCCTCTTTGGACGACGGCCGGTGGATCTCACGCAGCGCCGTGGCGAGGTCGACGAGGCCGCCGTGGGCGCGCACGCCGCCCGGCAGCGGATCCTCCGGCATCGTGGCCGCGTCGAGCACGACGCGGACGCACCGCGCGATCGTCCACGTAGGAACCTTCGCCGCCGCGGGGTAGACCGGGATCAGCGCGCCCGCGAACTCCTCGATCTCCTCCGACGCCTCGCCCTCGTCGGACAGCAGGACGTACTGCGGGCTGTTGAGCTGGCGCTTGCCCCGAAACTCGGTCACCTTGCCGGCGAAGAGCCCCCACCGCCCCGGTCGCAGCTCCCTCTCCCGCCACGTCTGGCGGCGCCCGAAGTAGGTGAGCATCAGCTGGCCACCCATGTCGTCGCCGACGGTCACCTCGAGCATCTCGTCGGAGCCGTTTCGGATCTTGCGCTTGTTGGAGACCCGCACCTGCGCCATCACCGTGACGTCTTCGCCCACCTCGAGCGAACGCATGTCGGTGTGGTCGCCCCGCTCGTCGTATCGCCGGGGGAAGTGGTAGAGCAGGTCGCCCGCGGTGTGCAGGTCGAGGTGGGTGGCGAGGGCCTTGGCCGTATTGCCGCCGAGCACCTTGGTGAGCGGCGTGTCCACATCGGTCATTCGATGCCTACTAGGAGCGGATAGGTGGGCTGGCCGCCGTCGTACACCTGCACCTCCACAAACGGCCATCGCTGGGCCAGATGGTCCCGCAGCCCGTCACCGAGGCCCGGCGGCGCGTCGGAGCCCAGCAGCAGGGTGGCGAGCTCGCCGCCCCCGCCGAGCATGCGGTCGAGCAGGTCGCGGCAGGTCTGCGCCAGGTCGGCGCCGATCAGGTGCACCTCGTCTTCGACCAGCGCCAGCACGTCGCCGGGGCGGCAGGGGCCGGCCATGGTGACCGCCTCGCGGCTGGCGTAGCAGACCTTCGCGTATCGGCAGGCGCCCGCCGCCTCGGCCATCGCGATCACGTCGTCTTCGAACCCACGGCCCGCGTCGCGGACGGCCAGCGCGGCCAGCGCCTGCACCGGCGAACGGGTGGGCACCACGCTGACCCGCACCCCCAACGCCTGCGCCTCGCGCGCCGCGGCACCGGCGACCGCCTGGGTGTCGGGATCGTCGGGCAGCACCACCACCCGCCCGGCCCCGGTGGCGAGCACGGCGTCGAGGATCTCGGCCGTCGACGGGTTGGCCCCGATCACCCGCGCGCCCTCGCCCCCGAAGATCTCGACAAGCCCCGACCCGGCCGCGGCCACCACCGCACCCCGGCCGTCCGGGTCGCGGGGCGGCGATGTCGGCCCGGCGGTCGCCGCACCCGGCGCCTGGTCTTCGAAACGCGTCACCGTGATCCGGTGTGGCCGCCCCGCCTCCACACCCGCCTCGATGGCGGCGCCGATGTCGTTGACGTGGACATGCACATTCCACACAGGCTCGTCGCCCACCACGACGAGCGAGTCGCCCAGCACCGCCAGCGTCGCCCGCAACCGCTCCACCGCGGCGGAGCCGGCCTCGAGCAGGTACTGCACCTCGTACCCGTACTCCGAAGATCCGGTCTCGCGGGTGGCGGTGACCGGGCGGCCGAGCGCGACCGGCGCGGACGTCACCTCCTGCCCGGTGACCACCGCGACAAGAGCGTCGAGCAGCACACAGAGGCCGCGCCCACCCGCGTCGACAACACCGGCGCGGGCCAACGCCGGCAACTGCTCGGGCGTGCGGGCCAGCGCGGCGGCCGCCGCCCCCGCCGCCGAACGCGCCACCGCGTCGAGATCGTCCGACCCGGTGGCCGTCGCCCCCGCCGCGGCCGCTGAGGCGACAGTCAGGATCGTCCCCTCCACCGGCCTGGCCACGGCCGCCCGCGCCGCCGCGGCCGCCTCGCCCAGCGCGCCGGCGAGCGCCCGCCCCCGGACGGCGCCCACGTCGGCGAGGGAGTCGGCCATCCCGCGCAGCAGCTGCGAGACGATCACACCCGAATTGCCCCGCGCACCGAGCAGCGCGCCCCGCGACATGAGCCGCAGCACGCCGCCGCTGTCGTCACCCCCGCCTACCCCGTCGTCGGCGATCGCCCGCTGCGCCGACGCGACGGTGAGCACGAGGTTGGTGCCGGTGTCGCCGTCGGGCACGGGGTAGACATTGAGCTGGTCGATCTCGTGCTGGTGCAGGCGCAACGACTCGAGCCCGGCCGCACACCACCGGCGCACCGCCTCCGCGTCGAACGTCTCCAGCACGCGATGAGCCTACTGTCGCCCACCGACACCCGCCGCGATCTCCCGCCCGCCTGTCGTCGGCGGCCATACATTCAAATGCCTTGAGCTACCGCGACGTCCGCCGTGGTCCAGACCGCTGCTCCCGCGGCCTCACCCGTCCGCTGTTGGTCACGCTCACCCATTTCTCGGCCCGACGGCCCGGGTGCGCCACTTTGTGGTTGCGCCGCGAACACGCAAGACCGTCCGGGGTGGCGCGGTGATCGTTAGCCCTACAGCTGTGTGACACGCCGGGGAGAGTGCGGGTTTTGGGCTAACGATCATCGCGGTATCCGCCGGCCCTCTTTGCGGGGACCTGCCGCCGCCTGGGTTTCGGAGTCTAGAAAGCTTGCGCGATCAGGGTTGGCGAGCCTGCCCACAATGCGCGGTCAAGTTTTCCCAGGTCCGCGTTGGCGATGGACCGCATGCTCCCGCGGGCACCGCTCCCGGCCGACGGCTCGCCAGGGCGACCCCCTACCCCGACAATCTGACGCAGCGTCACCAGCCTCAGGGTCGGGCTTTGAGATCTAGGAGACTTAGGTTGAAATAGCGCCCTAACTTTCCAAGATCTCGCACCAGGCGTTGTTCCGATGGTCACTCACGGTGACGGCGCCTCGATTCGGGGCGTCACGCAGATCCTGCCGGAGGCGAGAGGGGTAACCGCGACCAACAGCGGACGGTGAGGCCGCGGGAGCAACGGCACGACGGGCGCGACTCGGCGGCGGTGAGAGTAGGGACAGACGTAGCCGCCGGATCGCGTCGATCCGGCGGCTACGGAAAAAGCGTCGCTAAAGGGGCGCGGCGTCAGCCGCGCACGACCTTGCCCGCCTTGATGCAGGACGTGCAAACCTGCATCTTGCGGGTGGTGCCGCCGCCAGCCGGCGTGCGGACGCTCTGGATGTTGGGGTTCCAGCGCCGCTTGGTCTTCTTCTTGGACCACGGCACGTTGTGGCCGAAGCCCGGCCCCTTGCCGCAGACGTCGCACACGCTAGCCACGGAACACTCCTGGGATTGTCGATCATGATGTCGCCGACGGATGCGGTCCGGGCAACCTGACCAGGGTAGCCGATCCCCCGCTCGACGAGCCAATCGGGCCCCGCGGGGGTCGGGCTCAGCGGGCGCCGACCGCGGCGACCACTTTCTGGGTCCAGGTGGCCTGGTACAACACGCCCGGGTCCAGTTTGGGGGCGTCCGCCGGTGCGGTGACCGTCACGCCGGGGTCCTGCGAGACCGTGCGGCGACCCACGGCCTGGCCTGTCGCGGGGTCGAAGAGGATCTCGTCGCCGGTGCCCCGCTCGGTGTGCCGCACGGCCACCAGCCGCCGGCCGTCGACCGTCACGTCGCTGGACGTGAGGCCGCGCAGGCCGGTGAACGACAGTAGCAGCGCCGCACGCACCTCCGGGCCGAGCACGAGGTCAGCCCTCAGATAGAGCTCTTGCAGCGTGCTCCACAGCGCGTGGTCGGTCGACCAGGCGCCGCCGTCGCCGGTGAGTTCGCGGAGCTTGGTGCGGAGCCGCTCCGGGTCGGTGGGCAGGCTGGCCAGCCACTCGGGCGTCGACCAGTTCAGGCTGGGGCCCTCCCGCTCGAAGGCCCCACGCTCGGCGGAGGGGTCGGCGCCCAGGTCGACCTGGCCGTCCGTGACGGACATCGTGACCATGCCCCGCGGGTCGAACCACATCTCGCGGATCTGCCGCTCGATCTCGCCCTCCTGCGGCGGCGCACTGTTGCCCTCGACGGCCGCCCGGAACGCCCCGGCCCACCCGTCGTGGCGCACGAAGATGTACTGCCCGGGAGGCACCTTCACGGCGGCCGGGCCGTGGGTGGCGGCCTCGGCGA
This sequence comes from Phytohabitans sp. LJ34, assembly GCF_052068095.1. Classification (NCBI taxonomy): domain Bacteria; kingdom Bacillati; phylum Actinomycetota; class Actinomycetes; order Micromonosporales; family Micromonosporaceae; genus Phytohabitans; species Phytohabitans sp. LJ34. The sequence goes on along the minus strand of NZ_JBQHDG010000003.1, from coordinate 281,527 downwards.
GGGCGTGGAGCACGGCCACCGTCTGCGGCGGCGCGGGCGCGAGGTTGGGCTCGGAGGTCTTGTCGTCGGACGGCGCACCGAACTCCAACACGCCGCCGCCCGGACGCATCACCAGGACGCCGCCCACCACAAGGCCCGCGACGAGGGTCGCCGCCATCGCGGGGACGAGGATCCGCGAGGTGGCACGCGTCCGTGCCGGGCGGCGGGCGGCCGTGATGTGGTGCCAGGTGCGGCTCACCGACTCCTCGGTCGGCTCGGGCCGGCCGGGCGGGAGGTCCCGCACGGCGATGATGTCTGAATCGTCGCGGCTCATCGCGCGTCTCCTTCGGCGAGGGCGGCCCGCACCTTGGCGCGGGCGCGGTGCAGTGCCGACTGGACCGATCCGAGGGGTATCTCCAGGGCGGCGGCGATCTCGGCGTACTCCAACTCGGCCACCGCGTAGAGCATCAGCACGTCGCGCTGCCGCCTGGGCAGCTTCGCGAGTACCGCCGAGAGCCGCCCCACCGTCCGCTCGGCGTCCACCCGGTCGGTGGCGCGCTGTGCCGGCCCCTCCGCCGCCCGCGATCCCCCGTCCGCCTGGGCGAGTGCCCGGAGCGCGCGGATCTCGGTGCGGCGGTGGCGGCGCAGCAGGTTGGTGGCGATGCCGTAGAGCCACGGCAGCACCTCGCCCTGAGCGGGGTCGTAGTGGTCCCGCCGCTCGTACGCGACGAGGAAGGTCTCGGCCACCACGTCCTCGGCGACCTGCTCACCCACCCGGCGCGTGCAGTAGCGCAGCAGGTCCCTGGCGTACCGGTCGAACACCCCCGCGAGATCAGCAGGATCGATCGCCGCGGGGGATATCGGCGTCGTCATGCCCGTACTTGCCACGCCGCCCACGCCGTGTTCCCCAGTCGGTCAGAAATGTTGCCAGCCGGTCGGGCCCTTGAACGGCTTGCCGTCCACCGTCACACCCGCCCCTTCCCGCACCACGCCCACCAGCCGCCACCGCGGCGGCAGCGCCACGCTCTCCGGGAACGTGGCCACCAGCGCGTGGTCCTCGCCGCCCGCGAGCACCCAGGTGTACGGGTCGACGCCCAGCGCGTACGCCGCGTCGCGCATCTGGCGGGGCACCTCGAACGCGTCGCGCCGCAGGTCGACCGCCACCCCGCTGCCCTTGGCCACGTGGCCGAGGTCGGCCAGCAGCCCGTCCGACACGTCGATCATCGCGGTGGCGCCGAGCTCGGCCGCCTCCGGGCCGGCGTCGTAGGGCACCTCCGGCCGCCGGTACGCGTCCACGAGCACCTTCGGTGTGCGGAAGCCGCGGGACAGCACCGTGTAACCCGCGGCCGCGTACCCGACCCTGCCGGCCATGGCGACCACGTCTCCCGGCCGCGCGCCCGTGCGAACGACCGGCGCCCGGCCCTCCAGGTCGCCGAGCGCGGTCACCGCGATCGTCAGCGTGGGGCTGCCGGACATGTCCCCGCCCACGACGGCGGCCCCGACGGCGGCGGCCTCCGCCCCCAGCCCGTCGGCCAGCTCCTCGGCCCACTGGGCGTCCAGGTTGGGCGGGACGCAGAGCGCGACGAGCAGCGCGGTGGGCGTGGCGCCCATCGCGGCGATGTCGGCGAGGTTGGCGCCGGCGGCGCGGTGCCCCACGTCCTGTGCCGTGCACCAGTCACGCCGGAAGTGGCGCCCCTCCACCAGCACGTCGGTCGATGCGACGACCCGCCCGTCGCCGGCCTTCACGACTGCCGCGTCGTCGCCAGGCCCCAACACGGTGGCCGGCCCGTCCGGCAGGCGTGCGGTGACCCGGGCGATCAGTCCGAACTCACCGGCCTTCGCCACACTCAACTCCGACCTCCCGTGCACCATCGGACGATCCCGTTCCGCTCCGTACGGTAGTTTCACGGTCGAGCCGCTGGCTGCGGCGGAGAGGAGGCGGATCGTGGTCCAGGCATACATCCTCATCCAGACCGAGGTCGGAAGGGCGCGTGACGTGGCCGCGGCGATCAAGGATGTCTCCGGAGTCGTGCGGGTGGACGCTGTCACGGGGCCGTATGACGTGGTGGTGCTCACCGAGGCACACACCGTCGACGAGCTCGGCAAGATGATCGTCAGCAAGGTGCAGATGGTGCCCGGCATCACACGTACGCTCACCTGTTCGGTGGTGCACTTATAGATGGACCGCACCACCCGCCAGGCGGCACTGTGGGCGACCGCGGTGGCCGTGCCCATCACCCTGGTCGTGGCGCTGGTCGCCATCCTCGCCACCCGACCCGACGACGGCACGGCCGCCGAGCCGAGCGCCACGCCGCCCCGACCCCAGGCGACCACGCCGGTCGCGATGGACGCCCCGAAGCTTTCCGAGCGGGCCACCGTGGTCTGCCGCGCGCTGGTCTCCCAGCTGCCCACCGCCGTTCGTGACCTCCGCGTGCGGCCGGTGACGGCCGGCCACGAGCAGAACGCCGCCTACGGCGACCCCGCCATCACCGTCTCCTGCGGTGCCCCGAAGGCGACCTATCCGCCGACCGACCAGGTCTTCCAGCTCAACCGGGTCTGCTGGCACCAGGTCGAGCGGCCCGACGCCAGCGAGTGGACCACTGTGGACCGCGAGGTGCCGGTGCGGGTGACCGTCCCGCGGGCGTACGACGGGCCGGGGCAGTGGACGACGGCCTTCTCCGACACGGTGATCGCCACGGTGCGGTCGCTGGAAAAGATCCCGACCGGCTGCAAGCCTTAGCCCTCCGATCCCACGCGCTTCGTGCAGCCCATTTGAGCTACCGCGACGTCCGTCCTGGTCCATGCCGCTGCACGCCCCCATGGTCGTTGGCCGAGGCGTCGGCGCGGCTCGGCAATCGAAGAAGAGCACTGTGGACGGAGCCGCGAACCTGACGGCGAAAGGTCCACAGCTTGTCGAGCTGCCCCGTTTGTGAGGCCGCGGGAGCAACGGCATGGACCACGACGGGCGCCGCGGTAGCTCGAATCTTGGGTCGGGCCTTGAGCTAGTGCAGGCCGGTGCCGCGGTTGAGGGCGGTGCGGATGAGGCGGCTGACCAGCTTCGGGTACTCCAGCCCGGTCTCCGCCCACATGCGGGGAAACATCGAGGTCGGCGTGAAGCCCGGCATGGTGTTGATCTCGTTGAGGTAGACGTCGAGCTCGGGCGTGACGAAGAAGTCGACCCGGGCCAGGCCGGCGCAGTCGAGCGCGGTGAACGTGCGGCAGGCGTACTCCTGGACCCGCCGGGTGACGTCCGCGGGCAGGCTCGCCGGGATCGTGTACTCGCAGGAGTCGTCGAGGTACTTGGCCTCGAAGTCGTAGAACTCGTGACCGGAGACGACCCGCACCTCGGCGAGCAGTGACGCCTCGGGTGCGCCGCCGGTCTCCGCCTCCAGCACGCCACACTCGATCTCGCGGCCCACGATCGCCGCCTCGACCAGCACCTTGGGGTCGATCTGGCGGGCCTCGGTCACCGCGGCGTCGAGGTCGGCCCAGTCGCTGACCTTGGAGATGCCGTACGACGAGCCGGCGCGGGACGGCTTGACGAAGACCGGGAGGCCGAGCCGCTCCTTCTCCTCCTCGGAGAGTGAGACGCCGGCGCGGAGCACCGTGTACGGCCCGACCGGGATGCCCTCGGCGGCCGCGAGCTTCTTGGTGAACTCCTTGTCCATGGCGGCGGCGGAGGCGAAGACGTTGGCCCCGACGTACGGAATGCCGGCCATCTCCAACATGCCCTGGATCGTGCCGTCCTCCCCGTACGCCCCATGGAGTGCCGGAAACACGACATCGACACCAGTAAGTGCCTGCGGGCCAGCGGCGGCATCGAGCACCATGAGACCATTAGCCGTAGGATCGGCGGGGAGCACCACGGCCTTACCGGTCTCGTGAGTGATCTCCGGCAGCCGGCGGTCGGCGATGGCCAGCCGTGCCGGATCGCCGGCGGTGAGCACCCACTGGCCGGCTCGGGTGATCCCGACCGGGATGACCTCAAACTCGTCCGGGTCGAGGGCGGCCATGATGCTGCCCGCGCTCACGCACGAGATGGCGTGCTCGGTGCTGCGTCCGCCGAAGACGAGGGCTACGCGGGTCTTCCGTGGGCTGCTCACGCGGGTGACCCTACTCTGGGTGGGCGGCTTTCGCGCTCAAGGAGCGAGGAGTCGATGAGACCGACACTCCACGTGATCGAGTGGCACGGACCGGGGCGGTTGGCGACGATGTCGCACCCCCGCGGTGGCGACTGGCTGGCGGACGAAATGTCCGCGCTGGTCGAGGCCGACGTCGACGTGCTGGTCTCCGCCCTGACCTCAGAAGAGTCCGACCGCCTCGCCCTCACGCAGGAGCGGGAGGCGGCCCGGGCCGCCGGCATCGCCTTCGTCCCCTTCCCGATCCCCGACCGGGGCGTGCCCGCGCCGGGTCCCGCGGCGATCGAGCTGGCGATCCGGCTGGCGGCACACGTGCGCGCCGGCCGCTTCGTGGTTACCCACTGCTTCGCGGGCATCGGCCGGGCGACGCTGCTCGCCGGCGCGACGCTCGTCACACTCGGCGCCCAGCCGGCGCACGCCCTACGACTGATCGCCTCCGCCCGCGGCCTCGACGTGCCCGACACCGACGCCCAGCGGGAGTGGCTTTTCGACTTCGCGGCGGCGCACGCCTGCTATCGGGAGCGCGCCTGGCCGGGACGGCTCGTGGCGCCCCGGCCGCGTGCTCCGGAGAGCGGCAGCCCCACGGTCACCAGTAGCGGCGGCGTCCCTTCCGCTTAGGGCGGTAGTGGCCGTGGTATCCGTAGTGGCCGTATCCGCCCTTTGAGCGGTAATGCCCGTGATAGCCGTAGTGGCCGTGTCCATGGCCGTAGCCGGGCGCGTGGCCGTGACCGGCCCGGCGGTGCAGCTCGTGCTCCAGGTAACGGGCCGCCGTGGAGTGGCCACGGCGGTGGAGCAGGCGACCGAGCTTGGCCGCCAGGATCGAGAAGAACATGCCTTTCAGGTGGCGCCTCATGCGACAAGGGTAGGTAGTTCGCGCTACGACGCCCTGTGCATGAGCTGTGAGTTTGCTGCACGCCAACCCAGGCGCACGCCACGAGGCGCAGGCCGCGCGTCAACCGCGGTTGACAAACCTGGCGCGTCAACGTAGGTTGACGGCATGAGTGAGGCAACCGAGCTCGCCGCCGCGGCCGGCAGCGCCGACCCCCGGGTGGGCCTGCGCGCCGTGCTGGCCCTTCGCCGCCTGCTGGAGACCCTCGAGGTGCTCCAGGTCGACAACGCGCGGCGGCAGGGCTGGTCCTGGCAGGAGATCGCCGGCGCGCTCGACGTGACCAAGCAGGCGGTCCACAAGAAGCACGCCGGCCGGGCGCCGGTGGGCACGCGACGGGAGGCGTGATGTTCGAGCGGTTCACCGATCAGGCCCGGAGCGTCGTCAAGGGCGCCCAGGAGGAGGCGCGCGGGCTGCGCCACCGCTACATCGGCACCGAGCACATCCTGCTGGCCCTCCTCGCCGAGAGCAGCGGGATGGCCGCGACGGTCCTGCGCGACGCGGGCGTCTTCCCGGAGCAGGTGCGTGCCGACGTCGAGTCCGCGATCGGGCCCCGGCGCGACCAGCTCGGCCCGCTCGACGCGGAGGCGCTGCGGGCGATCGGCATCGACCTCGACGCCGTCCGGGAGAAGGTGGAGGAGACCTTCGGCGAGGGCGCGCTGGAGCCGCCGCCGAGCACCCCACCACAGCGGCGCGGGCTCTTCCGCCGCGCGGTGCCCCAGCCGGCGGCCAGCCCGGGCCACATCCCTTTCACCCCGCGCGCCAAGAAGGTGCTGGAGCTGTCGCTGCGCGAGGCCCTGCGCCTCAAGCACAAGCACATCGGCCCGGAGCACATCCTGCTCGGCCTGCTCCGCGAGGGCGAAGGGTTGGCCGCGATGGTGCTCACCGACGCCGGCGTCAGCCTCGACGACCTGCGCACCCACGTGCTCGACGCGATGGACCGCGCCGCCTGACGCTGGCTGACGCGACAGTCAGGCGGCACCGTGGGCGGCGTCGAGGGCGGCGGTGATGTCGGCCACCAGGTCGGCGGTGTCCTCGACGCCGCAGGAGACGCGCAGAAAGCCGGGCGGGGTGTCGTCGCCCCACTGAGCGCGGCGGTCGGCGCTGGTGTGCAGGCCACCGAAGGACGTGGCGGCGAAGACGAGCTTCGAGGCCTTCAGGAAGGCGGCCGCCCGCTCCGCCGAGCCGAGGTCGACCGAGACGAGCCCGGGGATCCGCCGCATCTGGCGCTCGGCGACCACATAGGACGGGTCGTCCGGCAGGCCGGGCCAGCGTACCCGCTCTACATCGGACCGGGCGGCGAGCGCGACCGCGATCCCCGCCGCGTTGGCCGACTGGCGGGCCAGGCGGAGGTCCAATGTGGCCAGCGAGCGGTGGGCCAGCCACGCGTCGAACGCACCGGGGATCGCGCCGGTCTGCGTACGCCAGGTGGTGATCCGCTCCAGCAGGCCGGCGTCGCGGGTGGCCACGTAGCCGAGCAGCAGGTCTGAGTGGCCGGTCAGCGCCTTCGTACCGGAGGCGACCGAGATGTCCGCACCCAGGTCGAGCGGGCGCTGGCCGAGCGGGGTGGCGGTGGTGTTGTCCACGGCGACGAGCGCGCCCGCCGCCCTGGCCGCCGCGGCGAGCTCCGCCACGTCGCAGACGTCGAGCCCGGGGTTGGAGGGCGTCTCCAGCAGCAGCAGCCGCACGCCCTCGAAAGACGGGTACGGGCCGGCGGTGGGCACATAGGACACGTGTACGCCCAGCTCGTCCAGTGTGGAGGCGGCGAACGAGCGGACCGCGTAGTACCCGTCGGCGGGCATCAGCACCGTGTCACCGGGCCGCAGAGCCGTCATCAGCACCGCCGTGATGGCCGCCTGGCCGCTGGCGAACGCCCGTGCCTCGCCGCCCTCCAGCTCGCCGATCGCGGCTTCGAGGTGCCGGCGGGTCGGGTTGTCCGGCCGGCCGTACCCGTTGGGGCCCGGCCCGGTGGCCGGATCGAGGTGGTACGGCGCGGCGAAGACCGGACCGGGCAGAAACGGCTGCCCCGGCTCTGGCGCCGGCAGTCCAGCGTGGACGGAGCGGGTGCCGTCGCCATAGCTCATTCCGGCTTCGTCTCCCGGCTCATCAGCGCGATGAGCGCGCTGCGCGGGTCGACGCCCTCGTGGCACACCGCCTCGACCTGCTCGGTGATGGGCATGTCCACGTTGTGCGTACGGGCCAGGTCGCGGATCGCGAGGCAGCTCTTCACGCCCTCGGCCGTCTGCCGGGTGGCGGCCTGCGCCTGCTCGAGCGTCTCGCCCCGCCCCAGGTGCTCGCCGAACGTGCGGTTGCGGGACAGCGGCGACGAGCAGGTGGCCACCAGGTCACCCAGCCCGGCCAGCCCGGCGAACGTCAGCGGGTCGGCCCCCAGCGCCACACCGAGGCGGGCGGTCTCGGCCAGCCCGCGGGTGATGAGCGTCGCCTTGGTGTTGTCACCCAGGCGCATGGCGGTGGCGATGCCGTAAGCGAGGGCGATCACGTTCTTCACCGCGCCGCCCAGCTCGCAGCCGACCACGTCCTTGTTGGTGTACGGCCGGAAGTAGGGCGTGGTCACCGCGCGCTGCACGAACGTGGCGCGGGCTCCGTCGATGCAGGCGACGACGGTGGCGGCCGGCTGCTCGGCGGCGATCTCGGCGGCCAGGTTGGGCCCGGAGACCACGGCGACCCGGTCGGCGGGCACGCCGGCGGTCTCCACGATCACCTCGCTCATCCGTTTGGTGGTGCCCAGCTCGACGCCCTTCATGAGCGAGACGAGCGTCGCGTCGGGCGCCAGGAACGCGGCCCAGTCGGCGAGGTTGCCGCGCAGCGTCTGCGACGGCACGGCCAGCACGACGAGGTCGGCACCGGCGATCGCCCGCTCCGCGTCGGAGGTGGCGGTGACCCGCTCGGGCAGCCGCACGGCGGGAAGGTAGTCGGGGTTCGTCCCGTACTCCCGGATCGCCGCCGCCACCGGCTCGCGGCGGGCCCAGATCGTGACGTCCGTGCCGGCGTCGGCGAGCACCTTCGCGAACGCGGTGCCCCACGAACCCGCGCCGAGCACGGCGGCGGCCGTCATTTCTTCTCTCCCTTCGCCGGCGCCCACAGCGGCGGCGGCGCCTCGCCGCGGATGCCGGCGAGCAGGTCGCGGACGCGGAGCATGATCTCGTCGGTCATCTCGTCGAGCGTTGCCCGGGTCGGCTCCGCGCCGGCCCAGCGGGACAGGTCGACCGGCGGGCCGGCCGCGATCGTGATCGGCGTACGGGGCCGGACGCGCACCTTCTTGGTGCGGGTGTCGTAGAACGACTGGGCGCCCCACTGCGCGATCGGGATCACCGGTGCGCCGGTGGCGAGCGCGAGCCGGGCCGCCCCGGTCTTGCCCCGCATCGGCCACAGGTCGGGCTCGCGGGTGGTCGTGCCCTCGGCGTAGATGATCACGGCGCCGCCGTCTTTGATCGCGGCGACGAGCGCCTCGAGCGACTTCGCGGCGTCGACGCTGCCCCGCTCGACCGGGATCTGCTGCACCCGCAGGATCAGCTTGCCGATCACCGGCACCTTGAACACGCTGGCCTTGCCCAGGAAGCGCGGCCACCGGTGCGCGTCGTAGACGAAGTGCGCCATCACCAGCGGATCGGCGTGGGAGAGATGGTTGGGCGCCAAGATCACACCGCCGGTACGCGGGATGTGCTCCTGGCCGGTCCACGTGCGCTTGGTCATCGGTGTCATGACCGACTTGACCAGGATCACCACGAACCGGCGCAGTGGCCCCAACCGCTTTACGGCCATCAGTCGCTCCCGTCCGGCGCCCCCGCCGGGCACCCGCAGCGAAATCATGCCTGCTGAAGCTGGGTACGGCCAGAGCGGCACCCGGGCCCGCCCCGGCACCGGCGGTCCGCGCGACACGCTGGCAGGATTGTCCCGTGAAACCGACGTGGGGGGTGGTGCTGCCGGTAAAGCGGCTCACCGCGGCGAAGAGCCGGTTGCGGGGAGCGCTCACCGGGGTGCCACACGAACGCCTGGCGCTGGCCCTCGCCCAGGACACCGTGGCCGCCACCGTGGCCAGCGACGAGGTGGCCGAGGTACTCGCGGTGACCGACGACCCGGTGGTGGGCCGGGCGCTTGCCGCACTCGGCGCCCGGGTGGTGCCGGACGTGCCCGGCGGCGGGCTCAACGCGGCGTTCGCGTACGGCGCGGGCCTGCTCGCCCACCGCCCGGTCGCCGCACTCGCCGCCGACCTGCCCGCCCTCCACCCGGCCGACCTTTCCGAGGCGCTGCGCAAGGCAGCCGGACCGGACCGGCACTTCGTCGCGGACGCACCCGGCACCGGCACCGTCCTGCTCGCCGCCCCGGCCGGCATGCGGCTCGACCCGCGCTTCGGGCCCGGCTCGGCGGCCGCCCACCGCCGCTCCGGCGCGGTGCCGCTGACCGGCGACTGGCCCACCCTGCGCCGCGACGTCGACACGGCCGCCGACCTCGCCGCGGCGGTCCGGCTGGGGCTGGGCGCGCACTCCGCCGAGACTGTGGGCGCACACTGCCTATCCCCCTAGAGCAACCAGCTGTCCCCCTGGAGCATCCGGGTCGGGCTTGGCCGCGGCCCGCAAGGCCGCGAACGTTCGATTCAACAGATTGGGCTACCGCGATGTCCGCGGTGGTCCCGACCGCTGCTCCCGCGGCCTCACCCGTCCGCTGCTGGTCGCGCCCCGGCGAGCAGGTCGACAGCCTCCACGGCGGTGGGTGGGCCACCACCCACGCACGCCTTCGCCTCCGCCATCCCGACGGGATGGCACCTCGACCATCCTGATGTCCGAAGGCTTGAAAGGGGGTAACCGCGACCAACGGCGGATGGGCGAGGCCGCGGGAGCAACGGACCGCGACCACGACGGACATCGCGGTAGCCCAAGAATTTCTGAAACGAAGCCGGCGGCGACCTCGACCCTGAAGGCTCACCAGAGCCGAGTGCGGGGGGCGCGGTTAGGCTGGTGACCATGCAAGGCACCGTCGCGACATACGACCCGGAGACCCGCTCGGGCACCCTTCTACTTGACGACGGCACCGAGGTCGCGTACCCGGCGGAGGCGTTCGCGGCGTCGGGCCTGCGGCTGCTCCGGCTGGGCCAGCGGGTACGCATCGACCACGACGAGTCCGGCCAGGTGACGCGCCTTACGTTGCCGACGTTCGACTGATCAAATCGCGGGTGAATTCACCTCGCGTTAACCGTTTTCGGGTGATGATGATTCAGTGAGCGAGACGCCTTCCGGACAGCCCCCTGTGCAGCGCCGTGCCCTCGGCACGGTGCTCGCGACTATCCCGCTGCGCGGTCCCGACGGGCGCTTCGTCAAGTCGCCCCCGGCGGCCGCCCACCTGCCCGAGCCACCGGAGAGCGGCACCGACGACATGGACAGCCCGCCGCCCGGTGACGACGAGCTGGCGCTGTCCGAGCCGCTGCCCGACGACCGCTTCCTCAACCGCGAACTGTCCTGGTTGGACTTCAACGCCCGGGTGCTCGCCCTGGCCGAAGACCCGGACACGCCGCTGCTGGAGCGGGCCAAGTTCCTGGCCATCTTCGCCAGCAACCTCGACGAGTTCTACATGGTGCGGGTCGCCGGGTTGAAGCGGCGGCTCCAGGCCGGCCTGCCGGTGCGCGGCGGCGACCAGATCCCGCTCCGCACCCAGCTCGAGCTGATCGGTGAGAAGACCAGCGACCTGATCGCCCGGCACTCCGCCTGCTTCGCGGAGGAGGTGCAGCCCAAGCTCGCCGCCGAGGGCATCCAGCTCGTCGAGTGGTCCGACCTCGACGGCGAGGAGCGCGACCGGCTCCGCACCTACTTCCGGGAGGTGGTCTTCCCGGTCCTGACCCCGCTCGCGGTCGACGTGGCGCACCCGTTCCCGTACATCTCCAGCCGCTCGCTCAACCTGGCCGTCACCGTGCGCGACCCGGAGGGCGGGCCGGAGCTGTTCGCCCGGGTCAAGGTGCCCAACAACGTGCCGCGCTTCGTGGTGGTGGAAAACAGCACCCGGGTCGCCCGCTTCCTGCCGCTGGAGGAGCTCATCTCCACCCAGCTGGGCCAGCTCTTCTCCGGCATGCAGGTGGTCGAGTGCCACCTCTTCCGGGTCACCCGCAACGCCGACTTCGAGGTCGACGAAGACCGCGACGAAGACCTGCTCCAAGCCCTGGAGCGAGAGCTGGCGCAGCGCCGCTTCGGCCCGCCGGTCCGGCTGGAGGTCGCTTCGACGATCTCCGAGCAGATGCTCGAGACGCTCGTGCACGAGCTCGACATGGACAGCCACGACGTCATCCGGGTGCCCGGACTGCTCGACCTCTCCTCGCTCTGGCAGGTGTACGACGCGGTCGACCGGCAGGCGCTCAAGGACCGCCCGTTCGTGCCGTCGACCCATCCGCGCTTCGCGGAGGGCGAGGTGCCGCGGAGCGTGTTCGCCACCCTGCGCGACGGCGACGTGCTCGTGCACCACCCGTACCACTCGTTCTCCACGAGCGTGCAGCGCTTCATCGAGCAGGCCGCCGCCGACCCCAACGTGCTGGCCATCAAGCAGACGCTCTACCGCACCAGCGGCGACTCGCCGATCGTCGACGCGCTCGTCGAGGCGGCCGCGGCGGGTAAGCAGGTGGTGGTGCTCGTCGAGGTCAAGGCGCGCTTCGACGAGCAGGCCAACATCGGCTGGGCGCGCACGCTGGAGCGGGCCGGCTGCCACGTCGTGTACGGGCTGGTGGGGCTCAAGACGCACTGCAAGACCGCGCTCGTCGTGCGGCAGGAGGGCAACCACATCCGCCGCTACTGCCACATCGGCACGGGCAACTACCACCCCAAGACCGCCCGGCTGTACGAGGACTTCGGGATGCTCACCGCCGACCCCGAGATCGGCAAGGACGTCACCGACCTTTTCAACGTGCTCACCGGGTACAGCCGGCAGACCGCGTACCGGCGGCTGCTCGTCGCCCCGCACGGCGTCCGCGCCGGCATCATCGGCCGGATCGAGCGGGAGATCGAGCACGCCCGCCTCGGCGGCCGCGGGCTCGTGCAGATCAAAGTGAACTCGCTCGTCGACGAGGAGGTCACCGACGCGCTCTACCGCGCCTCGCAGGCCGGCGTGCAGGTCGACCTGATCATCCGGGGCATGTGCATGCTGCGTCCCGGCGTGCCCGGCCTGTCGGAAAACATCCGGGTCCGCTCGATCCTCGGCAGGTTCCTGGAGCACTCGCGCATCTTCCGGTTCGGCAACAACGGCTCCACCGAGTTCTGGATCGGCTCGGCCGACCTCATGCACCGCAACCTCGACCGCCGGGTGGAGGCGCTGGTGCAGGTCACCGACCCGGTCGCCCGCGACGAGCTCGACCGGGTCATCAAGATGTCGATGAGCGACGAGTGCGAGGCGTTCGTGCTCCAGCCGGACGGCACCTGGCTCCGCCGGCAGGGCGCGACAAACCTCCAGGAGGCCCTCCTGCGCCGCGTACTCGGCGCATCGAAGTCTCGCACTGAGTAGGCTGATCGGATGCTGGAGGAGGAACGCAAGTACGAGGTGGAGCCGCGCTTCACGATGCCAGATCTGACCCCGTGCCTGCCCTCCGGCGGCAGGGTCGACGAGCGGCCGCCGGTGACCCTCACCGCCACCTATTACGACGCCCCCGATCTGCGCCTGGCCCGCGCGGGTGTCTCGCTGCGCCACCGCAAGGGCGACGCCGAGCCGTGGACGGTCAAGCTGCCCGCCGACACCCCCGGTGTGCGGCACGAGATCTCCCGGGGCGGCGGGCCCGGCACGCCACCGGCCGACCTGCTCGCACTGGTCACCGCGTACTCGCGGGGTGACGAGCTGGAGCCGGCCGCGGTGGTGCGCACGGTCCGCCGGGCGTACGAGGTGCGCGACGACAACGACCGCCTGCTCGTCGAGATCGCCGACGACGCGGTCTCGGTGCTCGACGGCCGCAAGGTGACGTCGAAGTTCCGCGAGATCGAGGTGGAGCGCAAGGGCGGCGGCCGCAAGCTGCTCGACCGCATCGAAGAGGCGCTGCGCGACGCCGGGGCGGTGGCCGGCGGGTTCACCCCCAAGCACGTGCGCGCGCTCGGCGACGCGGCGGCCGGCCCGCCCGACCTCGTGCGCGCCGGCGAGCTGCCGCGCAAGCCGCGGGCCGGCGAGGTGGTCACCGCCGCCATCCGCAAGGGCATCGACCGCGTGCTCACCCACGACCCGCTGGTCCGGCTGCGCGCCCCGGTCGGCGACAACGACACGGCGGTACACCAGATGCGAGTCGGCTGCCGGCGGCTGCGCAGCGACCTCAAGACGTTCGGCCCGCTGGTCGACAGCTCGTGGGCCAAGCCGCTGCGCGACGAGCTGGGCTGGGTGGCCGGGCTGCTCGGTGGCGCCCGCGACGCGGAGGTGATGCGCGCCCGGCTGCGCCGCACGGCCTCCGCCGACCCGCTCAGCCCGCCCGACGAGGCGTCCGTCGCGCGGATCGACGCCGACCTGGCCGCCCGCCACGAGGAGGCGCTCGTCGCGCTCGAGGAAGGGCTCCGCTCCGACCGGTACGCGAAGCTCGTCGACAGCCTCGTCTCCGCCGCCCGCGAGCCGCACCTCACCCCGCTGGCCCGCGAGCGCGCGGTCGACGTGCTGCCCAAGCTCGTGTCCCGGCCGTGGCGCATGTTCGCCCTCGGTGCCAAGGGCGTCGACGGCGCGGCCGACCTCGACCCGTACGCGCCGGACGAGCAGTGGCACGCGGTGCGCATCAACGGCAAGCGCGCCCGGTACGCCGTGGAGGCCGTCGCCGGCGTGCTCGGCGGCGCGGCGCCGGAGCTGGCCAAGGCACTCGCCGGCGTGCAGGATCTGCTCGGCGAGCACCAGGACGCCGCGACGGCCGCCGAGACGTGGCTCTCCATCGCACTGTCCGACCCCGACGACCACTCCCTCGCGGTGACCGCGGGCCGGCTCTTCGAACGCGAGCGCACCGCCATCCGCACGGTCCGCGCCGAGTTTCCCGAAGCCTGGCGGAAGGCGGCGAAACCGCGGATGACAGATTGGCTTCCGTAGGCCCGATCCGGGCCGCCGGCGGTGTCGTCTGGCGGACCGGCAAACGCGGCGGCGTCGAGGTGTGCCTCGTACACCGGCCGCGCTACGACGACTGGTCGCTGCCCAAGGGCAAGCTGCACAGCCGCGAGCATCCGCTCGCCGCCGCCGTGCGCGAGGTGGCGGAGGAGACCGGGATACACGGGCGGCCGCAGGTGCGCCTCCCGTCGGTGCGCTACCGCCGTGACGGGCAGCCGAAGGTGGTCGACTACTGGTCGATGCGGGCGCTCTCGGTGGCGCGCTTCTCCCCCAACTCCGAGGTCGACCGGCTCCGCTGGGTCTCACCGGAGGCGGCCGCGCGCACCGTGACGTACGGGCACGACGCCAGCGTGCTGCGCCACTTCGCGAACCTGCCCCGGGTCACCGCGGTGATCGCGCTGGTGCGGCACGGGCTGGCCGGCAAGCGGGGCACCTGGAGCGGTCCCGACAGCGCCCGCCCACTGGACGCGGCCGGTCGCGCGCAGGCGCGGGCGCTCAGCCCGCTGCTGGCCCAGGCGGCGCCGGAGCTGATCCTTTCCGCCACCGCCCGCCGGTGCACGCAGACGCTCGAGCCGCTGGCCGCCCGCCTCGACCTGCCGATCGAGGTCGACTCCGTGTTCGACGAGCCCAAGCCCGGCCAGGACCCGGCCGACGTCGCGGCCGCTGCCGCCGCCCGCCTCGCGGAGCTGGCCGTCGCCGGCGAGTCGGTGGCCGTGTGCAGCCAGGGCAAGGTGATCCCGCCGGCCCTCGCCCGCCTGTCCGGGCTGGGCTCCGCGAAGGCCTGGGCCACCCCGAAGGGCACCGGCTGGCTGCTGGCCTTCGCCGGCACGCACCTGGCCGGCGCGGACCGGTTGACCCTCTAGAGACCTTTCGGAGTCAGGGTTCGCGAGGGCGGCCACAATGCACGGTCAAATCCGAGACAGGAATTTTCCCAGGTCCGCGTCAGCTGGAGACCGTATGCTCCCGCGGGCACCGCTCCCGGCCGGCGGCTCGCGGGGCGAGCCGAAACCCCCGGCCGTCCACTGCCAGCTCCGCGGGACAAGCCCGACCACCGCCAGCATCCTGACACAGCGTCACCAGCTACGGGGTCAGGCGTTGGATCTAGAACGCTTAGGGTTGAAATAGCGCCCAAACTCTCCAAGATCTCGCACCGGACACCGTTCACGCCACCGCGGCGGTTACTCGCGGTGACGGCGCATCTGTCCGGTCTGTTGCCCGCCGCTTCGGCACGGGGCATTGGGGACAAACGAACCACGCGCGGGGTGAGCGTGACCAGCGGCGGACGGGTGAGGCCGCGGGAGCAGCGGTCTGGACCACGACGGACATCGCGGTAGCCCAGAATCGGTCTGAGAGTGCGCCTCGCTCCCAGGAGGGAGGCGCGGTATCCCCGCAGCGGGTGATACTTCGACCGTGGATTGGGTGAGGGCGCTTCGCGAGCGCACGGCCGCGGTGCCGCCACACATCGTGGACGTGGGCGTCGCGCTGCTCTGCTACCTGCTCATGGCGGTCTCGTCCGGTAACCACAACAACGCGCGGCCGATCGTGCTGCTGCTGGTCGCCGTGGCGACGCTCCCGCTCGTCTGGCGGCGCCGGTGGCCGCTCCCGGTGACGGCGGTCTGCGGCGCGGGCACGGTGACCCTCACGTTCCTCGACGGGTTGGGCGACATGCCCTACAGCCAGCTCGTCGCCACGTACACGTTCGCCGCCTTCAGCGGGCCACTGAGCCGGCTCGTCGGCGTGGCCGGCACGGCGGTCGGCATCGGCGTCTCGTTCCTCGGCCACGACGAAAAGCTCGCCCAGCTGCCGGTCGTCGCGCTGGTCTTCCTCGGCGCCTACGCGCTGGGCACCGGCACCCGGGCCCGCCACGACCGCATCGCGCTGCTCGAAGAGCGCAACCGGCGCCACGCCGAGGAGCGGGAGGCGGCCGCGGCCCGCGAGCGCGAGCGGATCGCCCGTGACATGCACGACATCCTCGCCCACTCGATCAGCCTCATCGCCGTGCAGGCCGAGGCCGGTCCGGTGCTCGTGCGCTCCGACCCATCCCGCGCCGAGCGGGTCTTCGACACCATCGGGGAGACCGCGCGCGAGACGCTGACCCAGCTGCGCCGCACCCTCGGGATGCTGCGGGGTGAGGCCGGCACGCGAGCCCCGCAGCCCGATCTCGACGGCCTCGCCGCCCTGGCCGACCGCGCGCGCGAGGCGGGCCTCGCGGTGGCGCTGGAGGAGCGCGGCGAAAAGCGGCCGCTCCCGCCGGAGCTGGGGCTCGCCGCCTACCGCGTGGTGCAGGAGTCGCTGACCAACGTGGTGCGGCACGCCAGCGCCAAGCGGGTGTGGATCCGCCTCGACTGGGCCTCCGACCAGCTGGGCGTGGAGGTGCGCGACGACGGCCGGGGCCCGTCCGCGGGTGCCGGCGGCGGTCACGGCATCGTCGGCATGCGCGAACGGGTCGGTGCGGTCGGTGGCGCGCTGCGCACGGGGCCGGGGCCCGGCGGCACCGGCTTCCAGGTCAACGCGACGCTGCCGGTCCAGGCGCATGGCTGATCTGATCCGGGTCCTCGTCGTCGACGACCAGGCGCTGGTGCGCGACGGCTTCAGTGTGATCCTGGACGCCCAGCCGGACATCGCCGTGGTCGGAGAGGCCGGAGATGGCGAAGAGGCCGTCAGCGCGGCGCTGGCGCTGCGCCCGGACGTCGTCCTGATGGACGTCCGCATGCCGCGGCTCGACGGCATCGGCGCCACTACGCGCATCTGCGCCGAGACCGACGCGCGGGTGCTGGTGCTGACCACGTTCGACGTCGACGAGTACGTGTACGACGCGCTGCACGCCGGCGCCAGCGGCTTCCTGCTCAAGGACATGCGCCGCGACGAGCTCGTGGCGGCGGTACGCACGATCGCGGCCGGCGAGGCGCTGCTCGCGCCGACCGTCACTCGCCGCCTGATCGCCGAGATGGTGCACCGCGAGCGGTCCGCGCCGGCCGGGCGGCGGCCCGAGGGGCGGCTGTCCGCGCTGACCGCGCGCGAGACCGACACGCTGCGCCTGGTGGCCCGCGGCCTCTCCAACGCGGAGATCGCCGCCGAGATGTTCGTCACCGAGCACACCGTCAAGACACACGTCAGCAACCTGCTCACCAAGCTCGGCCTGCGCGACAGGGTGCAGGCGGTGGTCCTCGCGTACGAGTCGGGGCTCGTCGTGCCTGGCACTGGGCTGGCTCAACCCGGAGCTGGACGCGAAGCGACCAGCCCGGACTGAGCCGGCCGGGCCGAAGCGAGCGAAGCGAGCCAGCAAGCTGAGTGCATCTCCGTCTCAGGACTGAGCCGCGACTCCACTCCTGTCGGCGATCCGCCCAAAGGGGTACCCGGACGAGCATCGGCACCATGCTCACCTCAGTCACAGGATTCGCGATCCGGCGCCCACGCATCGTCCTGGCGGCCTGGATTCTCGTACTCGTCGCCGGCTTCGGCATCGGCGTCGGCGTCTTCGGGCGCCTCACCGGCGAGATCAGCTCTGGCTCGGGCACCGAGTCGGCGCGCGGCCACGACCGCATCGCCGCCGCGGGCCCGGAGCGGTCCGCCATCACCGCGGTCGTACACGGCAAGCCGGCCGGCGATCCGACGGTGCGATCGCAGCTCGACGCCGCGATCGCCGACGTGCGCACGATCCCCGGCGTCGTCGAGGTGAGCCCGCCCCAGCCGTCCACGCGCACCGGCGAGGCACTGATCCTCGACGTCACGCTCGCGTCGGACGACGAGAGCGCCGCGGCGGAGGCGGCGGCCGCCCGGCTGCACGAGATCTCCGCCGCGCAGGTCGCGGTCTCGGGCGGCCCGCTCCTCGACGAGGAGTACAACGCGCAGGCACAGGAAGACGTGCAGCGCGCCGAGATGCTGACCACACCCGTCGTGCTCGTCCTGCTGCTGCTCATCTTCGGCGGGCTGATCGCGGCCGGGCTGCCACTGCTGATCGCGGTGGCCGGCGTGGGGGGCACGTTCGGCATCCTCTACGGCTTCTCGGAAGTCACCGACGTCTCCGTGTACGCCATCCAGGTCACCACGATGATGGCGGTGGGCCTCGGTGTGGACTACGCGCTGCTGATGGTGAACCGCTTCCGCGAGGAACGCGCGGTCGACCCGGACGTACGCGGCGCCGTGACCCGGACGGCCGCGAGCGCCGGCCGCACCGTGTTCTTCGCCGGCCTCACCGTCGCGATCGCGCTCGCCGGTCTCGTGGTCTTCTCCGACCCGTTCCTGCGCTCGATGGGCTTCGCCGGCATGGCCGTCGTCCTCGTCGACATGCTCGCCGCGCTCACGCTGCTACCCGCGTTGCTGGTTTTGCTGGGACGCCGGATCAAGCCGGCCAAGCGGCGGGCGGGCGGCGGCTTCTTCGCCCGCGTGGCGCGCGGTGTGCAGCGCCGCCCGCTCATGACGATGGTCGTGACCGCCGCCGCGCTGCTCTTCGTCGCGCTGCCCGCACTCGATCTGCGGCTCGGCGTCGGCGACCCGCGCATGCTGCCGGCGGACTCCGGCCCGCGCCAGCTCTACGATGCGCTCGCGACGCACTACCCGGAGGGGAACGCGCCGGATCCGATCGAGGCGGTGGCCGCCGTACCGTCGACGGATCCCGGCATCGCCGTGCTACGCGACCGGATCGGCGGCGTGGACGGCATCGCGCGTGTCGAAGCGGTTCCCGCCGGCCCTGACCTCACGGTGCTCAACGCATACCCGGTCGACATCACCCCGTCGGACAGTACGAAGGAAGCGGTGACCGCGATCCGCGACCTGCCCGCGCCGTTCGAGGTGTTGGTGACCGGCGACGCCGCCAACCTCGTCGACTACGAGGCGATGCTCGTCGACCGGGCGCCGTGGGCGATCGGCGTGGTGGTGCTCGGCACGCTGCTGCTGCTGTTCGCCTTCACCGGCTCGGTGCTGCTGCCGCTCAAGGCCGTGCTCACCAACATGCTCAGCATCGGCGCCGCGCTCGGCGTGGTGGTGTGGGTGTTCCAGGAGGGCAACCTGGCCGGCGTCTTCGACACCACGGGTCTGGGATATCTCAACCTGACCGTCCCGGTACTCGTCGCGGCGATCGCGTTCGGCCTGTCGGTCGACTACGAGGTCTTCCTGCTCTCCCGCATCCGCGAGCGGTGGCTGGCCGGCGTACCCGCGGATCGCGCGGTGGCGGAGGGGATCCAGCGCACCGGGCGCATCATCACCTCGGCGGCGCTGCTGCTCATGGTGGTGTTCGCCGGGTTCCTGCTCGGCGGCTTCGTACCCATCAAGGGAATCGGCCTGGGGCTGGTGCTCGCCGTCGCGCTCGACGCGACCGTGGTGCGGATGCTGTTGGTGCCGGCCACGATGACGATCCTCGGCCGGTACAACTTCTGGGCGCCGGGCCCGCTGCGCCGCCTGCACAAGCGGATCGAGGTGGCCGAGGAGGCGCCCGCGCCGAAGGAGCCCTTGCTCGTTTGATCCAGACAAGAAGAAGGGCACCCGGTTCGCCGGGTGCCCTTCTTCGTTGCTTGCTTAGCGCGCCTTGCGGGCCGGCGCCTTCTTGGCGGGGGCCTTCTTGGCCGCCGCGCTCGTGCGGGCGGTGGTGCTCTTGGTCGCGGCCTTCTTGGCGGGGGCGGCCTTCTTGGTCGCCGTAGCCTTGGCGGGGGCCGCGGCCTTCTTGGTGGCCGTGGTGGCCTTGGCGGTGGCGGCCTTCGTGGCGGTGGTCTTCTTGGCGGCGGCCACCTTCGGCACCCGGCCGCTGGCAACCATCTCCTTGAAGCCGGCGCCGGCGCGGAAGGCCGGGACCGAGGTCTTCTTCACCTTCACCGCTTCGCCGGTGCGCGGGTTGCGTGCTGTTCGCGCGCCACGGACCCGCTTCTCGAAGACGCCGAAACCGGTGATCGCCACCCGGTCGCCCTTTGTGACAGCCTGCTGGACTTCTGCCAGCACCGCGTCGAGCGCCGCCGTCGCCGCCTTCTTGTCCCCCAAGCGGGCGGCGAGCGCCTCGATGAGCTCGGCCTTGTTCACGTTTTCCCTCCCGTACTTAACTTCGGACTCAACTCGAGCCCATTCTGCGCGCACGGTATGCCCTTTGCCCAGTCTGAGCAAACATCCACGCGAAAAAAGCCGTTGTGTCGTAACGGATTCGCCCCTGTCGGATGATCCGACAGGGGCGAAAACGGCCAGGTGCGGGCTACCGCGTGGCTATGAAACCGCTGGCAGGAAGGGCAGTCGACGCTCTTCGTAGGCCGTGATGGCGTCCTCGTGGCGCAGCGTCAGTCCAATGTCGTCCAACCCCTCCATCAGCCGCCAGCGGCTGAAATCGTCGAGGGGAAAGGACCAGATGCTGTCGCCGGCCCGTACCTGCCGCGCCATCAGGTCTATCGTGACCTGCGCGGTCGGGTCACTCTCGACGAGATCCCACAGCGCTTCCACAGCCTTGAGTTCGAGCTCGACGGGCAGCAGCCCCTGCTTCAAGGCGTTGCCCCGGAAGATGTCCCCGAAGCGCGGCGAGACCACCGCGCGGAAACCGTAGTCGAGCAACGCCCACACGGCGTGCTCGCGCGACGACCCAGTGCCGAACTCGGTGCCGGCCACCAGGATCGAGGCACCTGCGTAGGCCGGGTTGTTGAGCACGAAGGCCGGATCCTCACGCCAGGCGCTGAACAGCCCGTCCTCGAAGCCCGTGCGGGTCACGCGCTTGAGGTACACGGCGGGGATGATCTGGTCGGTATCCACGTTGGACCGGCGCAGCGGGAGGGCGGTGCCGGTGTGCACGGTGAACTTCTCCATGAATGAACTCACGCCCTAGTTCAGGTCGGCGGGCGCGGCGAGGCGGCCCACGACGGCGGTTGCGGCGGCGACCGGGGGTGAGACGAGGTGGGTACGCCCACCGCGGCCCTGCCGGCCCTCGAAGTTGCGGTTGGAGGTGGACGCCGAGCGCTCACCGGGCTTGAGCGTGTCCGGGTTCATGCCGAGGCACATGGAGCAGCCGGCGAACCGCCACTCCGCGCCCGCTTCCGTGAACACCTTGTCCAGCCCTTCGTGCTCGGCCGCCTCGCGCACCGCCGCGGAACCGGGCACCACGAGCATGCGCACGCCGTCGGCGACCTTGTGGCCGCGCAGCACGTCGGCCGCGGCACGCAGGTCTTCCAGCCGGCCGTTGGTGCACGAGCCGACGAAGACCACGTCCACCGGGATGTCGCGCAGGCGCGTGCCCGGCTCCAACGCCATGTACTCCAAGGCGCGGCGGGCGGCCGAACGCTCGACCTCCTCGACGAACTCCTCCGGGTCCGGCACGGCGCCGTCGAGCGCGACGCCCTGCCCCGGGTTGGTGCCCCACGTGACGAACGGGTTGATCTGCGCGGCGTCCAGCACCACCTCGGTGTCGAACGTGGCGCCCTCGTCGGTCGCGAGGCTCTGCCAGTGCGCGACGGCCGCGTCCCACGCCTCGCCCCGCGGCGCGTTGGGGCGCCCCTTCAGGTAGGCGAAGGTGGTCTCGTCCGGCGCGATCATCCCGGCCTTGGCGCCCCACTCGATCGACATGTTGCAAATCGTCATGCGGCCTTCCATGGAAAGCGCGCGGATGGCTTCGCCGCGGTACTCCACCACGTGGCCGCGCCCGCCGCCGGTGCCGACCTTGGCGATCAGCGCCAGCACCAGATCCTTGGCCGTGACACCAGGCCCGAGCGCGCCCTCGACCGTCACCGCCATCGTCTTGGGACGCGCCTGCGGCAGCGTCTGCGTGGCGAGCACGTGCTCGACCTCACTCGTGCCGATGCCGAACGCCAGCGCGCCGAACGCGCCGTGCGTCGCGGTGTGCGAGTCGCCACACACGATCGTGAGACCGGGCTGGGTAAGGCCGAGCTGCGGGCCGATCACGTGCACGATGCCCTGCTGCGCGTCGCCCAGCGGGTGCAGCTTGACGCCGAACTCGGCGCAGTTGCGGCGCAGCGTCTCGATCTGCGTGCGCGACGTGGGGTCGGCGATGGTCAGCAGGTCGCCGCGGCGGCTGTTGAACGACGGATCCGCGTACCCGGTCGGGGTGTTGTGGTCTTCCGTCGCGAGCGTGAGATCCGTGCGCCGGACGGGCCGCCCGGCCATCCGCAGGCCGTCGAACGCCTGCGGGCTGGTCACTTCGTGAAGCAAGTGAAGGTCGATGAACAGCAGATCCGGCTCACCCGCGGCGGATCGCACCACGTGGGCGTCCCACACCTTCTCGGCGAGGGTCCTTGGTTTCTGCGTGTCTCCCACCATCTGGACATCCTAAATTCTGGGAGGTATGTTTCGGCTTGTGGGACACAGTATGAGCGGTGTCGGCGTTCTCGACAAGGCGGTGGTCATCCTCGCGGCCTGTGTCGACGGCGCCAGCCTGGCCGAACTCGTCGAGCGCACCAAGCTGCCGCGGGCCACCGCGCACCGGCTGGCGCAGGCGCTGGAAATCCACCGGATGCTGGTGCGCGACACCCAGGGCCGGTGGCGTCCGGGCCCACGCCTGGGCGAGCTCGCCAACGCCGCGCCGGACGTGCTGCTGACCGCCGCCGAGCCCCTCCTCGCCGCGCTGCGCGACGCCACCGGCGAGAGCGCACAGCTTTACCTGCGCCGTGCCGACGAGCGCATCTGCGTGGGCGCGGCCGAGCGCGCCAGCGGCCTGCGCGACACCGTGCCGGTGGGCGCCGTGCTCCCGATGACGGCCGGCTCCGCGGCACAGGTCCTGCTCGCCTGGGAGCCGCCCGAGGCCGTGATGCCGCTGCTGCCCCGCTGCAAGTTCACCGGCCGCACGCTCGCCGAGGTGCGGCGGCGCGGGTGGGCGCAGAGCGTCGCCGAGCGCGAGGCCGGCGTGGCAAGCGTTTCCGCCCCGATCCGCGACCGCACCGGCCGGGTCATCGCCGCGATCAGCGTCTCCGGCCCGATCGAGCGCCTCGGCCGCCGCCCAGGCGACCGCCACGCGATGGCGGTGGTCCGCGCCGGCCAGCGCCTGAGCGGCCTGTAGAAAGGCATCCGCGGTCGCTCCGGCCCGGATCCCCGCCACCACAAGGGATTTGAGCTACCGCGACGTCCGCCGTGGTCCAGACCGCTGCTCCCGCGGCCTCACCCATCCGCTGTTGTCACCGACAAACACTTGCACATCCTGCAAGCTACAATGCAGGATGTGCAAGCACGGTCGCAGCTGCTGCCCATCCTGCGCTCGCCGCTCGTCGGGGAGTTGCTGGCCTGGGTCTATCTTCACCCTGACGACGCGTGCTCCGTGACCGACCTGGCCAGGCGGTTCGCGATATCGCAGTCGACCGTGAGCCGCGAAGCTGACCGCCTCGTGTCGGCCGGCCTCATCCGGGAAGTGCGCCGCGGCAACCTGAGACTCCTCCAGGCAAACCTTGACAGCCCTCTCACCGGGCCGCTGACGGAGCTGCTGACCCTGACGTACGGGCCCGCGTCGGTGCTCGGCGACCTCCTCCAGCATGTCGATGGCATCACCGAGGCGTACATCTACGGCTCCTGGGCCGCGCGTTACACCGGAGAGCCCGGCCCACTCCCCCGCGACATCGACGTGCTCGTCGTGGGCACCGCGGACGAGGACGACCTCTTCGACGCCGCACGCAAGGCCGAGCAGCGATTGGGACGCGAGGTCAACGTCCATCGCGTCAGTGCCAAGGCATGGCGTAACTCGCCCCGTGACCCTTTCCTCACGGCAGTACGATCGCGCCCGCGCTTCTCCATCGACCTGGCAGGAGACCAACCGTGAGGTGGCAGCAGGGCCGCGAGGCACTCGACGGCATGATCGCTCGTCGAGAGCTGGAGCGGATACCAGCCAGCCGGGACCACGCCGATCTCCTCCTGGCTCAGGCGCGCCGGCACCTGGACTCCAGCCAGATCATCGGTCAAACCGACCCGGCGGGCGCTTACCAGCTGCTGTACGACGCCGCCCGCAAGGCCCTCGCCGCCGTGCTGGAAAACCAAGGACTTCGGGCGACGAGCCGAGGCGGCCACATCGCGGTGCGGGAGGCCGTCACGGCGCAGCTCGACCCGCCGTTGGGAAGCATCTTCCGTCCGTTCGACCGGCTGCGCCGCCGGCGAAACCAGGCCGAGTATCCGTCCGCCGAGGGACCCGGGTTCACCGCCGACGAGGTCGCTCGCGACCTGCCCAAGGTGCGCGAGATCGTGGCGGCCGTCGACAAGGTGCTCGACCAGATGAGCCCATACTGAGCCTCGTCCAGACGCCTTTCGTGCAAAACGAAACAGGTCCGCACCCGAAGATGCGGACCGCTGCACTGTAGCCCCGATGGGATTCGAACCCACGCTACCGCCTTGAGAGGGCGGCGTCCTAGGCCGCTAGACGACGGGGCCAAGACCTTCTTTGCTCCGCTGCCCTTCCGGACAACGGTGCTGAACTCTACCAGAGGACCAGCACCGGCGCCTTCGCGGACATCGGCTGCTGGGGTACCAGGACTCGAACCTAGACTAACTGAACCAGAATCAGTTGGGCTGCCAATTACCCCATACCCCATCGGCGCCTGCCCATCGGACGGCACCGAGGGGGAACTCTACCCGACCGCACCGCCGCCGCCCAAATCGACCCGCACGGGCTCAGTCGAGGGCCACGACCGGGTTGGCCAGGTCACCGATCCCCTCGACGCGGACCACCACGGTGTCGCCGGCCGTGATGGGGCTCACGCCGGCTGGCGTGCCGGTCAGGATCACGTCGCCGGGCAGGAGCGTCATGACGTGCGACACGTACGAGACGAGCGTGGGCACGTCGAAGATCAGGTCCTTGGTGCGGCCGAGCTGGCGGACCTCCTCGTTGACCTCGCAGCGCACCTCGAGGTCGCTCACGTCGAGGCCGGTGCTGATCCACGGGCCCAGTGGGCAGAACGAGTCGAAGCCCTTCGCGCGGGTGAACTGCACGTCGGCCTTCTGGAGGTCGCGGGCGGTGACGTCGTTCGCGCAGGTGTACCCGAAGATGGCGCGCTCGGCGGCCGCGCGGTCGGCCCGCCGTGCGCCCGGCGGGCCGATGACCACCGCCAGCTCGGCCTCGTGCTCGACCTGCTTGGACTGGGCCGGGAGCCGGATCGCGTCGCGCGGGCCGATCACCGCGGTGGAGGGCTTGAGGAAGAGCAACGGCTCCTTCGGCACCTCGTTGCCCAACTCGGCGGCGTGCTCGGCATAGTTTCGCCCCACGCACACCACCTTGCTCGGCAGGATCGGCGAGAGCAGCCGCACGTCGGCGAGCGCCCAGCGCTGGCTGGTGAACGAGATCTGCCCGAACGGGTGGCCGTCGATCTCGGCGACCGTCAGCCCGTCCGGGTCGCCCTCCACGACGCCGAACGACATCCCGCCGGCATGAACGAAACGAGCGATACGCACAACCGCCAACCTACCCTGGACGGATGCCGGTCCTGGACGCCACCGAGTGGCACGCGCGCCGCGCCGCCCACGAGGCGCGCGTCGACGCGTGGCTGGCCCCGCACCTGGCCCGCCGGCAGGCCGGCGAAAAGCATCCGGTCGAAGACTTCCTCTTCACGTACTACTCGTTTCGCCCCGCCCAGCTGCGCCGCTGGCACCCCGGCGCCGGCGTGATCCTGGCGGGCGGCGAGCCGGACAAGGACTACGTCGAGACCGCCGGCGGGGTGATGCTCGACCCGACGATCGCGAAACGCAAGTCGACCGAGTGGATCGCCACGCTGCTCCGAAACACGGCCGGTAGACCGGCCCAGTTCGGGTGCTTCGGCATGCACGAGTGGGCGATGGTCTACCGCGCCGAGGGCGTGCGCCACGAGCAGGTGCCGCTGCGCCTCTCGCCCGCCGAGACGGCGCGCGTGGTGGACGCCAACAGAGTGCGGTGCAGCCATTTCGACGCGTTCCGCTTCTTCACGCCGGCCGCCCGCCCGCTCAACCGGCTCCAGCCGACCCGCGAGGGCCAGCACGACAACGAGCAGCCGGGCTGCCTGCACGCCAACATGGACCTCTACAAGTGGGCGTACAAGCTGTCACCGCTCGTCGAGAGCGAGCTGGTCGCGGACGCCTTCGCGCTGGCTCGCGACATCCGGGCGCTGGACATGCGGGCCAGCCCCTACGACCTGGCCCACCTCGGCTACGAGCCGGTCCGGGTGGAGACGGCCGAGGGCCGGCACGAGTACGCGCGGGCGCAGCGCGCCTTCGCCGAGCGGGCCGCCCCGCTGCGCGCCCGCCTCATTGCTGCCCTCGATCGAGTCGCCGGCCCTTCTTGAGCTCGGAGCGGCGGCGCTTTTCGTCCAGGCGCCGCTGCTTGGCCGCACGGCTCGGCTTGGTCTGCCGGCGCGGCGGCGGTGGCGGCGCGATCGCCGCGCGCAGCAGCGCGACCAGCCGCTCCCGCGCGGCCTCCCGGTTGGCCAGCTGCGCCCGGTATTCGCTCGCCGCGATCGTGAGCACCCCGTCGACGAGCCGCCCGGCCAACCGGGCCACCGCGCGGGCGCGCAGGTCGGGCGGGATCGTGGGCGAGCCGGCCACGTCGAACGAGAGCTCCACCCGGCTGTCGGCCGTGTTGACGCCCTGCCCGCCCGGGCCCGAGGAGCGGGAGAAGCGCTCGCGGAGCTCGCCGCCCGGGATCAGCAGCCGATCGGTCACACGCAGGTCGTCAGGCACAGGCTCAGAGGCCTTTCGGATGCGGGGGTTGGGCGCCGGTCGTGATGGTTTCCACGCTGATTTTCCCACGTCGGCGTCAGTTGTAGACCGTATGCTCCCGCGGGCACCGCTCCGGTCGGTGTTTCGGCATCGCTGGCGCTCGCCGAAACCCCGACGCTCCGCTGCCGGGTCCGCGTTCCAAGGACACAGGTGGAGACCTCCGCGGCCCGCTGCGGCTGGCTATCTCAGCTGACCGACCCTGGGGTGTCCACTCCAGGGGAGCAGAGCAAACGCGCCTCGCGCACACCCACCTGGCCGGCCCGCGAGGGTCGGCGGGGTCGGCGCGACCAACAGCGGACGGGTGAGG
This sequence comes from Phytohabitans sp. LJ34, assembly GCF_052068095.1. NCBI lineage: Bacteria > Bacillati > Actinomycetota > Actinomycetes > Micromonosporales > Micromonosporaceae > Phytohabitans > Phytohabitans sp. LJ34. Next base: position 254,526 of record NZ_JBQHDG010000003.1, on the reverse strand, counting down.
CCGCGGGAGCGACGGTCTAGGCCACGACGGACATCGCGGTAGCTCACGTCTTTGTCTGGAATCTTGGCTAGTTGAGCGCGTTCACCGCTCGCGCGATGACCAGGACCACGATGAGGAACGACGTGCACGCCTGCACGGTCATCGCGAGCTTGGCCCAGCGGGCGAGCGGCATCGTGTCCGTCGGGCTGAACGCGGTGGAGTTGGTGAACGCCAGGTAGAAGTAGTCGACGTAGAGCGGGCGCCACTCGTTGTGGGTGAGCTCCGGCGTGGTCATCTGCGGGAAGAGGAACTCCGGGGTGATCTTCCGGGCGTTGGCGCGGGCGGCGGGTCCACCGCGGTCGGTGAGCCAGTACCAGACCGAGAAGACGATCACGTTGGTGAGCCAGATGACGGCGCCGCTGAGCAGCACGTTGCCAGGATCCTCGTGCTGGCCGCGGACCAGCACCAGCACCAGGCGGCCGGTGGACCAGAGCAGGGCGACCGTCGCCACGCACACCAGCGCGATGCCCAGCATCCGCAGCGCGGTCGACTCGCGGTCGAGCCGGAACGGGTTGACGACAAGCACGCCGAGCAGCAGGGCGACCTCGACGGCGGGCAGCAGCCACTTCGGGTCGAATGCCAGCTCCTGCGGGGTGAGAAACTGGAGCACGATGGCGAACGCGATCGCCAGCGCGACCGGCCCGCGGTGTTCCACCTGGTGGGGCCGCTTCCAGGCCGGGGGCTGATCACTCACGCGTCCATTGTGTACGCGATGACCGATTGACAACCCTGGTACGGCTTCCTATCGTGATTGGAAAGCGCTTTCCAGGTCCGAGGGTCTGCCACCTCTCCCCACGAAAGGCAGACCTCCGCATGCTCCGACCGACCCTCGCCGCCGTGCTCGTCGCGGCCGGCCTCACCGCCGTCGCGCCGCCGGCGCCCGCACAAGCGGCCGACAGCGCCCCGATCGGCTTCGCGGCCGTCAACGCGCTCGGTCAGAACGGCACCACCGGCGGCGCCGGTGGGCCTACCGTCACGGCCACCACCACGGCGCAGTTCCTCGACTACATCGCCCGGCCCGGCCCGTACGTCATCCAGGTCACCGGCACCATCACGCTGCCCACCGGCAGCAGCGACGGCATGCACAACGTGACCTCGGACAAGACCATCCTCGGCGTCGGCGCGAACGCCCGGCTCGTGGGCGGTGGCCTCAACATCGGCGTGCCGGTCGACGACGACGTGACGACCCCGCCGGCGAACGCCGTGCACAACGTGATCATCCGCAACATCGCGCTGACCGGCGCGACGGACGACCTCATCAACGTGCAGATGTTCAGCCACCACGTGTGGATCGACCACAACGACCTGTCGAACGGCGACGACGGCGCGGTGGACATCAAGCGCGGCTCGGACTACGTCACGGTCTCCTGGAACCGCTTCCACGACCACGACAAGACATCGCTGGTGGGGCACGACGACGACAACGCCGCGCAGGACGTCGGCCGGCTCCGTGTCACCTACCACCACAACTTCTTCGACGGCTCGGACCAGCGCAACCCGCGTGTGCGCTTCTCCCCGCTGGTGCACGTCTACAACAACTACTACGACGACCCGAGCTACGGCATCGCGTCGACAATGGACTCCGGGCTGTGGGTCGAGGGCAACTACTTCTACAGCGTCAACAACCCGGCACGGGTGGACTTCAGCGGTGACCTCGGCCGCCTTGTGCAGCGCGACAACATCCTCGTCGCCTGCAACCACGCCATCGAGGTACGCGGCTCCGTGCCCGATCCGCGCACCTACTACCCGTACACGGCGGATCCCGCCTCCAGCGTCCCCACGACCGTCCCGGCCGGCGCCGGCGTCGGAAAGATCTGAGGTGCCCGCCATGAAGCGCATTCCTGTCGTCCTGGCCGCGGCCTCCCTCCTCGCCGCGGCGATCGTCACCGCCGGCGGTGGTGGCGCGCAGGCGGCCACACTCTTCAGCGACAACTTCGAAGACGGCAACAGCAGCGGCTGGACCACGAGCGGCGGCACCTGGGCAGTCGCCGCTGACGGGTCGCAGGTGCTGCGCCAGTCCGGCACGAGCAGCGACGCCCGTGCCCGTGCCGGACAGGCGACCTGGACCGACTACACGGTCACCGCGAAGCTGAAGCCGACCGCGTTCAGCGGCAGCAACCGCTTCGCCGCCCTGCTCGCCCGGGCGCAGTCGGCCACCAGCTACTACTACGTGGCGCTGCGCTCCAACAACACCGTCGAGCTCAAGAAGCTCGTCAACGGCGCCGCCACCACGCTCGCCTCCACGTCGCTCACCGTGTCGGCCGGCACCACGTACACGGTGAGCCTCCAGGTGGCCGGCACGACCCTGCGCTCCACTGTGAACGGCGGCGCGGCGCTGACCGCCACGGACGGCACGTTCACGGCCGGCGGGGTCGGGGTCGCCACCTTCTACACGGCGGCCAACTTCGACGACCTCTCGGTGGAAACGGCGGCGGCACCGACGACCCCGCCGCCGACGACCAGCAGCCCGCCACCGGTCCCCACCGACGGGCCGATCGGGTTCGCCTCGCTGAACGCGCTGGGGCAGAACGGCGTCACCGGCGGTGCCGGCGGGCGCACGGTCACCGCGACGAACGCGACCGACTTCCTGGAGTACATCGACAGCACCGAGACGCTGACGATCCGGGTCTCCGGCCAGATCAACATCACGAGCAAGCAGGGCGTGCGCCCGAACAAGACGATCATCGGCGTCGGCACCTCGGGCCACATCAACGGCGGCGGGCTCGACTTCTACCGCTCGTACAACGTGATCGTGCGGAACCTCCGCTTCACCAACGCCGAGGACGACGCGGTCAACGTCGGTCAGGAGTCGCACCACATCTGGATCGACCACAACTCCTTCTCCGGCGCGGTCGACGGCTCGATCGACATCGTGCGCGGCGCGGACTACGTGACCGTGTCGTGGAACCACTTCGACCACGCCGACAAGAGCATGCTGATCAGCCACTCGGACGGGGCGGCCTCCACCGACATCGGGCACCTGAAGGTGACCATCCACCACAACTTCTTCGACAACAGCCGGCAGCGGCACCCGCGCATCCGCTTCGGCGAGCCGGTGCACGTGTTCAACAACTACTTCCTGAACAACGAGCTCTACGGCGTCGCCTCGGTGCAGCAGGCCGGCGCGGTGGTGGAGAACAACTACTTCGAGAACGTGCCCTTCCCGTGCTTCTCCGCGAGCGGGTACGCGGACAGCGGGCCGGGCCGGCTGGTGCACCGGGGCAACACGTTCGTCAACTCGGGCACGTGCGAGGCGGCCGGATCCGTCGTGGAGCCGCGCACCTACTACGCGTACACGATGGACAGTGCGGCGAGCGTGCCCGCCACGGTCCGGGCCGGTGCGGGGTACGGCAAAGTCAGCTGATCGGTGACACCGACGGCGCCGGAGTGTCGTCGGTGCGGTCGCGGGCCGGCAGCCACAGCACGAACGTGCTGCCGGCCCCCAGCGTGGAGAAGACCGACACGTGACCGCCGTGCGACTCGGTGATCTGCCGCACGATGGCGAGGCCGAGGCCGGTGCGGCGGTCGCGGGACGGATGGGCGCCGCGCCAGAAGCGGTCGAAGACGCGGGGCTGGTCGTCGTCGGAGATGCCCGGCCCCTCGTCGGCGATCGCGAGCCACAGCCACCCGCCCTCCTGCCCGGTCGCCACGGCCACGACGCCGCCCTCGGGCGACAGGCGGACGGCGTTCGACAGCAGGTTTCCCGCGGCCCGGCGCAGCGCGTCGTGGTCGCCGATGAGCATCAGGTCACCGCGTACGTCGTACCGGATCCGGACGCTGCGATCGGCCGCGATGGCGGCGAAGTCCTCCCCCGCCTCGCGCGCGACCGCGCCGAGGTCGACGTCGGTGTCGGCGAGCGCGACCGCGTTGCGCCGCGCGGTGGCCAGCAGGTCCTCGACGAGCCGGGACATGCGCGTGGTGGCCCGGTCGATGACCGCGACCGCCCGGTCCTTCTCCGGCTCGGTGGCGTCCGGCGCGTCCATCAGCGAGGCGTCGAGGTTGGCCCGGATCACCGCGAGCGGGCTGCGCAGCTCGTGCGAGGCGTCGTCGATCAGCTGCCGCTGCGCGCGGAACGCCTCGTCGAGCCGGTCGAGCATCGAGTCGATCGTGTCGCCCAGGTCGCGCAGCTCGTCGCGCGGGCCGCTGAGCCGGATCCGGCGGGACAGGTCGGTCGCCTGGATCTCCCGCGCGGTACGGGCGATCGCGCCCACCGGCCGCAGCGCCCGCCCGGAGAGCACCCACCCGATGCCGAGGCTGGCGACGAAGAGGCCGCCGAGCGCGATCAGCGAGTAGTTGCGCATGGTCTGGAGCGTGCTGTAGTTGACCGCCGACTCGATCTCGTCCACCTCGGCGACGGTCATCGTCCCGGTGAACTGGGTGCCCCGGTAGGTCTTGGCCTCGTACGACTTCGTGATCGGCTTGGGGTCGGTGGTGCGCTCCACCGCCACGTACGTCACCGCGAGCCCCGCCCCGGCGAGGGCGAAGAGCAGCGTCGAGTAGAGCACGGTGAGCCGGAAGCGGATCGTGCGGACGAAGCGCATCACGCCTCCTTCAGCCGGTAGCCGCGGCCCACCACCGTGTCGATGGCGTCGCCGCCGAGCTTGCGCCGCAGCGTACCCACGGTCACCCGCACGGTCTGCGTGAACGGGTCGGCGTTTTCGTCCCACACGTGCTCGAGCAGCTCCTCCGCCGACACCACGTGCCCGGGGCGGGTCATGAGGTACTCCAGCACCCCGAACTCCTTCGGCGTCAGGTGCAGCGCGTCGCCCCCCACGGTCGCCTCGTGGCGGGCCACGTCGAGGCGGATGCCGGCCACCTCCAGTACCGAGGTGCCGCCGCCGGTGTCCCGGCGCAGGAGCGCCCGCACCCGGGCCAGCAGCTCGGCGAGCGCGAACGGCTTCACGAGGTAGTCGTCGGCGCCCTCGTCGAGTCCGCGCACCCGGTCGTGCAGCGCGCCGCGCGCGGTCAGCATCAGCACCCGCAGGTCCGCGCCGCCCTCCACGGGCACCTCGCCGCGCCGGATCGCGTGGCACACGTCGAACCCGTCGCCGTCGGGCAGGTTGATGTCGAGCAGCATCAGGTCGTACGCGTTGACGGCCAAGCGGTCGTACGCCTGCGCCGCGTCGCCGGCCACGTCTACCGCGTAGCCGGCACGGACCAAGCCGAGGCGGACGGCCTCGGCCAGGTCTTCTTCGTCTTCCACCACGAGGAGGCGCATGGCTGAACGCTATCCGCCGCCGCTGATGATTCGCTCAGCCGCCTGCTGGGCCTGCTCGATCGGGATGGCGAAGCCGATACCGATGTTGCCGCTGCCCTCCAGCGTGGCGATCGCGGTGTTCACGCCGACCACCTCGCCGCGCGCGTTGACCAGCGGGCCACCGGAGTTGCCCGGGTTGATCGACGCGTCGGTCTGTATCGCGTTGCGCCGGGCGCCCGAGTCGCCGAGGCGCACCTGCCGGTCGAGCGCGCTCACGATCCCCGCGGTGACCGTGCCGGACAGTCCGAGGGGCGAGCCGACGGCAAGCACCGGCTCGCCCACCCGGGTCGTGCCGGGCTGCGCCAGCGCGAGAGGGCGCAGCCCGGACGACGGATCCACCCGCAGCACGGCGATGTCGCTGCCCGGGTCGCGGCCGACCACCTCGGCCGGCAGCCGCCGCCCGTCCTGGCCGACCACGCTCACCGAGCCGCCGCCCCGCACCACGTGGTTGTTGGTGATGATGTGGCCCTGGTCGTCCACCGCGAAACCTGAGCCGCCCGAGTTTCCCACCCGGACCTGCACCACGCCCTGAAGCGCGGTCGCGGCCGCGGCGACGAGGTCGCTCGGCACGCCACCCGCCGCCGGCGGCGGGGCGGCGGTGGCCGGCTCCGGCGTGCTCGGGGCTGGCGCGGCGTCGTCGTCCGCCACCACGCCGCCGGCGATCGCGCCGGACGTCGCGGAGACCGCCACCACCGCGAGGCCCACGAGCAGCAGGCGCGGCCATCGTGAGGGGTCACGCTTGCCCACCTCCCCCGCCACGCCGCCGGGCCGGGGCGCACCCCACGGGTCGAGCTCGGGAGAGATGAAGCCCGGCCCCCTGGGCTCTCCGAGTCCTGTGTGCACAGTTTCCTCCATCATGGAATGCGCGAGAACCAGAACATCGACGCGGCCGCCGCGCCCAGCGCGAGCACCAACCCGATGCCGATGAACCGGGCCGAGACGTCCTGCCGCTCGGTGGTGTACCCGACCGAACTGCCGATGTCCTCGTACACCGCGCGCAGCTCGTCGGAGCTGCCGGCCTGGTGGTAGGTGCCGCCGGTCTGCCGCGCCACCGCGTCGAGCGTCTCGCCGTCGACCGGCACGCTCATCCGCCGGCCCGCGCCCTCGATGGCACCCGACTCCGTGCCGAACGCGATCGTGTCCACCGGCACGCCCGCCGCCGTGGCCGCCGCGGACGCCTCGTCGGGGTCGCGGCCGGCCGTGTTGGCACCGTCGGAGAGCACGACCACGCGGGCCGGCGGCGTCTCCTCGGCGGCCTCCGCGTCGAGCGACTGGATCGAGCCCAGCGCCGCGTAGATCGCCTCACCGATCGCCGTGCCCTGCTCGCCCGCGCTCCCCTCTTCGAGCCGCTCGATGCCGTTGTACATGGCCTCCCGGTCGGTCACCGGCGCCACGAACACCGAGGCGTTGCCGGCGAAGCCGACCAGCCCGACGTTGAACTCCTCGGGCAGCCCCTGGACGAAGTCGCGGGCCGCCGACTTGGCCGACGTCAACCGGTCCGGCGCCACGTCGGTGGCCATCATGGACAGTGACACGTCCACCGCCACGATGACCGTGGCCCGCTCGCGCGGCACCCGCACCTCGTCGCTGGGCCGGGCGAACCCGACCACGAGCAGCGCCAGCATCGACAGGAACAGGGTCGCCGCCACGTGCCGCCGCCAGCCGGGGCGCTTGGGCGCGACCCGGTCGAGCAGCCGCAGGTTGGTGAAGCGCACCGCGTACCGGCTGCGGCGGCGTTGGAGCACCAGGTACAGCACGGCTATGGCTGCTACGCCGACGAGCAGCCAGAGCCGCACCGGGCTTTCGAAACTCACCGTGCTCTCCTTGTTCGCTCGCTCGCCGTCGTCGTGGACCGGCGCCGCATGCCACGCTCTCTCACGCTGTCCCCCTCTTCGGTGTTGCCGCCATCGCGAGGCGACGCTGGGCGTACACGTGCCGCACGATGTCGGCCACCCAGTCCCGGTCCGTCCGAAGTGGAAGGTGGGCCGCACCGGACCGCCGCAGCGCCCGCCGCACGGTCTCCCGTTGGACGGCCGCCGCCGCGGCGTACCGCTCGCGCAGCTTGCGGCTGCTCGTCGACACCTCACGCCGCTGCCCGCTCTCCGGGTCGACAAGCGTGATGAGTCCGACGTCGGGCAGCTCCAGCTCGCGCGGGTCGGCCACTTCGACGGCCAGCACCTGGTGCCGCACCGCCACGCGGCGCAGCTCCTCCTCCCAAGCCGGTCGGGCCTCTGGGTCATCGGTATCCGGTAGGCCATCCAGGAAATCGGAGATCACGACCACCAGGCCCCGCCGCGGCGCCGACCGCCGCAGGCCCGCGATCGCGTCCGCCAGGGCGGGTGGCTGCGCGCCTTCAGCCTCACGGGGAACGGCGAGCAGCGTGCGCAGCAGGCCGAGCAGGTGGGTCCGCCCGGTACGGGCCGGGAAGCGCCGCACCGCCTCGGCGCCGAGCACGTGCGCGCCGAGCCGGTTGCCTGAGCCGGCGGTCAGGAAGCCGACCGCGGCGGTCGCCGCCACGGCCAGCTCCCGCTTCTCGATCTCCGCCGTGCCGAAGTCCATGCTCGGCGTGGCGTCCGCGAGCAGCCAGGTGGTCAGCTCGCGGTCCGCGTCCACCTCGCGGACGTGCGGCACGTTCGTCCGCGCCGTGACCGCCCAGTCCATGCGGCGCACCTCGTCCTCGCCCGGCCGGTACTCCCGGCTGCCGGCCAGCTCACTGCCCGCTCCGGGGAGCAGGCCGAGGTACTGGCCGTGCAGCAGCCCGTCGAGCCGCCGGGTGATGGTGAGCTCCAGCCGCCGCAGCCGCCGTTCCGGCGCCAGCTCGTGGATGGACGCGTATCCCTCGTTCACGCTGCGGCCTTTTCGGCTTGATGAGGTGCGATCTGCGGCGGTGGCACCGCCTCGACGAGCCGGCGCACCACGGACTCCGCGCTCACGCCGTCGGCGACCGCGTCGAACGACAGCACGAGCCGGTGCGACAGCACGTCGACCGCGAGGTCGGTGATGTCGGCCGGGAGCACGTAGTCGCGCCCCCGCAGCAGCGCCAGCGCCCGCGCGGCGGCCACCAGTCCGAGCGTGGCCCGCGGGCTCGCGCCGTACGCCAGCCGCGCCTTCACGTCCCCCGCACCGAAGCGCTCCGGCTGCCGCGTGGAGACCACGAGGCGAACGACGTACTCGGCGAGCGCGTGGTGCACGAACACGCCCCGCGCCTGCTCCTGGAGCGCCCGGAGTCGCACCGGATCGAGCACGGTGCGCGGTTCGGGCCGCGTCGTGCCCATCCGGTAGAGGATGCCCAGCTCCTCCTCGTCGGTCGGGTAGTCCACCACGACCTTCATGAGGAACCGGTCCCGCTGCGCCTCCGGCAGCTGGTAGACGCCCTCGGACTCGATCGGGTTCTGGGTCGCCAGGACCAGGAACGGATCGGGCACCGGGTGCGACTTCCCGCCGATGGACACCTGCCGCTCGGCCATGGCCTCCAGCAGCGCCGACTGCACCTTGGCCGGTGCCCGGTTGATCTCGTCGGCGAGTACCAGGTTGGCCATGACCGGCCCGAGCTCGACGTCGAAGGTCTCCTTGGACGACCGGTAGATCCTGGTACCGACGATGTCCGACGGCACCAGGTCCGGCGTGAACTGGATCCGGCTGAAGCTGCCGCCCACCGCCGTCGCCAGCGTCTGGGCCGCGAGCGTCTTGGCCACGCCGGGCACGCCCTCCAGCAGGCAGTGCCCATCCGCCAGCAGCGCGGTGAGCAGCCGCTCGACGAGCCGATCCTGGCCGACGATCACCCGCTTGACCTCGAACAACGCCTGTTCGAGCTGCACGTGCGCCGGCGTGACCTCAAGTACGGTTTCCGTCACAGGTTCTCCTGGGCCGGCGCGTTACCGCCGTTCTTCTCGGGGCAGTCGACAGCCGACCCGCCCTCCTCCACGATCTTGACGGTCGTGCCCGTGCCGCTTCCGGTGTCGTCCGCGGCGTACGCCACACCCCCGGCCACCCCGACCGCGGCGACCGCACCGGCGAAGCTCAGGCCCACGATTGTCTTGATCCGCATTGATCTCGTTCCCTCCGTAGAACCAGCACTGCCGTACGGGCGCCCGCGTTCCGTCAGCTGGGGGGCAGCACCACGGGCGCCCGCATACGCCCATGTCACCAGGTGGAACCGAAAGACAGCCGAAGACGAGTCAGCCGGTGCTCAGGAAACCGACAGCGTCACCCGGGCCGGACTAGGCTCGGATCATGCGTCTGACCAAGTACACGCACGCCTGCGTACGCCTACAGGACGGTGACCGCCAGCTCGTCATCGATCCGGGCATCTGGAGCGAGGGCGCCGCGCTCGAAGGCGTCTCGCACGTGCTCATCACCCACGAGCACGCCGACCACGTCGACGTCGACAAGCTCGCCGCGGCCCAGCTCGCCAACGCCGACCTCAAGGTGTACGCCCACGCCGACGTCGCGCGGCAGCTCGAAAAGCTGGGCGACGCCGTAGTCACGGTGGCGAGCGGCGACGAGTTCGACGCGGGCGGCTTCCAGGTGCGCGTCGTGGGCGGCGCGCACGCCGAGATCTACGACGGCCTGCCGGGCTGCGCCAACATCGGCTTCGTCGTCGACGGCGTCTACCACCCGGGCGACTCGCTCTTCGTGCCGGACGTGCCCGTGACCACACTGCTCGTGCCGACCAGCGCGCCGTGGCTCAAGCTGGCCGAGGGCATCGACTTCGTGCGCGCGGTCGGCCCGGCACGCGCACACTCCATCCACGACGCGATGCTCAGCGACAAGGGCGAGCAGATCCTCGACCGCTGGCACGCCATGAAGGGCAACACCGAGTACTCACGCATCCCGGTCGGCGAAACCGTCAAAATCTAAAGAGCTTCCCGGGCTACCGCGACGTCCGCGGTGGTCCATACCGTTGCTCCCGCGGCCTCACCGGTCCGCTGTTGGTTGCGGTTACCCCTCTTTCGCCGCTGACGGGAGCGCTCCGCCCATCGGGATGGGGAGGCGCCATCCCGACGACGCGCAGGCACCGACCGAGCGACTGCGGCAACTCGGCATCCACTCCGGACGAGCCCGCTCCACCGCCCTGTTCGCCCTCTCGACCGAGCTGCCCGCCGCGCTGTTGGCCCGCATGCTCGGCATCCACATCGCGGTCGCCGTCGCTTGGCAACGCGCCAGCGCGGGCGACTGGACCACGTACGCCGCCGAAATCAGCCGCCGGAACAACACCTGATTCGGAGTATCGATGCCACACCAACCCACCGGCCCAGATCAACGCGATCTTGTCGACGTCCCAGCCGGGATTCGGCTGGTCGCCTTCGACCTCGATGGCACCCTCACACGCGGACAAACGTGCTTGGAGGCCATCGCCGACACGTTCGGTTTTGCCGCTCAAACGTCCGTCTGGGAACAGGCGCGCACCGAACAGGAGCTCATCGCGGCGCGCCTTGGTATGTGGGAATACCTCCAGCATCTCAGTACCGAGGACATGGACGCGGTGCTCGCCGACATCCCGCTGGCGCCCGGCGCGATCGAGGGCATCACCGCGCTGCGCACGGCCGGCATCGGCACGATCATCGTGTCCCTCGCACACGCCCCGAACGTCGCCTACTTCGCCAGCCGCCTCGGCGTCGACGCACACTTCGGCACCGAACTCGACGGCAGCGACGGAATCCGCCACGTCTTCCCGGCAACCAAACCCACCCTGCTCGCCGAGTACGCCAACGCCCTCAACGTTTCCCCCGAGCAGATCGCGGCCGTGGGCGACACCCCAAACGACGTGCCGATGCTTCGTACGGCCCGAATCTCGATCTACGTCGGCACCACACTGCCCGACGACTTCACACCGACCTGGCATCTCCCCGCAGCGCCCATCGACGAGATCGCCCGCGTCATCCTCAACCCCGACCAGGAAAACGCGCCACCGTCGACCCGATAGACAGGGGTATTCGGTCAGTTGGAATATCCGATGTCGCCAGAGATGCCCCACCAGCGCGGCCATGTCCAACAGTTTCCCCGGGGACCCCGCGCATACGGCCTACAACTGACACGGACCTGGGAAAAATCGTGCCTCGAATTTGACCGTGCGTTGTGGCCGGGCCCGCGAACCCTGACGCCGAAAGGTCTCTGGGGAGCACCAGTCAGAAAGGCGGCCGGCTGCCCCGTTTGTGCGAGCAGCTCGAAAGCTCTCCCGCACACCCGGCCTGGTTAGGACCAGGCGGTCCACTCGCGCCAGGCGTGTACGGCCACCTCGATGACGGGGCCGTGCACGTCCACAGTGGCGTACTGGGGATACTTCTCACGCAGGAGGGTGACCGCGCGGTCCACAGCGGACGGCGCCTCGGTGACCACGGCCAGGCCATCGGCGCGGACCCACCACAGGGCCGACCAGTCCTCGTCCCAGTGCTGTGCGAGCAGGCTGACCCGCGGGTTGGCGCGGATGTTGCGGTGGCGGCGCAACGCCGTGCCGCGCTTGGGCTTGCCGTCCACCGCGGACACGACGGTGTCACCCTCGACGGCGAAGGTCACCGGCACCACGTGCGGCGTGCCCGCGTCGTCCACTGTGGCCAGTATGGCGACGCGGGCGGCCGCGAAGCGTTGGCGGGCCTGGCTCACAGCACCGCGTCGGCGAGCCGGTCCACTTCCTCGACCGAGGGGATGGTCGGGTCGAAGACTAGCTCGGTGACGCCCACGTCAGCGAAAGCCTTTGCCGCCGCGCGGATCGCGTCCGGGGTGCGCAGCGCGCCGTTCGCGATGTTGTCGGCCCACTCGCCGAGGAAACTGTAGTACTGCCGCAGCGATGCCTTCGAGACGTCCTCGTCGCCGAGGCCGTAGTAGGCAAGCGCGGCGATCCGCGGCTCGCCCTCGCGGCCGGCGTCGTGCCACGCCTGCCGCACCTTCGCGACCATCGGGCCGATCTGGTCGGGGCTGGCGCCACCCACGGTCCAGCCCTCGCCGTAGGCCACCGTGCGCCGCACCGCCGCGTCCGAGCCGCCGCCGATGAGCACCGGGATCCGGCCGCCGGCGGCGGGCTCGGGGCCGACCGGGTGCTCGTCGCCCGTGACGCTCTCGCCGGCCCACGAGCGGTGGAGGAGGTCGAGCGTCTCGTCCATCAGCTTGCCGCGCCGCTCCAGCGGCCGGTCCATCGCCGCGTAGTCGTCCGGGCGGTTGCCGACGCCGAGGCCGAGCGTCAGGCGCCCGCCGGAGAGGGCGTCGAGGCTGGCCGTCGCCTTCGCCAGCCACACCGGTGGGTACGCCGGCGTGAGGAGGATGTCCGGGAAGAGCCGGATGCGCGACGTGGCGCCGGCGGCCACGGCGAGCACGGTCAGCGAGTCGTAAGACGGGTAGACGATCCGGTCGATCGTGGCGAGTGAGCTGAAGCCGCGCTCCTCCGCGCGGCGCGCCCACTCGACAACGTCGGGACCCTTGATGTGCAACGTGTTCGGCAGTCCGATCGCGATATCCACAAGACCTCACGCTAGCCCGGCAAGCTTGTAAAGGACCAGCGATCCGGCCACCGCCACGTTGAGGCTGGCGCCCATCCCGACCATCGGGATCTCGACCACGTCGTCGAGCAGGTCGAGCGCCTCCGGTGGGATGCCGCTCTGCTCGTGGCCGAGGACCGCGACGGTGCGACGGCGAGCGGCGGGCAGGTCGGCCAGGCGCAGCGCGTCTTCGGCCAGCTCCACGCCGAGCACGTGCGCGCCGCCGGCCCGCTGCTCGGCCAGCCAGCCGAGCGGGTTGCCGACCCAGTGCACGCAGGCCGGCCGCCGCAGGGTGTTGCCCTTGTCGAGCGCGTCCGGCACCCACCGGAACCGCGGCACGGCAATGCAGGCGCCCACCGCGTCACAGGTACGCAGGAGCGTGCCGAGGTTGACCCCGTGCAGTGGCCACAGGGGTGCGGCGACAAGATGGTCCCAACATGGGTGCTCGCGGCGGCGCCGGCTGGCGCGGAGCTCGCGGGGGGTGCGGAGCCGGATCGACCGGCCCGCGCTCATCGGCGGTGGGCGGGCGCGCCCTTCGTCTCGAGAGTCATCCCACCACGGTACTACCAGACCATCGTCACCACGCGCTCGAAGTTCGCGTACCCGGCCCGCTCGAAGGCGCGCGCCATCGGCATGTTTCCCACGTCGGTGGCGGCGCGGACGCGCGGCACGTCCTGGCCCGCCAGGAAGCGCGTGGCCTCGCCGACGAGGTCGTCGACGTAGCCGTGACCGCGGTGGGCCGGGCGCACCGCGATGTATCCGATGATGGGCCCGTAGTCGTTGCGCGCCGGGCACACGAAGCCCACCGGCTCGCCGCTCGGCAGCGTGCCCACCAGCCACCACTCACGCGGGCTGCGGTAGTGCGCGAGCTCTCCGTCGAAGTGCTTGCGGGCCGCTTCCGCCGGGGTCATCGACTCGAGGTCGAGGAGGCTGTGGCCGTCGAGCGTGCCCTCCAGCACCTCGGTCATCAGATCGAGCATCTCGCCGGCGTCGCGCACCGGCCGAAACGCCAACCGCCCGCGCGGCTCGGGCAGCGGCGTACCCGGCCGCCACTCGAAGCGCAGCCGCTCGACCAGCGGCCGCGCGCCGGCGCCCGCGAGGATCGCCACGCGCTCGTCCACCGCCGCGGGATCGTCGTGCCAGTCCGGCGGCACCAGGCGGTAGTACTCGGCGGGACCCACCGCGGCCAGGGCGGCGGCCACGAGCCGCGCACCCACCGCCCGCCGGTCCCGGTCCCCGTCATCAAGGTCAAAAACGTCAAGCAGCCTTGGTACCGGCTCCGACTCCCTCCCCCACCAGGCGATCCGTGCCACGACACGGTCACCTCGCGTGGCGACCCACATCCACGCGGCACGCCGTCGACCTGTCGCGAGGTCGTCGGCGAGCTCGTCGTTCAGCACGTAGGGCAGCGAGTTGAAGAGGCCTATCTCGTCCGGCCCGGTGATCGGCCGGATCGTCAGATTCTCGGTCAAGGCCACAGTCTGCACACAACCCACACGAGGCCTACAACCGATTTACACCATTCTGGTGGATCACCGTGGATACGGTCGAAGCATGGCGAGAGGGCTGACGGTGCTCTGCTGGGCGGTCGCCGCCCCCGGGCTGCTGTGGGCCACCGTGCGGCTCCTCGGCGTCGAGCGCGGGCCGCTCGTGCAGCTGCTCGCCTTCACGCCGTACGTGGCCGCCTGGAGCCTCGTCCCCGTCACGCTGGCGCTCGCCCTGCGGCGCTGGTGGCCGGCGGGCGTCGCGGTCGCCGCCGCGGTCGCGCTGATCGCCGTGGTGGTGCCGCGCGCGGTCGGCGGCGCCACCGACGTCGAGGGTCCTACGCTCCGCGTGCTGACCGCCAACCTGCTCGCCGGCGCGGGCGACGCGGAGACACTCGTGCGGCTGGTGCGCCAGCACGAGGTGGACGTGCTGGCGGTGCAGGAGTTCACGCCCGAGGCCGCCGCCCGCCTCGACGCGTACGGTCTGGCCGGGCTGCTGCCGCACCGCGAGCTCAACCCCGTCGTGGGCACCAGCGGCTCGGGGCTGTACTCCCGCTTCCCGCTCACCGGCACCGGCGTGCGGGAAAACCCGGGCGGTTTCACGCAGGCGTACGGCACGCTGACCGCGCCCGGCGCCGCACCGGCCACAGTGGAGTCGGTGCACCCCATGGCGCCGTACGCGTTGGGAAAGCTCCGCGACTGGGAACGCGACCTCGACGGCCAGCCACGGGCCACGCCCGGCGGGCCGCTGCGGATCCTGATCGGCGACTTCAACGCCACGCTCGACCACGCGCCGCTGCGCCGCCTGCTCTCCTCCGGCTACCGCGACGCCGCGGACGCGGCCGGCGCGGGGCTCACCGGGACGTGGGGGCCGTACCTGCCCGACCGCCGCCATTCGTCGGATCGCGGGCCCGCGATCCGAAGGATAGCGGCCAGAATAACTGGCGACCGGATTCCACCGGTCACCATCGACCACGTGCTGGTGGACCGCCGCGTCGGCGTACGCGACGTATCGGTGCTTCGCCTCCCGGGCAGTGACCACCGCCCGGTCTACGCGGAGCTGGCGCTACCGCGAGGCGATCTGCGCGGGTGACAGCCCGTACGTGAGCGCGTCGACGAGCGCGTGCCAGCTCGCCTCGACGACGTTCTCGTGTACGCCCACCGTGGTCCAGTCGCGGCCGCTGCCGTCGACCGTCTCCACGAGCACCCGCGTGACCGCGCCGCTGCCGTGGCTCCCCTCGAGGATCCGCACCTTGTAGTCGGCGAGCTCGAAGTGGGCCAGCGCCGGATAGTGCCGCCGGAGCGCCACCCGCAGCGCCTCGTCGAGGGCGTTGACCGGACCGTTTCCCTCGGCGGTGGCGATGACCCGCTCGCCCCGTACCCGGACCTTGACGGTGGCCTCGGAGACGACGGCGCCGTCCTCGCGGTGCTCGACCTGGACCCGGTAGGACTCCAGGGCGAACGGCTTCGCGGTGGTCTCGCCCGGCAGCTCCGAGCGGACGAGCAGCTCGAAGGAGGCGTCCGCGGCCTCGAAGGACCAGCCGCGCGCCTCCAGCTCCTTGACCCGGCGGGTGACCGAGGAGAGGGCTTCCGGATGGCCGGCCAGGTCGAGACCGAGCTCACGACTCTTGAGCTCGATGCTCGCCCGGCCGGCCATCTCGGTCACCAGGATCCGCATGTCGTTGCCCACGATCGATGGGTCGATGTGGTTGTACAGCACCGGATCCACTTTGATCGCGCTCGCGTGCAGCCCCGCCTTGTGAGCGAATGCCGCGGCCCCGACGTAGGCCTGGTGGGTGTCGGGGGCGATGTTGGCGATCTCGGCGATGGCGTGCGAGACGCGCACCGTCTGTTCCAGGCAGCCGTCCGGTAGGACGGGCAGCCCGAGCTTGAGCTGGAGATTGGCGACGACGGCGAAGAGGTCGGCGTTGCCGGGCCGCTCGCCGTACCCGTTGGCGGTGCACTGGAAGTGCTTCACACCCGCCTCGACCGCGGCG
Organism: Phytohabitans sp. LJ34; assembly: GCF_052068095.1. Lineage (NCBI taxonomy): Bacteria > Bacillati > Actinomycetota > Actinomycetes > Micromonosporales > Micromonosporaceae > Phytohabitans > Phytohabitans sp. LJ34. The sequence continues at coordinate 238,277 of NZ_JBQHDG010000003.1, read as the reverse complement.
ACGGTGTTGGCGACGGCGCAGGAGGTGTCGTTCTGGCAGTGGATGCCGAGCCGCTCCGGCCCGACGCCGAGGCGCTCGACCAGCTCACCGATCGCGGCGGTCACCCGCGACGGGAGCATGCCGCCGTTCGTGTCGCACATCACGACGACCTCGGCGCCCGCCTCGAGGGCGGTGGAGACGACCGAAGCGGTGTACGCGGGGTCGTAGCGGTAGCCGTCGAAGAAGTGCTCGCAGTCGAGGAACACCCGCCGCCCCTCGGCGACGAAGTGGGCCACGCTGTCGTGCACCATGGCGAGGTTTTCCGCGCCGGTGGTGCGCAGCGCCCGCTCCACGTGGCGGATGTCCGACTTGGCGACGAGACAGACGGCGGGCGTCTCGGCGTCGAGCAGCGCGCGTACCTGCGGGTCGTCGGCGACCGCGATGCCGGCCTTGCGGGTCGCGCCGAACGCCACGAGTACGGCGTGTTTAAGAGGTAGCTCGTTGCGGGCTCTGGCGAAGAACTCGGTGTCCTTGGGCATCGCTCCCGGCCAGCCGCCCTCGATGAAACCGACGCCGAACTCATCGAGGAGCCGCGCCACGGCGAGCTTGTCCACGACGGAGTAGCTGATCCCCTCACGCTGCGCCCCGTCACGGAGCGTGGTGTCATACACCTGGAAGGTCATGGCTCTTCCTCTCCTGTCCAACAAAAAGACCCCCCGCGGTCGCGGGAGGTCTGCGCGCTCGGCGTGAGGGGTGCCGGCGCGCTAGGTGCCAATAATGAGGGCGAGGTGGGTCACGAGTAGACACTCTGCCACCGCGCCGGCACGTTTGGAAAGCAAGGTCCACATCTCGGGAAGGGTCACTAGGTTAGGTGACCCTCGATGTGGGGTACCTCCTGGGTCGGAAGGAGTGATAGCCGTGAACAGGCACGATCCCCAGACCCCGTACCAACCCCCGACCCCGAATGAGGTCGGTGGCTCGATGCCGGGTGCCGTGCCGGGACGGGCGTTCGACCCGTGGACGTATCGCGACGACGCCGGCGTGACCGGCGCGGACCTCGTCGGCTACAAGGTGGAGGCGACGGACGGCGGCATCGGCAAGATCGACCGATGCAGCTATGAGGTCAACTCCAGCTACCTGGTAGTCGACACCGGCCCGTGGATCTTCGGTAAGAAGGTCATGCTGCCGGCGGGCGTCGTGAACAACGCAGACCACGAGGACCGCAAGGTGTACGTGGACCGGACGAAGGACGAGATCAAGTCCGCGCCCGAGTTCGACGAGAACACGTACACGGACCCCGTTTACCGGGACAAGCTCGGCTCGTACTACACCGGGCTCTAGTAGATCGGTTCCCTCCCTCTGAGGACCGGGGCGCTCACGCGGCCGCGTGAGCGCCCCGGTTTGCCTGCTGAGCTACCGTAGCGGCGTGGATCGCACGCTGCCCCTTACCACCACATTCAACTTCCGCGATGTCGGCGGCTACGTGGGCCACGAGGGCCGCACCGTGCGCTGGCGGCGGCTTTTCCGTTCCGACTCGCTGCACCGCCTCGACCGCGGCGACACGGAGGCGTTCGCCGCGCTGGGCGTGCGGACGGTCATCGACCTGCGCCGCCCCCACGAGGTCACCCGCGACGGCCGCGTGCCCGAGTACACGGGGCTCGGTTACCTCCACATCCACCCCGAACACCAGGACTGGGACGAGATCCCGTTCGAGGAGGAGCTGGGCGTCGCCCGCTACCTCGCCAACCGCTACCACGACCTGGCCGAGCAGGGCGTGGCGGGCATCTCCACGGCGATCGGCGTGATCGCCGACGAGGCCGCCGCCCCGGTGGTCGTGCACTGCGTGGCCGGCAAGGACCGCACCGGCGTGGTCTGCGCGCTCACCCTGTCGGTGCTCGGCGTGAGCGACGACGACATCGCCACGGACTACGCGCTGAGCACGGAGGCGTCGGCGCGCTTCACCGAGTTTCTGCGCACCCGCAAGGTCCGGGTGAACGACATCCCCCGCCCGTACTTCTCCTCGCCCGCCGAGGCGATGCTCCTCTTCCTCAAGGAGCTGCGCGAGCGGCACGGCTCCCCCGAGGGCTACCTGCTGGCCGCCGGCATCCGGCCGGAGCAGCTCGCCTCGCTCCGCACGCACCTGCTCTCCTGACCGCTGTGTGACATCCCACCGCCGGGTTGACGGCCGGCGGGCGGGAGGCGGACGGTAGCTGGATGGAGGATCTGCCGGCCGAGGCTGCCCGCCTCCGCGACGCCATCTCGTGCGAGCTGCACGCCCAGCTCGCCCTCCGCGGCGAGACCATCGACCTGGCGGCCGTGCCGGAGGTCGCCTACGCGGTCGCGATGCGGCTCCGGCAGGCATTCGCGATCGAGTGGGCCCCACGCTGGGACGACACCCCGGACGACGACGGCTCCCTGGGCCTGGACGCCGCGGTCTTCCACGCGTCGACCGCGCCGGCCGCCGACCGCTACCCGATCTTCGACCACGGCTGGCCGCGCCCCTGACCCGCTACAGGTCCCCGCCCGGCCCGGCGCTGGTCCGCTCCCCGGCAGGCGGCTCGCAGACCGAGCCGAACCCCGGCCAACCCGCCAGATCTTGGTATTTAGTGGCCCCTATGGGGGCCAATCCGTGCCAAGATCTGCTTGCGTCCCAAAGAGCGGCCGCTCGTCGTGGCGTTGCTTCGAGGCAGATTTGCCCGGCCGTCCACTGCCAGCTCCGCGAGACAAGCCCGAGCGGGTCTGCGCGGTCCCTACCTCCGCCATCCTGACGCAGTGTCACCAGCCAAACGGCCAGACTTCGAGATCTAGGAGATTTAGGGTTGAAATAGCGCCCTAACGCTCCTAGATCTCGAATCTCGCGCCGCTCACACCGCCGCGACGGTTACTCGCGGCAACGGAACCCCTGCTGCTTTCCCCGATCGCCGATCCGGGAATAGACATTGTGGACAAACGTCGAGCACCGGCGCGACCAACGGCGGACGGGTGAGGCCGCGGGAGCAGCGGTCTGGACCACCGCGGACATCGCGGTAGCCCAAATCTTTATTGATGGTCCAGGCGGCAACCCGCCGCGGAGGCGCTAGAGGACGCGGTGGACCCAGCCGTACGGGTCTTCGGCGCGGCCGCGCTGGATGGCGACGAGCTGCTCGCGCAGGCCCATCGTCACCTCGCCGGGGCCGCCGTCGCCCATCGTGAACTCGCCCTCGGGGGTGCGGACGACGCCGATCGGCGTGATGACCGCGGCCGTGCCGCAGGCGAAGACCTCGCGGAGGCGGCCGCTCGCGGCGTCGGCGCGCCAGTCGTCGAAGCTCACCAGGCGCTCCTCGACGCGGCGGCCCTCCCGCGCGGCCAGCGCCAGCACCGAGTCGCGGGTGATGCCGGGCAGGATCGTGCCGGTCAGCGGCGGGGTGGCCATGGTGCCGTCGTCGTAGACGAAGAAGACGTTCATGCCGCCCATCTCGTCGACGTACTTGCGCTCGACGGCGTCGAGGAAGACCACCTGGTCGCAGCCGTGCTCGATGGCCTCGGCCTGTGCGGCAAGGGAGGCGGCGTAGTTGCCACCGCACTTGGCCGCGCCGGTGCCGCCGGGCGCGGCGCGCGTGTACTCCTGGGAGACCCACAGCGCGACGGGCTTGACGCCGCCCGAGAAGTAGGCGCCCACCGGGGAGGCGATCAGCGCGTAGGTGTACTCGAGCGCGGGGCGCACGCCGAGGAAGACCTCGCTCGCGTACATGAACGGGCGCAGGTAGAGGCTGCCCTCTTCGGTCGCCGGGATCCAGCCGCGGTCGATCTCGATGATGTGGTGCAGCGCGTCGAGGAAGACCTGCTCGGGCAGGTGTGGCATGGACATGCGCTCGGCCGAGATGTTGAAGCGGCGGGCGTTGGCGTCGGGGCGGAACATCGTCACGCCGCCGTCGGCCGCGTGGTATGCCTTCAGCCCTTCGAAGATCTCTTGCGCGTAGTGCAGAACGGCGCTGGCCGGGTCCATCATGATCGGCCCGTATGCCTCGACGCGGGCGTCGTACCACCCCTTGCCGTCGGCGTATCGGATCGTGACCATGTGGTCGGTGAAGATGCGGCCGAAGCCCGGGTTGGCCAGCAGCGCGGCGCGCTCGGTGGCCGATACCGGCTGAGGATTCGGACGGATCTCGAAGTCGAGCTTGTCACCACCGCTCATGGCGCTGGACCTCCAAAACTATGGGAATGCAGGATACCCCGAACGCTCGTTCAAAAGCGCGGGGTGAAGAAGGGGGGAAGAGCGGGCTACGCCGCGGCAGCGGCGGCGAGCCGGTCGCCGACCTCGGCGGTGCGCAGCGGGGCGCCCGGGGTGCGGGACGCCAACTCGGCCGCGACCGCCTCGGATACTCGACGGGACTCGTCGGCGTGGCCGAGGTGATCGAGCAGGAGGGACGCCGACAGCACGGCCGCGACCGGGTCGGCCAGGCCCTTGCCGGCGATGTCCGGAGCCGAACCGTGCACCGGCTCGAACATCGAGGGAAACTCACGCGTCGGGTTGATGGAACCGCTCGCGGCGAGCCCGATGCCGCCCGTGACCGCGGCGGCGATGTCGGTGAGGATGTCGCCGAAGAGGTTGTCGGTGACCACCACGTCGTAACGCTGCGGCTGGGTGACCATGAACATGGCGGCCGCGTCGACGTGCTGGTACTCCGTCTCCACGTCGGGAAAGTCGGCCTTCACCGCCTCGAAGGCGCGCGACCACAGGCCACCGGCGTGGCTCAGGACGTTGGTCTTGTGCACCAGCGTCACCTTGCGCCGCTCGCGACGCTGGGCGCGGGTGAACGCGTCGCGGATGACCCGCTCGACGCCGTGTCGCGTATTGAGGCTCTCCTCGGTCGCGACCTCGGCGGGGGTGCCGCGGTGGAGCGTGCCGCCGGCACCCGCGTAGAGCCCCTCGGTGCCCTCGCGCACCACGACGAAGTCGATCTCGCCGGGCTTGACCTGGGCGAGCGGGCTGGAGGTGCCGGGCCAGAGGCGGGAGGGCCGCAGGTTGACGAACTGGTCGAAGTCGAAGCGGAGCTTGAGCAGCAGCCCCCGCTCCAGCACGCCCGGCGGGACGCTCGGGTCGCCGACGGCGCCGAGCAGGATCGCGTCGTGCTCGGCCAGCTCGGCGAGCACGGAGTCGGGCAGGACCTCGCCGGTGCGGTGGTAGCGCGCGGCACCCAGGTCGTACTCCGTCGCGGTCACCCCGGGGAGCACGGCGTCGATCACCTTGCGGGCCTGCGCGACCACCTCGGTCCCGATGCCGTCGCCGGCGACCACCGCGATGTGTGCCACGTCGAACCCCTTCGTCAGACCGCCTACTGAAGGAACGTTAATCGCCCGTCCCGATTCTCGGTACGCGAGTCTCACCATTCGGTACACAGGTCTTTCTCAGGTAATCCCCATGATCCGATCAACTTGAGGACCTACCTTGTCCAACATGGCGATCCAGCAGGTCCCGCTACCGAGCAAAAGCGTCGCACGTGCGGGGCGGCCGAGAGACGGGCGGGGGCGCGCGGACCTCTGGCTCGGCTATCAGGGCCCGGCCAACAGGCCGTTCGGTGCCGCGACCGCCGCCGCCACGGGCCGCCTCGTCGCCCGCCACGCGGTGCACACCTCGGCCGCCGACTTCTCGCTGATGCTCGTCGCGCCCCCGTGGATGAGCCGCCGCACGGTCAGCCTGGCCATCGCCGACGCGGTCGCCGAGCTCCGCGCGATCGACGTGACCTACAGCCCGCTACGCCGCGGCAGCCTTGTGTCGCTGCTGCGCCGCGGCGAGGTCACCCCCGACGCCTACCCACCGCTCGCCGACATCGTGGCCCGCTGCGACGCGATGCGGGCGGCCACCGACGGGTGGTTCGACGCCTGGGCGGTGCCCGGCGGCTTCGACCCGGGCGGTCTGCTCAAGGGCTGGGCGGTGGAGCGGGCCGCCGCGCGGCTGCGCGCCGCGGGCATCGAGGACTACGCCGTGGTCGGCGAGGCGGATCTCGCGGTGCGGGGCAACGCACCGCACGGCGGGCCATGGCGCGTCGCGATCCACCACCCGCGCGAGCCGCGCAAGGTGGCGATGGTGCTGGAGATGACCGAGGGCGCGGTCGGCACCTCCGGCATCACCGGCCACCGGGGGCACGTCGTCGACCCGCACACCGCCGAGATCGTGCGCCACGTGGGCTGCGCGGTAGTGGCCGGCCCCGACCTGTCCGTCGCCGACGCCTACGCGACGGCCCTCTACGCCGCCGGGCCCGCCGGCCTCGGCTGGTTTCCCACTGTGGACGGTTACCGCATGCTCTTCGCAGAGTGCCGCCCCGCCTAAAGGCTTTCACTCCAGGGGGTAAGGAAGATCAGCCTCCGCGGTCTCGGCAAGTGACCGCGGAGGCTGATCGGCAGTTCGGGTACGCGTGGCTCGCGCACACGGGAGGTGCGGAAACACACCTCGCCGGCCGCGTCACCCGAAGACGGGCCCACGCGGTGTGTAACCGAATGAATACGCTAGCGACTCGCCCCGACCGGGCGCAAGGCGGGGCCCCCGCCGCGTGTCGCGTGGGGTGGGCACCCCCGGGCGTTCACCGGATGGCAATATCTGTGCCCGTGAGTTTTGACCTCGTCGTGTGGGCCCTCGACGGTGGCGCCACGCCAGCGGACGTACGGGCGGCGCATGAGCTGTGCCGCGAAGGTGAGCACGCGGAGGGCCAAGTCGACCGCAGGATCGGCGGCTTCTACGCCGAGCTGACCGCCCAGTATCCCGACAAGGAGCCGGTCGCGGACAGCCCGTGGGCCGACGCTCCCCTGCACGTCGCGCCCGACCACGTCCTGATGTGCCTCGACGAGTCGTGCGCGGACGCCGTGCTGGAGGCGATCGAGCGTCTCGCCGGCCAGCACGACCTCATGCTGCTCGACCTCCAGGACGGCACCGTCTACCCACCGCCAACGCGGGTCGTTTGAGGCCCGAAGATCCAATTCAATCTGGGCTACCGCGACGTCCGTCGCGGTAGCTCAAATGATCGAAGCTGGCGGCCGCTCCGGACGGTCTCCAGATCTGGCGTGGTCAGGCGGAAGGCGTTGTGGGGCTCCCCGCTCTTGGCGGGGAGCCCTGACGCTTACTCTTCGCGGAGGTCGGCCGCGCTCGCCGCGGTCGCGCCGATCACGTCGGCGGCCTGGGTGAGCAGCTCGGCGCCCACCGAGGAGTCGACGGTCAGCGTCATCAGCGCCTCGCCGCCGGCCTCGCGCCGGGCCACCTGCATGGCCGCGATGTTGACGCCCGACTCGCCCAGGATCGAACCGATCGCGCCGACGACGCCGGGCCGGTCGACGTACCGGAAGAAGAGCAGGATGCCGTCGGCGGTGAGCTCGAGGTCGAACCCGTCGACCTCGGTGAGCCGGATGATCTCCTTGGTGCCGCTGACGACCACGGTGCCGGAGACGCTGACGGTGCGGCCGTCGGGCAGCGCGCCGCGGACGGTGACCAGCGTCGGCTCGTCGACCGAGTCGGCGAACGTGGCCAGGTCGACCTCGACGCCGCGGTCGGCCGCGACGAGCGGCGCGTTGACGTACGTGACCTGCTCCTCGACCACCGAGGCGAAGAGGCCCTTGGTGGTGGCGAGCTTGAGCACGGACACCTCGTTGGCGACGGCCTCGCCGCGCACCTCGACGGTGACGCTGGCTGCCACGCCGCCGGCGACGGCGGTGAAGACCTTGCCGAGCTTTTCGGCGAGCGGGAGCAGCGGCCGCACGTCTTCCGCGACCACGCCACCGGCCTGCACGTTGACCGCGTCGGGCACGAACTCGCCCTGGAGCGCCAGCTTGACGCTCTTGGCGACCGCGAGGCCGGCCTTGTCCTGCGCCTCGGCGGTGGACGCGCCGAGGTGCGGGGTGGCCACCACGTTGTCGAGCTCGAACAGCGGCGACGCGGTGCACGGCTCCTTCGCGTACACGTCGATGCCGGCGCCGCCCACCCGGCCCTCGGCGATCGCGTCGGCAAGGGCCTGCTCGTCGATGAGGCCGCCGCGCGCGGCGTTGACGATACGCACGCCCGGCTTGACGAGCGCCAGCTCCTTTTCGCCGATGAGGCCCACGGTCTCCGGCGTCTTGGGCAGGTGGATCGAGATGAAGTCGCTCTCCCGCAACAGCTCCTCCAGCCCGACCAGGCGGACGCCGAGCTGAGCCGCGCGGGCCGGCTGCACGTAGGGGTCGTACGCGATAAGGCGGGTGCCGAAGGCGGCGATCCGCTGGGCGAAGAGCACGCCGATGCGCCCGAGACCGACCACGCCGACGGTCTTGCCCTGGATCTCCACGCCGGTGTACTTGGACCGCTTCCACTCGCCGGCCTTGAGCGCGGCGCTGGCGCTGGCGGTGTTGCGCGCGACCGCGAGCAACAGCGCGAGGGCCTGCTCGGCGGCGGAGACGATGTTGGAGGTGGGCGCGTTGACGACCATGACGCCGCGGGCGGTGGCGGCGGGCACCTCGACGTTGTCGAGGCCCACACCGGCCCGGGCGACGACCTTGAGGCGGGGGGCCGCGGCGACAGCCTCGGCGTCGATCTGGGTGGCGGAGCGGACGATCACGGCGTCGGCCTCGGCCAGTGCGGCGAGGAGTGCTGGGCGGTCGGTGCCATCGACGTGGCGGACGTCGAAGTCGTGCGCGAGCACGTCGATGGCGGCGGGAGCGAGCTCTTCAGCGATCAGTACGACGGGAGTCATCTGTCCTCGTAGGTTTGTGGGCGGGTTGTCGGCAGCGCGTCGACCTTGAGTGAGTGTGGCCGTACAGCGCGCCGCTCTGCGCCCTGCGCCTCCCCCGCGAGCGGACGGCTCTCGCGGTCATCGCCATCCGTCGCACCGGACGTCTGGGCGCGACGATCGGCGCGGGGAAAGCGTGCGTGCCCTATCCCGCGATGGTAGGCGTACGAGGACGCTCAGTCGCTCCCGCCTCGGCGTGAGCGCCCTCACAACCCTTTACAAATGCGACGTAACCGGCGGCTACCCGAACGGGTGACGGTCGACACGAGCCAACTGGCGCCCCACCTGGCGGAACGACGTGGCCTCCGAGCTGAGCGCGTCGAGGAACGTGTCGAACGCCAACGAGCCCACCGGAGGGTAGATCCGCTCCCGCGGCGGCTCCTGCCCCGGCGCCAGCGCGCCCTCCGAGACCATGAACTCCAGGATCGCCTCGCGCACGGCCGGCAGCGCGACCGGCGAGTGGTACAGCACGTTGAGGGCCTGCATGCGCATGCCCTTGACGTGGTCCTCGCCCTTGTTGTCGTGGAAGTGCGGGTTGCGCGTCTCGATCTGTAGCACCGGCACGGAGTGCGGCAGCACCTGCGAGGAGACGGCCGGCAGCACGCCGCCGAACTGCTCGAACAGCTCGACGTACTCGAACGGCTCCACCGCGAAACCGCCGGCCAGCCGCATTTGCAGGCCGAGCTCGAGGCTGAGCGCGTGCTCGCCGGCGTTGCCGGTCGCGATCACCTCGGTGCCGAAGCCCGAGTACTCCGCGACGAGGCGGTTGAGGAACATGTTGGTGACTTCGGAGCTGCGCCCGCGGCGGCTGAAGAAGAGGCGGCCGTCGCGCAGCTTGGGCTTGGAGTGCCAGGAGATGCGGACCATCGAGTACGGGCTGTCGGCCGAGGCCAGGTGGAGGCCGGCCGCGTAGGCCTTGCAGTACTCGTTGACCGCGCCGGGAACGTAGTTGTCGGCGTCGACGTAGCCCAGGTGGCGCCGGCCGGTCATGGCGGCCATCGCCATGCCGATCAGCATCGCCTCGCCCTTGCCGGTGCGGACCAGCCCATCGTCGTCGATCAGCTCCGGCATGCCGGCGGCCTTGATCGCCGCGGCGAGGCCGGGATCGCGCTGGTGAATCGCCATGGCCGGCCGCTCCGCGGAGCGGCAGAACTGCTCCAGGCTCTGCACCTCAATCTCGTACCGATCGACGGGCTGGCGAGCACTGTTACTGACGAGAATGATGAGGCAATCGTGCGGAATTCCAGAGAGCACGCCTTCAATTACTCTGCGTGTCTCATTCATGCACGGAATAACGACGACCAATTCCTCCTCGACCGCTCGCATGGCGTCGGGGGGCACTAGCTGACTATGGGATCCGCCCTGGTCAGCGCCGCGTTGCGCGCCCGAGTCGAGCTCGATGACGCGCTGAAGCTCGTGGATCCGGACGGCGCCGAAGCGCTCGGTTCGGTGCGGTTGCTCCAGACGCATGAATCGACGGTACCCGAGGGTTCGATTAAGTGCCGTAAGCGAAGACAGATTGGGGGGAAGGTGGGGGGCAACGCTCGCAATAGTTCCAAGCACGCAATCTGCTGGTAACGCAGTCTCGTCCGATCCGTGATCAAGGCGCACGCAACCTTCCGAGGGGTTGGAGCGTACGCCTTGATCAAACGGACGTCAGGCGGTTTCGGTGATGGGGCGGTCGACCCAGCTCATCATCGACCGGAGCTTCTTGCCGGTCTCCTCGATCGGGTGCGCGGCGCCCTGCTCACGGTACTTGTTGAAGTTGGGGCGGCCGGCGTCGTCCTCGGCGATGAGCTCGCGGGCGAAGCTGCCGTCCTGGATCTCGCCGAGGATCCGGCGCATCTCTTCCTTGACCCGGTCGTCGATCACGCGCGGGCCGCGGGTGTAGTCGCCGTACTCGGCGGTGTCCGAGACGCTGTACCGCATGCGGGCGATGCCGCCCTCGTACATGAGGTCGACGATGAGCTTGAGCTCGTGGAGGCACTCGAAGTACGCCACCTCGGGCGCGTACCCCGCCTCGGTGAGCACCTCGAAGCCGGTCTGCACCAGCGCCGTCGCGCCGCCGCAAAGCACCGCCTGCTCACCGAAGAGGTCGGTCTCCGTCTCTTCCTTGAACGTCGTCTTGATGACGCCCGCCCGAGACCCGCCGATGCCCTTCGCGTACGACAGGGCCAGCGCGAGCGCGTTGCCGCTGGCGTCCTGCTCGATGGCCACGAGGCACGGCACGCCCTTGCCGTCCACGTACTGGCGGCGGACCAGGTGACCCGGGCCCTTCGGCGCGACCATGGCCACGTCGACGTCGGCCGGGGGCTCGATCAGGCCGTACCGGATGTTGAGCCCGTGCCCGAAGAAGAGCGCCTTGCCCGCGGTGAGGTTGGGCGCGATCGACTCCGCGTAGATCTTCCGCTGCGCGGTGTCGGGCGCGAGCAGCATGATGACGTCGGCCCACGCGCTCACCTCGGCCGGCGTGCCGACGGTCAGGCCCTGCTCCTGCGCCTTCGGCCGGCTCTTCGACCCCTCGGGCAGGCCGATCCGCACCTCGACGCCCGAGTCCCGGAGGGAGAGCGAGTGGGCGTGGCCCTGGCTGCCGTACCCGATGACGGCGACCTTCTTGCCTTGGATGATTCCAAGGTCCGCGTCATCGTCGTAGAAGACCTCTGCGGCCATGGTTGTTCTGCACCTTTCGGTAGGTCAGGCGGCGCGCAGCGCCGGCCCTGTGGTGATGGAGCGCGAGCCGCGGCCGATCGCCACCATGCCGGACTGCACCATTTCCTTGATTCCGTACGGCTCGAGGTCGCGCAGCAGCGCGTCGAGCTTGTCAGCCGTGCCGGTGGCCTCGATCGTGAGCGTGTCCGGCGCCACGTCGACGACGCGCGCGCGGAAGAGGTTGACCGTCTCGAGCACCTGCGAGCGGACCGGACGGTCGGCCCGGACCTTCACGAGGAGCAGCTCACGCTGGACGGCCACGACCGGGTCCAGCTCGACGATCTTCAAGACGTGCACCAGCTTGTTGAGCTGCTTGGTGACCTGCTCCAGCGGGGACTCCTCGGCGTTGACCACGATGGTCATCCGGGACACCTCGGGGTGCTCGGTCTCCCCGACCGCCAGCGAGTCGATATTGAACCCGCGGCGGGCGAACAACCCGGCGACGCGGGCCAGTATGCCCGGCTTGTTTTCCACCAGGACAGAGAGCGTGTGCTTGGTCATCAGAGGTCGTCCTCGTCGAAGCTCGGGCGCATGTCGCGGGCGAACATGATCTCGTCGTTGCTGGTGCCGGCGGCGACCATCGGCCACACCATCGCGTCCTTGCCGACCACGAAGTCGACCACGACGGGCGCGTCGTTGATCTCCATGGCCGCCTTGATCGTCTTGTCGACGTCGGCGGCGGTCTCGCAGCGCAGGCCGATGCAGCCAAGCGCCTCGGCCAGCTTGACGAAGTCGGGGATGCGGTGCTTGTGGGTGCCGAGGTCGGTGTTGGAGTAGCGCTCGTTGTAGAACAGCGTCTGCCACTGCCGCACCATGCCGAGGTTGCCGTTGTTGATGATGGCGACCTTGATCGGGATGCCCTCCAGCGCGCAGGTGGCCAACTCCTGGTTGGTCATCTGGAAGCAGCCGTCGCCGTCGATCGCCCACACGGTGGTGTCCGGCTGGCCGACCTTGGCACCCATCGCGGCCGGGACCGCGTAGCCCATCGTGCCGGCGCCGCCGGAGTTGAGCCAGGTGTTCGGCTTCTCGTACGAGATGAACTGGGAGGCCCACATCTGGTGCTGGCCGACGCCGGCGACGTAGATCGCGTCCGGCCCGGCGATCTCGCCCAGCCGCTTGATCACGTACTGCGGGGCGAGCGTGCCGTCGGTCGGCTCGTCCCAGCCCAGCGGGTATCGCTCGCGCAGGTCGTCGAGCTGTGTCCACCAGTCGGTGCGGTCGCCGGTGCGGCCGGCCGCCCGCTCGGCCGAGACGGCCTGGATCAGCTCGTCGATGACGTGCCGCGCGTCGCCCACGATCGGGACGTCAGCGGTGCGGTTTTTGCCGATCTCGGCCGGGTCGATGTCGGCGTGCACGATCGCGGCGTCCGGCGCGAACGAGTCGAGCTTGCCGGTCACCCGGTCGTCGAAGCGGGCGCCGAGTGCGACAAGCAGGTCGGCCTTTTGCAGCGCGTACACGGCGGAGACCGAGCCGTGCATGCCGGGCATGCCCACGTGCTGCGGGTGCGAGTCGGGGAACGCGCCGCGCGCCATCAGCGTGGTCACGACCGGGATGCCGGTCAGCTCGGCCAGCTTGCGCAGGCTGTCGGTGGCCTCGGCCTTGAGCACGCCGCCGCCGACGTAGAGCACCGGGCGCCGGGCCGAGGTCATCAGCCGCGCGGCCTCCCGGATCTGCTTGCCGTGCGGGTGCAGCGTCGGCCGGTAGCCGGGCAGTTCCAGCGTTGGCGGCCAGTTGAACGTGGTCTGCGCCTGGAGCACGTCCTTGGGAATGTCGACGAGGACCGGCCCGGGGCGCCCGGTGCCGGCGAGGTGGAACGCCTCGGCCAGGACCCGCGGGATCTCCTCGGCGGTGGTGACCAGGTAGTTGTGCTTGGTGATCGGCAGGGTGATGCCCTGGATGTCCGCCTCCTGGAAGGCGTCCGTGCCGATCGCGGGCCGCGGCACCTGGCCGGTGATCGCGACGATCGGCACCGAGTCCATGTACGCGTCGGCGATCGGGGTGACCAGGTTGGTCGCGCCCGGGCCGGAGGTGGCGATGCAGACGCCGACCTTGCCGGTGGCCTGCGCGTATCCGGTGGCCGCGTGCCCCGCGCCCTGCTCGTGGCGGACCAGGATGTGCCGGACCGTCGAGTCGTAGATCGGGTCGTACGCCGGCAGGATCGCCCCGCCCGGGATGCCGAACATGACGTCGACGCCGAGCGCCTCGAGCGACTTGACGAGGCTTACCGCCCCGGAGACCTTGGTGGGGGCGGGCGGCGCGGCCGGGGCGGCCGGAGCGGCCGAGTTGGCGAGCATCGCCGGCGACGGTGCGCGGTGGGCGAGGGTCTCAGGTGTTGGTCTCGTCATGGCGTTCAGCCTTCTGGCTCGTGGTCGGCGGTCTCGGGGTCACATGGCTGTTGGCAAGGCACAAAAAAGGCCCGCGTGCGAACGCACGGGGCCAGCGCACTCTCCGAGGGGAGAGTGCGCTCAGGTAAGTACTCGAGACGACCAGGTCGGCATGGCGCTAAGCCTGACGCATCTCACGCGATGAGTCAACTGCTCTCACATTGTGGGCGCGCCGCGCGGCTTTCTGCTCAGGTACGGGCACGACTCGAGCGGGTGACGTGGCGGAATCCAAGCGCGCCTCGAAGTGCTCCGCCGGCACCGGCCACCCGGACAGGTAACCCTGGCCGAGCTTGCATCCGGCGTCGACCACCATCGCCATCTGCCGCTGCTCGCCGATGCCCTCGGCGATGACCTCCAACCCGAACTGGTGACCGAGCTCGACCACCACCCGGATCATCTGCCGCTCCAACAGCGAATGGTCGATCTTCAGGATGTCGACCGGGAGGCGGCGGAGCTGGCCCAACGAGGAATACCCCGACCCGAAGTCGTCGAGCGCGATCCGCACACCGGTCTCGCGCAGGTCGCGCAGGCGGCGGATCAGCTCCTCGACGTCGGTGGAGACGGCTTGCTCGGTCACCTCCAGCACCAGCCGCTGAGGCGGCACCCGGTGTGCCCGCAGCGCGTCCTTCACCTGGTCGACGTAGCAGGTGGCGTGCAGCTCGCGGGGCGAGACGTTGACCGAGACCCAGACGTCGTGGCCCTCGGCCAGCCACCGGGACAACTGGTGGCAGGCCTGGTGAAGCACCCACGCGCCGAGCCGGTTGATCATCCCGCACTCCTCGGCGACCGGGATGAACTCGTCCGGACCCACCCGGCCCAGCCTCGGGTGCTGCCACCTGAGCAACGCCTCGGCGCCCACCGGCCGCACGTCGGGCAGCACCACGACCGGCTGGTACTGGAGGTGCAGCTCGTCGCGGTCGATCGCGCCGCGCAGCTCGTGCTCCAGCTCGGTGCGGCGGCGCAGCTTCACGTCGTACTCGATGTCGTAGAGCTCGACCCGGTTTTTGCCGTGCGTCTTGGCCCAGCGCAGCGCGAGGTCGGCGTTGCGCAGCAGCGTGGTCACGTCGGGGACGGTCGCGCAGCCGGCCAGGCCGATGCTGACCGAGAGGAAGACCGTGCCCATCTCCTGCTCGTACGGCCCGCCGAGCACGCCGAGCAGCCGGGACGCGGCCCGCTGGGCCTCGGCCGGGCCGGTCCACATCAGCACCGCGAACTCGTCGCCGCCGAGGCGGGCGGCCACGTCGCCGGGGCGCAGGTTCATCCGGAGGCGCTGCCCGACCTCGACCAGCACCGCGTCGCCCACGTCGTGGCCGCGCATGTCGTTGATGTTTTTGAACCCGTCGAGGTCGAGCGCGAGCAGCACGGCCTGGGCGCCGGCCACCTGCTCGTCTTCCAGCGCGCTGAGCAGGCCGCGCCGATTGGCCAGGCCGGTGAGCGGGTCGGTGTGTGCCAGCTCGCGGAAGTGTGCCTCCCGGTCGCGCAGCCTCTCCGCGTACGCCCGGACGTCGCGCAGCGCCACGAACTGCCGCCCGACCAGCGCGAACCCCTCCAGGCTGCCGGTGACGATGCCGACCAGGTCGAACGCGCCGCCGCGGACCAGGTGGTAGAGCGCGGAGGCGGCCATCGCGGCCATCGGCAGGAACGCGTAGGCACTGCCGCGGCGGCTCAGCTCGTCGTCGACCTCAATGCCGCCGTCGCCGTCGGTCACGGTCCTCGCGAGGGCCGGACGGTCGGTGCGGCGGGCGGCGAAGGCCACGACGGCCAGGCCGGCCGGGAGCGCGATCGCGCTGGCGTCGACCAGCGGGACCAGGCCCTGGCACACGCCCCGGGCCAGGCCGATGCCGGCCACGGCGGCCAGCGTCGCGCCGGCGCCGACCCACACGACCGGCCCGCGCGGCCTGGGCGCCCGCATGGCCGTGATCACGGTGACGCCGAGCGACAGCGCGGCGATCCCCGCCGGCGCGAGCAGGGGCACGCACCACGCCGGCGTCAGCTCGCCCAGCGCCCGCGTCGGCTCGGAGACCAGCACCCACCCGACGAACCAGATGGCCACCGCGATGACCAGCCCGTCGAGCAGGTAACGCGCGACGTCGGCGCCCGAGCGAGCGGCGCCGGGGAGCATGAGCATGCCGACCAGCAAGAGGCCGCTTGACGACGCGACGCCGAACGCGAGCACGCAGCCGAGCAGGATCTCGGGCTGGCCGTGCCGGACGTGCTCGCCCACCACCCGGCTGGCGACGAGGCCGCCCGCGGCGGTCAGCGCACCGGCTGCCGCCCCCGCGGCGAGCAGCCGGTGGGCACGGCGGCTCGCGCCAGCGCGCGCTCGCGCCGATGCGGCCAGCAGCACGACACAGACCAGCGCGAACACCACGCCTGCCGTCGCGACGGCCGCCACCACCGAGGGGAGGGGCACGAAACCATGCTGCCGGATATCCAGGGGGCATGGGGGACGGCATGTGCGACCCGCCACGGATTGGCACGAAGCGCCTAAACGGACGAGGCACTCCTGGACACTTCCCGCATATTGAAACGTGACAGACTGGTTTCATGCCTGAGCTGCGGTCGAGGACCTCCACGCATGGTCGCACCATGGCCGGCGCCCGCGCCCTGTGGCGCGCCACCGGCATGACGGACGACGATTTCGGCAAGCCGATCGTCGCGATCGCCAATAGCTTCACCCAGTTCGTACCGGGGCACGTGCACCTCAAAGACCTCGGCGGCTTGGTCGCCGACGCGGTGGCCGAGGCGGGCGGCGTCGGGCGCGAGTTCAACACGATCGCGGTCGACGACGGCATCGCGATGGGCCACGGCGGCATGCTCTACTCGCTGCCCAGCCGCGAGCTGATCGCCGACGCCGTCGAGTACATGGTCAACGCGCACTGCGCGGACGCGCTCGTCTGCATCTCCAACTGCGACAAGATCACGCCGGGCATGCTGATCGCCGCGCTGCGGCTCAACATCCCCACGGTCTTCGTCTCCGGCGGCCCCATGGAGGCCGGCAAGACCATCGCGATCGAGGGCATCGTCCACGACAAGATCGACCTGATCGACGCGATGATCGCCTCCTCCAACGACGCGGTCACCGACGCGCAGCTCGGCGACATCGAGCGGTCCGCCTGCCCGACCTGCGGCTCCTGCTCCGGCATGTTCACCGCCAACTCGATGAACTGCCTCACCGAGGCCATCGGCCTCGCCCTACCGGGCAACGGGTCCACATTGGCCACCCACGCCGCCCGCCGGGCGCTCTTCGAGCGGGCCGGCCGGCTGGTCGTCGACATCGCCAAGCAGTGGTACGAAAACGACGACGCCTCGGTCCTCCCCCGCGCGATCGCCTCCCGGAGCGCCTTCGAAAACGCCGTCGCGCTCGACGTGGCGATGGGCGGCTCGACAAACACGGTGCTGCACCTGCTGGCCGCGGCCCGCGAGGCGGAGCTCGACTTCGGCGTCGCCGACATCGACGCGATCTCCCGCCGCGTGCCCTGCCTGTCCAAGGTCGCGCCCAACTCGCCGAAGTACCACATGGAAGACGTGCACCGGGCCGGCGGCATCCCGGCCATCCTCGGCGAGCTCGACCGGGCCGGCCTGCTCCGCCGCGACGTGCGCTCGGTGCACGCGCCCGACCTCACGTCCTGGCTCGCGGACTGGGACATCCGCGGCGGCGAGGCCACCCCCGAGGCGATCGAGCTCTTCCACGCCGCGCCCGGCGGCGTGCGCACCACCCAGCCGTTCTCGACCGAAAACCGCTGGGACCGCCTCGACGTCGACGCCGCCGAAGGCTGCATCCGCGACAAGGCCCACGCCTACACGGCCGACGGCGGCCTGGCGATCCTGCACGGCAACATCGCGCCGGACGGCTGCGTGGTCAAGACCGCGGGCGTGCCCGAGGAGGTCTGGCGCTTCACCGGCCCGGCCCGCGTCTACGAGTCCCAGGAGGCGGCGGTCAGCGGCATCCTCAACAAGGAGGTCCAGGCCGGCGACGTCGTGGTCATCCGCTACGAGGGCCCGAAGGGCGGCCCCGGCATGCAGGAGATGCTCTACCCGACCTCGTTCCTCAAGGGCCGTGGCCTGGGCCGCGCCTGCGCGCTGATCACCGACGGCCGCTTCTCCGGCGGCACCTCGGGCCTCTCCATCGGCCACGTCTCCCCCGAGGCGGCCGGCGGCGGCCTGATCGCCCTCGTCGAAGACGGCGACGAGATCGTCATCGACATCCCGGCCCGGTCGCTGGAGCTCAACGTGCCGGCCGACGTCCTCGACGCCCGCAAGGTCGCCCAGGAAAAGCGCGACAAGCCCTACACCCCGATAAACCGCGACCGCCCGGTGTCGGCGGCCTTGCGCGCCTACGCCTCGATGGCCACCTCAGCCAGCGACGGCGCGTACCGCCTCGTCCCCTGACCCGTCAGATCGTGGTACTTGACTGCTGCTCCGGCTACAGCCAAGTACCACGATCTGCCGTGGAGCTACTCGGCGCGGACGTTGTCGATGTCGAATTCGCCGGGGTGGGACCAGATGTAGATCTCGCGGACGTCGGCTAGCGCGGTCGCGTCGCAGGACATCTGGGTTAGCAGGTCGGCCGTTACGGTTACTTGGGTGTTCTGCGGCACCCAGCTGAAGTTGGACTGGCACCAGCTCGGCACGTCGCCGTACTGGACCGCGATCGCGCCGCTCGTGCCGGCGTCCGGCCCCGTGCGCAGGTCGAACTTGAGCGCCACCTTGCTGGTCAGGTCGAGCGGCGCGGGTAGCCGGATGCCGTACCAGCCCTGGCCCGTGGCCGAGATGTGCAGGCCGTACGCGCCCTCGGTGTGGAAGTCGGCGGTCTGCGAGGTCGTGCCGATGTCAGCCATCCACGGCGCGGCCGCCCAGCCTTCGGTGCCGGTCTCGAACGTGGCGAGCTGGATCGGCGGTGTCGCCTCGGGCAGCACAGTGATGGTCAGGTCGGCCACATTGGATGTACGGCCGGCGAGGTCACGCACCGTGTAGCTGCCCGCTGCGCGGCCGCGGAAGTCGGCGGCGGGTGTGAACGTCACGCCGGCACCGTCCAGCGTGAACACTCCACCTTCGACGGTCGCCGAACGCTGCTGCCCGGCCGCCGACGGGTCGAGGTCGATCGACGAGGCGCGGACCGAGGTGCGGTAGGCGATGTCGTTCGCCGCCGGGGTGAGCGTGACCGGCGTCTCGAAGGCCGTCACGGCGGTGTCGCCGTCGGCCACCGGCGGTCGCGAGCGCAGGCCGCGGCGGATGTCGTCGGCGGCGTTGGCGAGCGTGATGCAGACCGGGCTCGGGCAGTAGACGGTGTAGCCGTCGTAGTCGGGGTAGAGCGTGCCGTCGTCCTGCACGCCGGAGAGGATCCAGTAGAGCCAGCCGTTGCCGCCGCTGGTCCGGGCCGCGTCCGTCCACTCCTTGAAGATCGGGTTGCGGTCGCCCTTGTCGTTCCAGCCGAACTCGCCGAGCATCGCCGCCTTGCCGATCCGCCGGGCTTCGCGGTTGTGCCGCTCGATCCACGTGGTGCCCCATGCCGCGTCCTTGCCCCACGGCTTCGGGTAGAGGTGGTAGGACATGATGTCGACGGCGGGCAGCTTGGCGAGCGCGATCGAGTCGACGCCCTCGCCGCAGTTGATCGTCCAGTCGGAGCTGGTGCGGTCGTCGCAGAAGAAGCCCTCGTCGCCGACGCCCGCCAGCTGCTTGGGGGCGGTCGACTTGATGTGGCGGGTCATCTCGTCGGCCCACGTGGTCAGCGTCTGGGTGGTGCAGTTGGGCGAGGTCGGGTAGCCACCGGATCCCTTGCACCGCGGCTCGTTGCCGAGCTCCCACATCATGACCGTCGGGTCGTCCTTGTACTTCACGCCGGTGAGCGTGTTGGTGCGCTCGAGGACGTGCGAGATCCAGTCCTTGTACCAGCCCCGGATGACCGGGTCGGTGTAGAAGTCGTCATGGTTACCCGCCCTGTCAGGAGACAGTTCGCCGCGCCAGCGCACGTACTGGGCGATGCCGCCGAAGTCGTTCCAGTTGTTGGTGAGCGGCACGATCAGCTTGACGCCGGCGTCGCCGGCGGCCTTGAGCACGTAGTCGAGGCGCTCCAGCCCGTCGGCGCCGTCGTTGTAGGCGGGCTTGGTGCCGTCCCAGTACTGGAAGTAGACGCCGTCGGCCTTGCCTGCGACCGAGTTCGAGCCGTCCTGGTTGCCGATGTCGAGGAAGCCCCAGGTGCGCAGCACCGTGAAGCCGGCCGACTTCGCGTCGGCGAAGACGTCGTCGACCATCAGCCGCGACTTGTACATCAGGTAGTAGTTGTTGCTGCCGCCGAAGCGGAACTTCTTGCCGTCGAGCTTGAGCTCCGTGCCGTGGCGGACGACGAAGCCATCGGTTGGCCCGCTCGCGACGGCGGGAGTGGCGGGCAGGATCACGGTCAGGGCGGCGAGGAGGGCGAGCGCTTTCATGGTTTGCTCCCGAAGACTAGAGCGGCAGCGCCAAGCAGACCCGCGTCTGTGCCGAGCGGGCTCGGGTGGATCCGCACCCGGCGGATGAAGGCGAGACCGGCCAGGTCGGCGACGGCCTCGCGGAGTGGGGTGAAGAGCAGGTCGCCGGCGCCGGCCACACCGCCGCCGACCACCACGTCGTCGAGGTCGAGCAGGCCGCCGGCGCAGACGATGCCGGCGGCCAGCGCGGTGGCGGAGCGCTGAAACGCCGCCCGGGCGACGGGATGGCCGTCGCGGGCGTCCCGGGCGAGCGTTCGGGCGTCCGGTGGGCCGGCGGGTGCCCAGCCCTGGGCTCGCGCCCACCTGGTCATCGACGGTCCACTGGCGAGCGCCTCGACGCAGCCGCGGCCGCCGCAGGGACACTGTGGACCGTCGAGGTCGACGACGATGTGTCCGATGTGGCCGGCGTTGCCGGTGACGCCGGTGTGGATCCGGCCGTCGAGCACCAACCCGCCGCCGACCCCGGTGGACACGACCATGCCGAGCATGGCGGCGGTGGTGTAGCCGCCCCGCCAGTACTCGCCAAGGGCCATGCAGTGCCCGTCGCCGCCGAGCACCGCCGGCCGGCCCGGCAGGATCGGGCGGAGCGCGTCGAGGATCGGAAACGGCCGCCAGTCGGGGATGTTGACCGGGCTGACCGTGCCGGCGGCGATGTCGAGCGGGCCGGCGGAGCCGACGCCGAGCCCCGCCAGACGGGCCGGTGGCCCCTGCGCGGCGACATCGCTTACGAGCCGGTCGAGCGCCGCCGCGACCTTCTGGCCGCCCGCCCCGGCCGGCGTCGCGGTAGTGGCCCGGGCCCGAAGGGTCCCATCCGCCTCCACGATCGCCGCCGCGATCTTCGTCCCGCCCACGTCGACCGCGAGGACCGGCCCACTCATGTCCCCTCCAGTCGATCAGGGACTTCGTGCAGCGACACGCCGCGCGCCACGCCCACCAACTCCCTGATCAACGCCCGGGGGCGGTTACGTCGTTGACGCAGCGCAGGACGGGGCGGCGGGTCAGCGCCGCCCTGTCCAGAGGCAGCTGCGACTTGACCAGGAACGTCGCTGTCTCGCCCGGGAGGAGCGTCACCAGCAGTTCGTCGGCCGACGCGGACGGGTCCAGGCGGTCGGGGAAGAGGGCCAGGTCGCGCAGGATCGTGCCGGCGTGCACGGTGACCCGCCACCCGTCCGGCAGCGGCTCGGCGGTGGCCTCGTACTCCGGCGCGGGGTAGGCGATGTCTTTGTCCTCGGCGAAGAACCACCATGCCCGCTGCCCCTCGGTCTCGGCCAGCAGCAGCTCGCGCCGTGGGTCTTCGCTGCCGGTCACGTCGGCGGGGAGCGCCAGCGTCACGGCCGAGTGTGGCGGCACGTCGAGGTCGACGGCCGTCTTGCCGCGCGGCTCGCCGTTGATGGCCAGCCGGGTGACGCTGGCCGGGCCGCGCCACGGCTCCACGCCGTCGTTGACCGCGACGAGCACCAGGTCGCCGTCGCGTGGCTGGATCGTGAGCAGGCGGTCCGCGTACGAGCGGCGCAGCGCGTACCAGAGCGGCTTGCGCCGACCGTCGCCGTCGACCGCCGCCCAGGAGGTGACCGGCCAGCAGTCGTTGAGCTGCCACGTGACGGTGCCCATGCACAGTGGACGGAGCGACCGGAAGTGCTCGATGCCGAGTGCGAGCGCGCGGGCCTGGTTGACCTGTGTGAGGTAGTGCCAGTCGTCGAAGTCGCGGGGTGCCGGCAGGTGCGCGTCGAGTCCACGCTGGAGCTTGGCGTCGCCGTCGAGCGCCTTCTGGTGGTGGCGCATGCCGGGCGAGTCGTGCGCCAGCGGCTCGTCGCTGACCGAGCGGCGCAGCGTGGCGTACGCGGGCGGGCCCTGGTAGCCGAACTCCGCGACGAACCGGGGGCGGTAGTCGCGGTAGTGGGTGTAGTCCCGGTCGTTCCAGACGTCCCAGATGTGCATGCTGCCGTGTGCCGGCTCGTTGGGGTGCCGGTCGGGGCGGCCGGAGTACGGGCTGCCCGGCCAGTACGGGCGGGTGGGGTCGAGCTCGGCGACGATGTCCGGCAGCACCCGCATGTAGTAGCCCTCGCCCCAGGTGCGCCCTTCGAGTCGTTCCGGCCAACCCCAGTCGTGAAAGCCCCAGATGTTTTCGTTGTTGCCGAACCAGGCCACGAGGCTCGGGTGGCTGGCGAGCCGGGTCACCTGCTCCCGCGCCTCGGCCGCCACCTCGCTGGCGAGCGGCTCCTCCTCCGGGTACGCGGCGCAGGCGAAGAGGAAGTCCTGCACGACGAGCAGCCCTAGCTCGTCGGCCAGGTCGTAGAACTCCTCGGACTCGTACCGGCCGCCGCCCCAGATCCGGAGCAGGTTGACGTTGGCGTCGCAGGCCTGCTCGAGCCGCTCCGCGTACCGCTCGCGGGTCATCCGGGTGACGAACGTGTCGTTGGGTATCCAGTTGACGCCGCGGGCGAAGACCGGCACGCCGTTGACCACGATCGTGAACGGGGTGCCGTGCGCGTCCGGGGTCGTGTCGAGTCGCACCGAGCGGAAGCCGATCCGCCGCTGCCAGGTGTCGACCGCGGCCCCTTCCGCCGAGCGCAGGGTCACGTCGAGCAGGTGGCGGGCCTGCTCGCCGTACCCCCGGGGCCACCACAGCTCGGGGTCGCGGACCTCCAGCGTCACGACGGCGGTGCGCTCGCCGGGCGGGATGGTGGTTTCGGCCCGGAAGCCGGCCACCGCCGCGCTGACCGCGAGGGGTTCGTCACTCTCCCGCTCCACGTCCACGTGTACGGCGACGCGCCCGACCCCGTCTTCGACCGTCACCAGTGGACGGACGGCGGCCAGCCGCGCGGTGCCCCAGCTGTGCAGGCCGATCGGCTGCCAGATGCCGGCGGTGACGACGTTGGGGCCCCAGTCCCACCCGAAGTTGCAGGCCATCTTGCGGATGAGGTTGAACGGGTCCGGGTACGCGTTGGGCCGGTCGCCGAGCTGGGCCCGCATTTCCTCCGCGTACCGGTACGCCGATCCGAAGTGGACGCGCAGCCGGTTTTCGCCGGGCCGCAGGTACGGGCGCGCGTCGAACCGGTACGACCGGTGCATGTTGGCGGTGGTGCCAAGCTCGACGCCGTTGAGGGTGACGGTGGCGACGGTGTCCAGCCCGGCGCAGGCGAGGTCGACGCGCGGATCGTCGCCCCCGTCCCACTGGAACGCCGTCTCGTACACCCAGTCGGTGTGGCCGATCCAGCGCAGCGCTGTCTCGTTCTCGTCGAGGTACGGATCGGGAATGCGGCCGGCAGCCAGCAGGTCGGTGTGGACGCAGCCGGGAACGGCCGCCGGCACCGGCTCGACCGAAGAGTCTGCCGATGCCACTGTCCAACCGTCGTGCAGCGGTCGGAATGTACCCATGTGTAGTTACCCCTTGATGCCGGACAGCGCGATGCCCCTGGTGAAGTGCTTCTGGAAGAACAAGAAAACGATGACGGTGGGCAGGGACGTGAGCAAGGAGGCGGCCATGATGACCGCCATGTGTTGCGGGTTGAACGCGTTGGACGCGTTGAGCCGGGAGAGCGCGACGGGCAGGTTGGCCATGTCGTCGCTCTGCACGATGATGAGCGGCCACAGGAAGTTGTTCCACTCGGCGAGCACCACGAAGATGGCCATCGCGGCGAGCGCCGGCCGCATCAGCGGCATCACCACCCGCCACCAGATCCGCCACTCCCCCGCGCCGTCGACCCGGGCCGCGTGCACGAGGTCGTCCGGGATCGAGCGCATGTACTGCACCAGGAAGAAGACGACGAACGCCTTGGCGAGCGCCGGGATGATGTATCCCTCGTAGCTGTTGAGCCAGCCCAGGTTGCGCACGATGAGGTAGTTGGGGATCAGGCTGACCTGCCAGGGCACCATCATCGAGGCCACGATGACCACGAAGATGAACCGCTTGCCGGGCAGGTCCATCTTGGTCAGCGCGTACGCGGCGAGCGAGGCGAGCAGCAGCGAGAGCACCGTGATGCTGGTGGCGACGACGAGGCTGTTGAACATGAACCGCCCGAAGCCGCCTGGCACGTCGGTGAAGCGCTGGAAGAGGCCGGAAACGATCTGCTCACCCCGTTGGTCGGGGTCGTACTTGGGCTCGTAGAAAGCGTCCACTGTCGGGTCGGTCGGCACGAAGCTCGGTGGGTTCTTGGTCAGCTCCGGCACCGGTTTGAAGGCCGCGGTGACCATCCAGTAGAAGGGCACCAGCATGGTGACGCCGAAGATGTACAGCGGGAGCCGAGCAACGGTCGGCCACAGGTTGCGTCGCATCACAGCTCCCTCAGCGCGCGGGTGACCCGGAGCTGGATCATGCTCACGATGAAGATGATGACGAAGAGCGACCACGCGATCGCGGAGGCGTAGCCGAGCTGGAACTTCGTGAAGCCCATGTCGTAGAGGTACGGCACGAGCATCAGCCCGCTGTCCTGTACGCCGCCGACGGTGCTGACGGCACGGAAGACGATGTAGACCGCCTCGAAGATCTGGAAGGCCGAGATGAGGCTCGTGATCACGACATACGTGGTGACGGGTTTGAGCTGCGGCAGCGTGATGTACCAGAACTGCTGCCACGCGGTGGCGCCGTCGAGCCGCGCCGACTCGTAGTGCTCCTCCGGTATCGCGTTGAGCCCGGCCACGAAAATCACCATGCCGTAGCCGCAGCCGCCCCAGACCGCCATCAGCACCAGGATCGGGATCGTCCAGTGTGGTGTGGCGAGCCACTGCACTGGCTCCGCGCCGAACCAGCCGACCACCGTGTTGGCGAGCCCGAAGTCCTCACCGGAGAAGATCCACCGCCAGATCAGCGCGACCGCGATCGTGGAGGTGACGGCGGGCAGGAAGAACAGCGTGCGCATGATGCGGTCGCGCCAGCTCGTGCCGCGGAAGGCGACCGCCAGAGCCAGCGCCAGCCCGGTAGTGAGTGTCACGGCGGCGGCGACGTAGACGAACGAGTTGACGATCGCCTTGCGGAACCGGTCGTCCTCGAACCACAGCCGCTGGAAGTTGTCGAAGCCCACAAAGGACGGTGGCTTGACGCCGTTGTAGTTCGTGAACGCGAAGTACAGCGAGTTTGCCAGCGGCCACACCAGAAACCCGATGAACAGCACGGCGAACGGCAGCAGCATCAGGTATCCGGGTAGCGCCCGCCGCAGCCGCATGCGCCGCAGGGCGGGCGAGCGCTTCACCCGGCGTACCCGATCGGGACCTTTGGCCCCCGCGGCCGGCGCACCCGGCGCCGGCGCGGTGGTGGTCGGTGTGGCCACGGGCCCTACTTGAGGTTGTTGTTCATGATGGTCGCGGCCTCGGTGAGCGCCTTCTTCGGGTCGACGTTGTCGTTGACGACCGACTGGAGCTTCTTGGTCACCTCGGAGCCGCTGATCTCCCAGCCCTTGCAGTTGGGCGGGCCGCTGATGGTCTCCATCGTGGTCTTGAGCGTCTGCTTCACGTTGTCGGTGGCGTTGAGGCTGTCGACGAGCTCCGGCCGCGGCGAGAGCCACAGCTCACCGCCCTTGTTGAAGGTCTCCTTCTGGACCAGCTGGATGGCCTCGTCCGTGTACAGCCACTTGATGAAGTCGACCGCGGCCTTCGGGAACTTGGAGTAGGACATCACGCCGATGATCCGGCCGCCGACGAACGTGCCGGCGCCCGCGGGACCGGTCGGGAGAGCGGCGACCTGCCACTTGCCCTTGAGGCCCGGGTGTGCGGTGTCGATGCCGTTGACCACCCAGGAGCCGTCGATGGCCATGGCGACGTCGCCCTTGGCGAGGCCCGCGGCGGAGTCGTTGGCGGCCTTCGGCACGCCGAACTTCTTGTACTGCTCGGCCCACTTGGTGGTGGCGAGCACCGCCTGCTCGCTGTCGATGGTGGCCTTGGAGCAGTCGTCGGCGTAGAGGGAGCCGCCGGCCTGCTTGAGCCAGTTGAACCAGGGCAGCCACTCGAAGGTGCTCCAGTTTTCCACCAGCGGGGTCTTCACGCCGGCCGCCTTCAGCTTGGTGATCGCCGAGGTCAGCTCCTCCCACGTCTTCGGCGGGCCGCTCAGCCCGGCCTTCGTGAGCAGGTCGGGGCGGTAGTAGAGGAGGTAGAACGCGTTGTCCAGAGAAACGCCGTATACCGAGCCGTCCTGCGACGTGATCGACTTGAGCACCTCGGGCTGGGTCTTCGCCTTGATGTCGCCGATGTCCTCTTTGTTGAGGTCGATCATGCCGCCCAGCTCGCCGAACTCGATGCCCCACGACATGCCGCCGGAGATGATGTCCGGCCCGGTCTTGGAGGTGGCGGCGGTGAGCACCTTCGCGTGCCCGTCGTCCCAGGAGATCGCCTGCACCTTGATCGTGACGTTGGGGTGAGACTCCTTGTACTTGTCCGCGGCGACCTGGAGCGCCTGGGCGCCCTCGTCGGTGCCGGTGTTCCAGAACGTCAGGGTGGCGGGACCCTCGGCGTCCTGCGCCGGCTCGTCTCCGCCACCGGAGGAGGTGGTGCAGCCGGCGACCAGAGCGGTTATCGCGGCCGCGGCCGTGACGACCGCCAATCGCGTACGCATAAGTGCCTCCACATATGACTAGCGCCACATCATTGATGAGTGTTGACTGAACCGGTTGAGTAGGCACACGGTACGGCCGGCCTCAGACAGTGTCAATGGCGTGTTAACGCCTAGATCAACCTGTAATTTGAAGGTCACTTAACCGGACAAGCGTCCTGCGGCAGACCCGCTCTGACCTGGGCGCGCGGTAGCGTAGGACGGCTTGTGACTAAGGAGCGCCCGTGAAGCGACCCACCATCGCTGACATCGCGCGGCGTGCCGGAGTCTCCAAAGGCGCCGTGTCGTACGCCCTCAACGGGCAGCCAGGCGTCTCCGAGGCGACCCGGCAGCGCATCATCGCGATAGCTCAGGAGATCGGTTTCAACCCCAACAGCGCCGCCCGCGCGCTCTCCGGGGCCACCGCCAACGCGGTCGGCCTCGCCCTGTGCCGTCCGGCGCGCATCCTCGGCATCGAGCCGTTCTTCATGGAGCTGATCAGCGGCGTCGAGGCGGAGCTGTCGGCCCGGTCGTACGCGCTGACCCTCCAGGTCGTCGCCGACCCGGATGCCGAGATCGCGGTGTACCGGCGCTGGTGGGGCGAGCGGCGGGTGGACGGCGTGTTCGTCTGCGACCTGCGGGTCGACGACCGGCGCGTGCCCGTGCTGGAGGAGCTCCAGCTCCCCGCGGTCGTCATCGGCGGCCCCGGCCACACCGGCAGCCTGGCCAGCGTCTGGGCCGACGACGCCGCGGCGCTGGTGGAGACCATGGAGTACCTCGTGGCGCTCGGCCACCGTCGCATCGCGCGGGTCGGCGGCCTGCCGGGGCTGCTGCACACCGAGATCCGCAGGCAGGCGTTCCTCGACGCGGCCGAGCGGCTGGGGCTGGAGCAGTCGCTGACCGTGCCCTCGGACTACACCGGCGAGGAGGGCGCCCGCGCCACCCGCCGCTTCCTCAGCTCGGCCGGCCGACCCACGGCGATCATCTACGACAACGACGTGATGGCCATCGCGGGCCTGTCGGTGGCGCAGGAGATGGGCCTCGCGGTGCCCGGCGACCTGTCGATCGTGGCCTGGGACGACTCGGCCCTGTGCCAGCTCACCCACCCGCCGCTGACCGCGCTGGGCCGCGACATCCCGGCGTATGGCGCACACGCGGCCCGCCAGCTCCTGGCCGCGATCGAGGGCCGGCCGATCGGGGCGTACCAGGACGAGACCGCCCACCTCACGCCTCGGGGCAGCACGGCCGCACCCGCCAGCCGGTAGCCGGCGCCTTCACCACGCCTCGAGAGGTGTTCGCTAAGCTCATCGGGTACTCGCGACTGGCGCATCGAACCCTTTCCGACAGGGTTCGTTGAGGTGGAAGAGACCACCGGGGAGCGACCACGATCGCGGCACCGCGCGCCTGGGTGCCGGTCATCGTCGACATGCCAGGAGTTCGCCGTGCACGAGCCAGCAATCCCACACCTGACCGCCGCCGACCCTGAGCTCGCCCGCCTCGTCGAGGGTGAGGCCGAGCGCCAGCACGACAAGCTGCGCATGATCGCCTCGGAAAACTACGTCTCCGAAGCGGTGCTCGAGGCGAGCGGCACGGTCCTCACCAACAAGTACTCCGAGGGCTACGCCGGCAAGCGTTACTACGAGGGCCAGCAGTTCGTCGACCAGATCGAGACCCTCGCGATCGAGCGGGCCAAGGCGCTCTTCGGCGTCGACCACGCCAACGTCCAGCCGTACTCGGGCTCGCCCGCCAACCTCGCCGTGTACCTGGCGTTCCTCAGCCCGGGTGACACGGTCATGGGCATGTCGCTGCCGATGGGCGGCCACCTGACCCACGGCTGGTCGGTCTCCGCGACCGGCAAGTGGTTCAACTCGGTCAGCTACAACGTCTCCCGCGAGACCGGCCTGATCGACTTCGACGAGGTCCGCGACCTCGCCCGCCGCGAGCGCCCCAAGGTGATCTTCGCGGGTGGCACGGCCATCCCCCGGACGATCGACTTCGCCGCGTTCGCGGAGATCGCCCGCGAGGTCGGCGCGGTGCTCGCCGCCGACATCGCCCACATCGCCGGCCTCATCGCCGGCGGCGCCCACCCGACCCCGGTCGGCCACGCCGACGTCATCACCACCACGACCCACAAGACCCTGCGCGGCCCGCGCGGCGCCATGATCCTCACGACCGAGGAGCACGCCAAGGCCATCGACCGGGCCGTCTTCCCCGGCCTTCAGGGCGGCCCGCACAACCACACCACCGCCGGCATCGCGGTGGCACTCCGCGAAGCCGCCCAGCCGGCCTTCCGCGACTACGCCGCCCAGGTGGTCGCCAACGCCAAGGCCCTGGCCACGGCGCTGATCGAGCGCGGCTTCGACCTCATCTCCGGCGGCACCGACAACCACCTGATCCTCGCCGACCTGACCGGCAAGGGCATCGGCGGCAAGCCCGCGGCCAAGGCCCTCGACCGGGCGGGCATCGAGCTCAACTACAACACCGTTCCGTACGACACGCGCAAGCCCTTCGACCCGTCGGGCATCCGGCTGGGCACACCGGCGCTGACGACGCGCGGCCTGACCGAGGCACAGATGCCGCAGGTCGCCGCGTGGATGGACGAGGCCGTCACGGCCGCGGTGAAGGAAGACGACAGCGCACTCGACCGGATCGCGGGCGAGGTCCGCGACCTGCTCACGTCCTACCCCATGCCCGGCTACAAGGCCTGATCGCTCTTTCCAGACGCCATGGCCGCCGCCCGGCGGTCATGGCGTCTCCTCATGCCCTCTTCAGCCGCTCAGGTCGCCGACCGCGTTCGCGTAGTACAGCGACTCTTCCAGATGGAAGGCGATCTGCCGCGCGGACCAGGCGCCGCCCGGGCGGCGGTCGAGCTCGGCCTCTGTCAAGGCCCTCAGCCGCACGTCGAACACCTGCGCCAGCCGCGTGAGCCGGCTCCGCGCCTCGTCGAGATCCTCGGCGGTGAACATCGCCAGGTCGGCCGGCGTGGTCGACGCGGACGCGTGCCAGGCATCGGGGATGGGAGGCACGCCGGCACGCTGCGCCTCGATCTGCGCCAGGTGGTCGACGAGGTGGTCGGCGACGCGGCGGATGGCCTTGTGTGGCGTGTAGATCCGGTCGTCGACCGACCGCGGCTTGCCGTCCCACGCCGTCCACGTCTCGGCGAGGGCCAGCACCCGCGCGACCATCTCCGTCACCACAGCGGCCGGGTGCCGCTCGTCGACCCGCGGTTCGTCAGACATAGGCGCACCCTAGGCGGAGCCTCCGACATCACCCCACATCGCGGCTACGTGGCGCGCGTCGGTGCCGCAGCAGCCGCCGACGAGGGACAGGCTCGGCAGGCGGGGACGCAGCTCGTCCTGTGCGCGGGCCAGCTCCGCCGGGTCGCCCTCGTCCAGCTCCGTCGCGGCGTCGAGCTCCTCGTGGCTGCGGGTCGACGCGTTCGCGCGGAGTCCGGCGATGCGGGAACGCCAGTCGCCGCCGTCGGTCAGGCCCGGCCCGATGTGGGTGGGGTGAGCGCAGTTGACCATGAAATAGTCGGGCCCGCCCGCGGCGTCGACCTCGATGATGGCCGCGGACAGCGGCGTGCCGTCCGGGAGCCGCCCGTCGCGCTCCACCGTGAACGACACGGCCACCGGCAACCCGGCCGCCCGCGCGGCGCGGACGATGCCGATTGCCTCGCCGGTGCCGGTCAGCGTGAGGACGGTGATTAGATCGGCGCCCGCCTCGGCGAACGCCTCGATCTGTGGCGCGTGGTACGCGGCCGCGTCGTCCGGGTCGATCGCCTCGCCCGCGACGTAGCCGTCTCCGCGCGGCCCGAGGCATCCGCTGATCAGCAGCGGGTCGATGCCGGCCTCGTCGCGCAGTCTCTTGAGCATGGTCACCGATTCGCGGTTGGCGCGGCGAAGCTGGTCGGCCGAGTAGCCGAGCCGGTCGCCCCAGGCCTGGCTGGCCCGCCAGGTCGGCGTCTCCAGCTGGAGCCCGGCACCGGCCCGTCTGGCGATGTCGACGTACTCGCCGTAGTAGCGGGTGAGTAGCTCCCGCCCGCGGTCGTCGGCGACGAGCGGAAACGCGGCGAAGTCCGGCAGGTCGGCTCCGTGGTGGTAGATGAGGTCGGTTTCCAGGCCACCGTCGGTGACGATCGGATGCCCGGACATCTGCGGCAGTGCGGCGGCGGACATGGCTTCCCTCCGTAACAGACTAATCAGTCTGTTTCTAACAGACCAAGCGGTCTGGTACAACCGAGTTGTGCCAAGAGACGGGAACGCGACACGCGAGCGGATCCTCGGCGTCGCCGAGCGGCTCGTGACCGACCAGGGCTACAGCGCCACGTCGGTCGACCAGGTGATCGCCGAGGCGGGCAGCTCCAAAGGCGCCTTCTTCCACCACTTCAGCTCGAAGACCGACCTCGCGGTCCAGCTCGTGGCCCGTTACGTGGCGGCCGACCTGGCCCACCTCGACGCCGGCCTGGCCGCCACCGCGCACATCACGGACCCCGCCGCGCGGGTGGTGGCGTTCATCCGCCACTACGAGGACGGCGCCGACGAGCTCATGGCGGAGCAGAGCGGCTGCCTGTACGCCACGGTGCTGGCGGAGCGCGAGTTCACCGGCGGCGAGATCAACGACCAGGTCGCCAAGGCCACGCGCGTCTGGCGCGACGCCGTGGCCGACCTGCTACGTGCGGCGCTGGCCACCCGCCGACCCGACACAGACATCGACGTCGGCGCCCTTGCCGACCACCTCTACACCACGTTCGAGGGCGGCTTCATCCTGTGCCGCACCTACGCCGACCGCTCCGCGATGCGCGCCCAACTCCGCGTCTACCGTCAGCTCGTCGAGGCACTCCTGCGCATCTAAGGAGCTTCGAAGTAGGGGTCGCGCCGCGATGATCGTTAGCCCAAAATCCGCACTATCCTCGGCGTGTCACATAGCTGTAGGGCTAACGATCACGGCGGCGTCCAAATGCTGAGCACATTTCCGCGAATGGCGGGATGCCTGACCCAAGATTAGTTGATCATGGTGGTTTCGACAGCTCGACTTCGCATAAATGCCGCGTCACACATAACCATACGACCCATGCGAAACTTCGGGACACGTTCGCCGCCACCTTTAGACCGTTTGTCGCTTTCTCGTAGCGCTGCCACAGACGGCCCAAGTAGATCGACCAAGCGATCATGACCCCACCGCAGCCGGCCAACCCTCAAGCCGCGGCCAGCGTGCGAAGCCGAGCCCGTGCCGCAACCGCCCACCAAGACCGCAACAGGCCGACGACGAGCAAGACGGCCCCTCCGGAGCCCGAGGCCCCGCCGGAGGCGCGGTAACCGCAACCAACAGCGGACGGGTGAGGCCGCGGGAGCAACGGAGAGCGACCACGACGGACGTCGCGGTAGCCCAAAGCTAGTTGGACGGCGCGCGATGTTCTTCGAGGAAGGCCTCTACCCGCTCGGCCGGTGCTGGCCTGGCCAGCGCGAAGCCCTGCCCCAGGCCGCAGCCGGCCTCCTGGGCCTGGCGGATCTGGGACATCGACTCCAGGCCCTCGGCGATGATCTCCACGCCAAGCCGGCGGCCCAGGTCGGCGACCACGTCGATCAGCGGGCGGCTGTGGCCCTGTAGGTCGGCCGGGAGCTGGTCGGTGGGTGCGGCGATGATCGAGCCGTCGATCTTCAGGAGGTCGACGGGTAGGCGGCGGAGCTGCTGGAGCGACGCCTGGCCGGCGCCGAAGTCGTCCAGGGCCGTGCGGACGCCCAGTGAGCGGAGCGCCGCCAGCTGGGTGACCACCGCGGCCACGTCGCTGGACAGGCGGGACTCGGCCACCTCAACGACGAGCAGCTCGGGTGAGACCTCGCGTTCGGCCAGGGCGGCCTTGACCCGCGTGACGTAGTCGGCGGCGGAGAGCTCGCGCGGGGAGACGTTGATGGACATCCACAGCTCGCGGCCGGGGACGGTCCAGGCGGCCAGCTGCTTGACGGCGGTGGCGAGCACCCACTGGCCGATCTCCTCGATCAGCCCGAGGTCTTCGGCCACCGGCAGCAGCTCGCTGGGCAGCACGGTGCCGAGCGTGGGGTTGCGCCAGCGCAGCAGTGCCTCGACGCCGACCGGCTGGCGGTCGGGCAGGGAGAGGACCGGCTGGTAGACGAGGTCGAGCTCGCCGCGGCCGGCGGCGCCGGGCAGCTCGCGCTCCAGGTCCATGCGGCGGACCAGCTGCTCTTCCAGGTACGCGTCGTACCACTCGATGCGGTCGCGGCCCATCTGGCGTGCGCGGCGGCGGGCGAGGTCGGCGCGGCGGAGTACGTCGTCGACGTTGTCGCCGCCGGACAGCTCGGCCAGGCCGATGCTGACCTTGAGGTGCACGATCGCGCCGGGGAGCTGGTAGGGCTCGGTGAGGATCGTGAGCAGGCGGGTGCCCAGCGCGTACGCGAGCACCGGGCCCTCGACGGTGACCACCGCGAACTCGTCGCCGGCCAGGCGGGCGGGCAGGTCGTCGGAGCCGACAGCGGTGCGCAGGCGGCGGCCGACCTCGATGAGCACGGCGTCGCCCATCTCGCGGCCGCGCACCTCGTTGACGTCGGCCATGCCGTGCAGGTCGATGACCAGCAGCGCGCCGGTGTGCCCCTCGACCTCGCGCTGGCTCACGATCGTGCGCATCAGCTCGCGGCGGTTGGCGAGGGCGGTCAACTGGTCGGTGAACGCGAGCTGGTGCAGCGTGCGCTCGAGGTGGCGACGCTCGCCAACGTCGCGTACGTGCACGACGAGCGCGGCGACCGCGGGAACGGCGCGCTGGTCACCCACAGTGGACTCGGTGTCGCGCCAGGCACCGTATCCGTCGCGGAGGCGGGCCTCGACCAGCGGCGGGCGGCCCAGCGCCTGGCGCTCGGACAGCACGGCGGTGAGCAGCGAGGTGACCTCGGCCGCGTCATCCGGGTGCATCAACGCCGGGAACGCCCGGCCAACCACGTCCGCGTCGGAGAGGCCGAAGAGGCGGGCCGCGGCGGGCGACTGCCAGCGCACCACGAGGTCATCGTCGACGATCATGATGAGGTCGTTGGCGCCGGCCACGAGCGAGCGGAAGTGTGCCTCCTGCTCGACGAGGCGGCGGGCGAAGCGGCGCACGTCGGCGGCGGCCATGATCTCGCGGACCACGACGGTGGGGATGACCATGAGGCCGATCAGGATCGCCGTGTGGTCGAACTC
Organism: Phytohabitans sp. LJ34; assembly: GCF_052068095.1. Taxonomy (NCBI): domain Bacteria; kingdom Bacillati; phylum Actinomycetota; class Actinomycetes; order Micromonosporales; family Micromonosporaceae; genus Phytohabitans; species Phytohabitans sp. LJ34. The sequence goes on along the minus strand of NZ_JBQHDG010000003.1, from coordinate 204,298 downwards.
GCCGACCGTGATCAGATGGTAGAGCGCGGCCAGCATCGCGAGCAGCGCCGGCACGGTCAGCAGCGGATAGCCGGAGAGGCGGGTCTCCGGCTCGTCGGGCGGGACCACCTCGCCGTCGGCGTCCGCGCGGTAGGCGCCGAGCAGCACGAGCACCGGGCCGACCACTACGAGCGCGGCCGGGTAGAGGAGGGCTCGGTCGCTCACGCCGTACGCGATCATCATGGTCTGGATCGCGAGGCCGAGCACGGCGGCGCCAGCGCCGGCGCCACACAGGATGGCGGCGCGGCGGTAGCGGGCGGCACGCAGCGCCGTCACGGTGACGATCGAGAGGCCGCCGACCGCGAAGAGCATGCCGGCCAGCGCGGCCGGTGGCATGCCGCCCGGCGGCGGCAGCAGCCAGCCGGCGAACGCGAGGCTCACGCCGATGCTCACCCCGTCGCAGGCGCGTCGCAGGCGCATGCCGAGGGTGGTGGCCGCGCCGGGAAGCAGGAGGATGCCGAGCACGTACGTGGTGACGGCCGCGCCCAGCCCGACCGCGCTCACCGCGGCCTGGTGCGCGGCGTCGACCTGGGTGAGTGCGAGCGCCGTGAGCCCGCCGGCGAGCGTGCCCAGCCCCAGGAAGCCGGAGCCCCGGCACGGGCCGAAGCTGTGCTGCTTGGCGTGGATCTGGAGGGCGAGACGCCACAGCCGGAACGTCACGAGCGCGGCGATCCCGCTCACGCCCACCAGGAAGCCGAACACGGGAGGGGTGAAGCCACCGAGCGAGCCGGCGAAACACACCAGGGCGGCGGCGACCACCGCGATGTCCACTGTGGGTACGGCGCCGAACCGGGTGCGGGCGCCGGGCGTGTACGGCACTGTCACTGCCGGGTCCTCTTTCGAGGGGGTGAGGGGGACGGCGCGGTTTCGCTTTTGGCGACACCGCACCTATGACCGGTAACGAGTCGCCGGCCACACGGGTTACGGGTGAGTATCGGGGGTGCGGGCCTCGATCATCCTCCCGCCACCGACGGGAGGATCTGCACCTCCCCGCCATCGGCCACGGGCGTGTCCTGCCCATCCGCTAGACGGCAGTCGGCACCGTCCACGTATACGTTGACGTAGCGGCGGACCTCGCCCCGCTCGTCGCGGATGCGCCGCTCCAGCCTGGGCCAGCGCGCGCCGACCTCGTCGAGGACGGCGCGCAGCGTGCCGGCGGCGGCCACGTCCAAACGGGCGGCACCGCCCGCTTCGGCGCGGAGCACACCCGGGACGAGAACGGTCACCACGGGCTCACACCTCCGCCGCCCGTACACAAAGGACGTCGGGGAGGTGGGCGGCGACCTGCGACCACGAGTCACCCTCGTCGCGGCTCGCGTAGACCTCGCCGGAACGGGTGCCGAAGTAGACGCCCGCCGGATCGGCGCCGTCGGCGCACATCGCGTCGCGCAGCACGGACGGATAGTACGGCTCGGTGGGCAGACCCTCGGCGAGCGGCTCCCACGACTTGCCGGCGTCGGCCGAGCGGAACACCCGGCACCGCCGGTCGACCGGGAAGCGCTCGCCGTCGCGTACCAGCGGGAAGTTGTAGATCACCCCGGCCCGGGACGGGTGGGCGACCATCGGGAAGCCGAAGTCGCTGGGCAGCCCGTCCGCGATCGAGCTCCAGCTTGAGCCGCTGTCGTCGGAACGGTAGACGCCGTGGTGGTTTTGCGCGTAGAGGCGGTCGGGATCGGTGGCGTCGCGGGCCACCTTGTGCACGCACTGACCGAACTCGGGCCACTCGTCGGGCAGGAAGTAGGCCCGGATGCCGGTGTTGCTCGGTGCCCAGCTATGGCCGGCGTCGGCCGTGCGGTAGACCCCGCCGGTGGACATCGCCACCAGCATGCGGGCCGGGTCGTCGGGATGCGGCAGCACCGTGTGTATCGCCTGCCCGCCGAAGCCCGCGCCCCACTGCTCGCGGTGCGGGTGGTCCCACAGCTCGCGGATCAGCTCGTAGGTCGCGCCGCCGTCGACCGAGCGGAAGAGCGCGGAGGGCTGTGTGCCCGCGTACACCACGTCGGGCTCGGCGGCCGAGGCGGGCGCGAACTGCCACACCCGCGTGAGCGTGGCACCCGTGTCCTCCGGAAACGCCACCGGCGCGTAGTCGGGCTCCTGCCAGGAGCGCCCGAGGTCGTCGCTGGTGGCCACGCTCGGACCGAAGTGCGAGCTGGTGACCGAGGCCAGCACCCGCGGCGCCGCGCGGCGCCTGTCGATGCCGACCGCGTATATGGCGGTCATCGGGAAGTGCGGGCCGTCGACCCGCCAGGAGCGCCGACCGTCGTCGCTGGTGGCGAGGAAAAGACCCTTTCCCGTGCCGATCGCTAGCAAGGTGGCCATGAGTGCAGACTATGCCCGCTGAGCGGCGCGAAGGGGCCCGTGAAAGTATCGTTCGGGTGAGTACCGACCAGCCAAAACGGATCCGCTTCCGGCCACACGGCGCGATCGCGATCGCGGCCCTCGTCGCCCTGATCGGCGCGGTCCCGCTGGCCAGCGCGGGGTGGTACTACCTGCCCGTCCTGCTGGTGCCGCTCGTGATCGTGGCCTGGGCGCTGCGGGCCGGCACCGACGCCGGCCCGGAGGGGCTGCGCGTGCGCGCCCTGCTCGGCCAGCGTCGCATCGGGTGGTCCGAGGTCAGCGAGCTGGCCGCCGACCGGCGGGGCCGCGTGCTGGCCCGGCTGACCGACGGCCAGGTCGTGCCGCTCACCTCGGTGCGCGACCGCGACCTGCCCCGCCTGGTCGAGTTCGCCAACACCAAGTAGCAGCCCCGAACCCGAAACAGGCGCGGCCACGAAACCCCCATAAAGACCGAGATCTGAGCTACCGCGATGCCCGTCGTGGTCCAGACCGCCGCTCCCGCGGCCTCACCCATCCGCCGCTGGTCACGCTCACCCCTGCGCGCGACCGGCCGGGAGGAAAGGGGGCGGGGTGGCTCTCTGGAGTCAGTAGCCCTCGGTCACCTGGTTGGTCAGCGGCTCGCCGGCCACGAAGCGGCGCAGCTGCTGGCCGACCAGCTTGTACGCCCGCGGCAGCAGCCCGCGCACCGAACCGCCGACGTGCGGGGTCAGCAGGAAGTTGGGCAAGCTCCACAGTGGATGGCCGGCGGGCAGCGGCTCGGGCTCGGTCACGTCGACGGCCGCCGCGATGCGGCCGGTCTCCAGCTCGGCGACCAGCGCGCCGGTGTCGACGACCGGGCCACGCGCGCCGTTGACGAGCAGCGCGCCGTCGGGCATGGCGGCGAGGAAGCGGGCGTCGACCAGGCCCCGGGTCTTGTCGGTGAGCGGCACGATCAGCACGACCACGTCGTGGTGCGGGAGCAGGCCGGGCAGCTCTTCGACGGCGTGCACGCCCTCGGCCGGCCGCGCGGTGCGGGCCACGTTGGTCACCGAGACCTCGAACGGGGCGAGCCGAGCCGCCAGCGCCGCGCCGATCGAGCCGGCACCCACGATCAGCACCCGCTTGCCGGCCAGCTCGTCGGTCGGGGTGTGCTCGCCGTAGGACCACTCGCCCCGCGCCTGCGCCCGCACGAAGGCCGGAAACGCCCGCAAATGCGCCAGGATGGCCGTCATCACCCACTCGGCCGTCGCGGAGTCGTGCACGCCACGGGCGTCGCAGAGCATGATGCCCGCCGGGATCTTGCCAACCCACACGTCCGCACCGGCGGAGAGAAGCTGCACGATCTCCAGGTCGGGCATCTTGGCCGCGACGTCGGCCGACTGGGTCTGCGCGAGGAAGGGCGGCACCCAGAAGCGCACACCGGCCGGGTCGGAGGGCAGCGCGTCGGGCGCCGGGGCGACCTCCACGGTCACGCCGTCCGGCACGTCGCCGATCAGCCCGAGGCCCTGCTCATGAGGAATCCACACCTTCACGGAACACGACCCTAGCCCACAGGCAGGGCACAGCTACGGGACAAGGACGGGCCAGCTTCGGCCGACAACCTCGACCGCATGACCTCGACACTGCCCGAAGCCGTGCTGGCCACGCCCGTGCCGGCGCCTCCCCGGCGTACCACCGCCGCCGCCCGCCTCTGGCGCGGGCCCGCCGGCGACCCGGCATGGACGCGGCCGGCGCTCCTCGTCCTGCTCGCCGCGACCGCCCTGCTCTACCTGTGGGGCCTCGGTGCCTCGGGGTGGGCCAACTCGTTCTACTCGGCGGCGGCGCAGGCCGGCTCGGCGAGCTGGAAGGCGTTCTTCTTCGGCTCTTCCGACGCGGCCAACTCGATCACCGTGGACAAGCCGCCCGCCTCGCTGTGGGTGATGGCGCTGTCCGTGCGCGTCTTCGGGCTCAGCTCGTGGAGCATCCTCGTGCCGCAGGCGCTGATGGGCGTCGGGTCGGTGGCCCTCCTCTACGCGACCGTGCGCCGCTGGTCCGGGCCGGTCGCCGGCCTACTGGCCGGCGCGATCCTGGCGACCACGCCGGTGGCGGTGCTGATGTTCCGGTTCAACAACCCGGACGCGCTGCTGGTGCTGCTGCTGGTCGCCGGCGCGTACGCGACCGTGCGGGCGATCGAGACCGCCAGCACCCGGTGGCTCGTGCTGACCGGCGCGCTGGTCGGCTTCGGCTTCCTCACCAAGATGCTCCAGGCGCTGCTGGTGGTGCCCGCGTTCGCGCTGGCGTACCTCGTCGCCGCACCCACCCCGCCGCGCCGCCGCATCGTCCAGGTGCTGTGGGGCGGGCTGGCGATGGTCGTCGCGGCCGGCTGGTGGATCGCGATCGTCGAGCTCGTGCCGGCGCGCTACCGCCCGTACGTCGGCGGGTCGCAGAACAACAGCATCCTCGAGCTCACACTCGGCTACAACGGCCTCGGCCGGCTCAACGGCAACGAGACCGGCAGCGTCGGTGGTGGCGGCGGGGGTTGGGGGCAGACCGGCCTCACCCGCCTCTTCGACGCGGAGAACGGTGGCCAGATCGCGTGGCTGCTGCCCGCCGCGCTGATGCTGCTGGTCACGGCCATCGCGCTGCTCCGGCGTGCCCCGCGTACCGACCGCAGCCGGGCGAGCCTGCTGCTCTGGGGCGGCTGGCTGCTGATCACCGGCCTCGTCTTCAGCCTGATGCAGGGCATCTTCCACGCGTACTACAACGTGGCGCTCGCGCCCGCCGTCGGCGCGGTGGTCGGCATCGGCGCGGCCGTGCTGTGGCGGGAGCGGCGCAACCCCGCCGTCGCCGCGATCTTCGCCGGCACCGTCGCGGTCACCGCGCTGTGGTCGTGGGTGCTGCTCGGCCGCAGCGCCGACTGGCACCCGTGGCTGCGCGCCGCCGTGCTCGTGCTCGGCCTCGCGGCCGCCGGCGCGTTCCTCCTCGTCGGGCGCCTGACCAGGTGGGCCGTCACCCTCGTCGCGGCCGCCGCGGTGGGTGCCGGGCTGCTCGGGCCGGCGGCGTACGCGATGAGCACGGCCAGCTCGCCGCACACCGGCTCGATCCCGACCGCGGGACCGGCGGTGGCCGGCGGCCGCGGCTTCGGCCCGGGGGGCGGGGCCGGCGGGCCCGGCGGCGGAGGCTTCCGAGGCGGGTTCCCGGGTGGCGGCACGAACGGCGGCCAGGCACCCGGCGGCTTCCAGGGCACGCCCGGCGGTGGCTTTCCCGGCGGCCTTCCTGGCGGCACGAACGGTGGCACGACCGGCGGTGGCACCAACGGCGGCGGCACCACGAACCGCGGTGGCGGCATGGGCGGGCTGCTCAATGCCACGACACCCAACGCCGAGCTCGTCGCCGCGCTCACCGAGAACGCCGGCTCATACACCTGGGTGGCCGCCGCGGTCGGCGCCAACAACGCCGCCGGGTACCAGCTCGCCACCCAGCAGCCGGTCATGGCGATCGGCGGCTTCAACGGCAGCGACCCGTCGCCGACGCTGGAACAGTTCCAGCAGTACGTCGCCGAAGGGAAGGTCCACTACTTCATCAGCAGCGGGCTGGGACGCAGCAACGGTGGCAGCAGCGCGTCGCAGGAGATCGCGGCCTGGGTGGCGGACAACTTCACCGCCACGACGGTCGGCGGCACGACCCTCTACGACCTGTCATGACGGCCACGTTTCCCGGGGTGGCGTCGCAGCCGGTCGAGAGCAGCACCGGCGCCGTGCTCGACGTGGTCGTCCCGGTCTACAACGAGGAACGCGACCTGGAACCCTGCGTGCGCCGCCTGTACGCGCACCTGTGCGACACGTTCCCGTACCCATTTCGGATCACGATCGCGGACAACGCCAGCACCGACGGCACGCTCGCGGTCGCCGAGCGGCTGGCCCGGGAGCTGCCCGGCGTCGAGGCACTCCACCTGCCGGCCAAGGGTCGCGGGCGGGCGCTCGCGGCGGCCTGGTCGGCGTCCGACGCGCCGGTGCTGGCGTACATGGACGTCGACCTCTCCACCGACCTCGCCGCGCTGCTCCCGCTCGTCGCGCCGCTGCTGTCCGGCCACTCCGACCTGGCGATCGGTACCCGCCTGTCCCGCGGCTCGCGGGTGGTGCGAGGCGCCAAGCGGGAGCTCATCTCGCGGGGGTACAACCTGCTGCTGCGCGGTGCCCTCGCCGCCCGGTTCTCCGACGCGCAATGCGGGTTCAAAGCGATCCGCAAAGACGTCGCCGAGCGCCTGCTCCCGCTGGTACACGACACGGGTTGGTTCTTCGACACCGAGCTGCTGGTGCTGGCCGAACGCGCCGGCCTGCGCATCCACGAGGTGCCGGTCGACTGGGTCGACGACCCGGACAGCCGGGTCGACATCGTGGCCACCGCGATCGCCGACCTCAAGGGCATCTGGCGGCTCGGGCGGGCGCTGGCCACCGGCCGCCTTCCACTCGCCGACCTGGCGCGGCAGCTCGGCCGGGAGCCCGCGGCACCGCCTGCCGGGGTACCACACGGTCTGGCCGGCCAGGTGATCCGCTTCGCTGGCGTGGGCGTGGCAAGCACGCTCGCGTACCTGCTGATCTTTTGGGTCCTGCGGGGTCCGGCCGGCGCGCAGGGAGCCAACCTGCTCGCGCTCCTGATCACGGCCCTGGGAAACACGGCCGCCAACCGGCGGCTCACGTTTCGCGTCACCGGGGGCCGGGGTGCGGCCCGGCACCAGGCGCAAGGGCTGGTGGTGTTCGCGCTCGGGCTGGCGCTGACCAGCGGCGCGCTCGCCAGCCTCGCGGCCGTGGCACCCGCCGCCGGCCGGGTGGTCGAGGTGACCGTGCTGGTGGCGGCCAACCTCGGGGCCACGCTGCTGCGATTCCTGCTGATGCGGGGGTGGGTCTTCGCCCGCGCGTAGCGTCATGCCGGGGGCGGGGTCTTCGCCGCGCGCGGCTTACGCGGGGCGGGGTCTTCGCCCGCGCGTAGCGGAACCACACGGGTGGCGTCCGCCTCGTCCTGCGCGTGATCACCTCTCCTCACAGCAGGCGCGGCTACCCTGGCCGGGTGGACGCCCGCCCCCCGTACCGTGCCACCGTCGCCGCCCTGGCCCTGACCCTGGCGGTCGGCGGTTGCACCTTCGGCCCGCCGGAGCCCGACGAGGCCGGCGAGCCACCCAAATTTCCCACACCCTCCGTGACCGCCACCGCTCCGGCCGGCAACAGCCAGGAGGTGGCCGCGACGGTGGTGGCGAAGGGGCTGCGGGTGCCGTGGGGCGTCGCGTTCCTGCCCGACCGGGGCGCGCTCGTCACCGAGCGCGACACCGCCAAGATCCTCAAAGTCGGCCCCGAGTCCGGCAACGACGGGCTCAAGGTCACGACCATCCAGACGCTCGCCGAGGTCAACGCCGCGGGTGAGGGCGGGCTGATGGGCATCGCGGTCTCGCCCAGGTACGACACCGACAAGACCGTCTTCGTGTACTACTCGACCGACACCGACAACCGCATCGCCACGCTCACGCTGGGGCAAAAGCCGGTGCCGATCGTGACCGGCATCCCGCTCTCCGGCATCCACAATGGCGGGCGGCTGGCGTTCGGGCCGGACGGCTTCCTCTACGCGACCACCGGCGACGCCTCGCAGCGCGGCCTGGCACAGGACACCCGCAGCCTGGGCGGCAAGATCCTGCGGATGCGGCCGGACGGCAAGCCCGCGCCCGGCAACCCGTTCCCCAACTCGCTCGTCTGGTCGTACGGGCACCGCAACGTGCAGGGCATCGCCTGGGATCCGGCCAAGCGGATGTTCGCGGCGGAGTTCGGGCAGAGCACGTGGGACGAGATCAACCAGATCCAGCCGGGTAAGAACTACGGCTGGCCGGCGGTCGAGGGCCGCGCCAACGACCCCAAGTACGTAAACCCGCTGGTCGTGTGGTCGCCGGCCGACGCCTCCTGCTCGGGGCTCGCGGCGGTGGATCGGTTGCTGATCGCCGCCTGCCTGCGCGGCGAGCGGCTGTGGTCGGTCGAGCTCACGCAGAGTGGCACCGTCTTCGGGCAGCCTCGCGCACTGCTCAACGGCCAGTTCGGCCGCCTGCGCACAGCCATCGCGGCGCCGGATGGTTCACTGTGGGTGACGACCTCCAATCACGATGGGCGGGGCGAGCCAAAACCGGAGGATGATCGGATCATCCGGCTGGTCTTCTCCGGCGGCGGGGCCGGCAAGAGCTAGTTTCGGCTCGTGACGTCTGGGCACGACAGAACACGGTGATGGAAGAGCGCGCAGAAACCGATCGGCGTACCGCTTCGGCGGTACGCCGCGTTGTGGGATGGATCAGGTCCTTCTTCCGCTCCCGCGTGCCCCGGCGCGCCGGCCTCGGGCTGCTCGTCTTCGGGGTCGCGCTCGCGGGCGTCGTCGTCGGCGTCCTGGTGGGCGCGCGCACGGAGACCGACGTGGGGCCGTTCCGCGCGGAGATGTCGATCGCTCCGTCGTTCGTCGGCGACACCGAGGTGGCCATCCCGCCCCTCGGCTCGCTGCACCTCGACAGCCACGACGGCCCCGCGCACCTCAACGTGAGCCTCGGCGCGCTCGACCAGGGCCGCACCGAGGCGCTGATCGACGACCCGGCCGGCATCACGCGGGCCAGCCAGACGGCCGTCGACGACGTCAAGAAGGGCCTCATCCAGCTCGGCATGCGCACCGTCGCGGTATCCGTGCTCTTCGCCATGGCGCTCGCCGCGCTCGTCTTCCGCGACATCCGGCGGGTCGCCTGGTCGGGGGCGCTGGCGCTGGTCATCGTCGGCACCAGCCTGGGCAGCGCGTTCGCCACGCTCCACCCCGACTCGATCGAGGAGCCACGCTACGAGGGCCTGCTGGTCAACGCTCCCGCCGTGGTCGGTGACGCGCGGCGGATCGCCGACGACTACGACAAATACGCCGAGCAGCTCCAACAGCTCGTCGCGAACGTCAGCCGCATCTACACGACGGTCTCCACCCTCCCCGTGTACCAGCCGCAGGAGGGCACCACGCGCATCCTGCACGTCTCCGACCTCCACCTGAACCCCAGCGCGTGGCCGCTGATGCGGACGATCGTGGAGCAGTTCGGCATCAACGCGGTGATCGACACCGGCGACATCACCGACTGGGGCAGCGAGCCGGAGGCGTCGTACGTAGCCTCGATCGGCCTGCTCAAGGTGCCGTACGTCTTCATCCGCGGCAACCACGACTCGGCCGCCACCGGCGCCGCCGTGGCCCAGCAGTCCAACGCGGTCGTGCTCGACAACTCGATCACCAACGTCGCCGGCCTGACCGTGGCCGGCATCGGCGACCCGCGCTTCACCCCCGACAAGGAGACCTCCCCGACCGGCTCTGGCACCTCGAAGCAAACCGTCGAGCAGGTCATCGGCGCCGGCGAACGCCTCGCCGCCACGATCCGCGCGTCGAAGGACCCGGTCGACATCGCCCTGGTACACGACCCCGCCTCGGCCGGCGCCCTATCCGGCACCTGCCCGCTGGTCCTGGCCGGCCACACGCACGAGCGCAAGGTGAGCACCCTGTCCCAGGTGCCCGGCCAGATGACCACCCGGCTGCTGGTGGAGGGCTCCACGGGCGGCGCCGGCCTGCGCGGCCTGGAACACGACGAGCCACTGCCGCTGGCGATGTCGGTGCTCTACTTCGACAAGGAGACGCGGGCACTACAGGCGTACGACGACATCAAGGTAGGCGGCACCGGCCAGTCCCAGGTAACGCTGGAGCGCAAGGTGGTCGACGACGAACACCCCGCACCAGCCGAAGGCCAACGCCCAGCCCCCACCCCGACGCGCTGAGGGGCAGGCCCGGAGCGTCCGTGGCGAAAAACGGCCCGTATGGGGGCAACAAATCGCCACGGACGCGCCGTCGGCGTCAGCTCAGGCGGGAGATGATGAGTTCGCGGACGGTCTTGGCGTCGGCCTGGCCTCGGGTGGCCTTCATGACCGCGCCCACCAGCACACCGGCCGCGGCCACCTTGCCTTCGCGGATCTTGGCGGCCACGTCGGGGTTGGCGGCGATGGCCTCGTCTACCGCGGCGGTCAGGGCGCCCGTGTCCGATACGACGCCCAGGCCGCGCGCGGACATGATCTCGGTGGGCGAGCCCTCGCCGGCGATCACGCCTTCCAGCACGGCGCGGGCCAGCTTGTCGTTGAGCTTGCCCTCGTCGACGAGGCGCTGGAGCTCGGCCACCTGGGCGGGCGTCGCGCCCACCTCGACGAGCTCGATGCCGGCCTCGTTGGCGCGGCGGGCCAGCTCGCCCAGCCACCACTTGCGGGCGCCCTCGGGCGAGGCGCCGGCGGCCACCGTCTCCTCGATCAGCTCGACGGCGCCGGCGTTGAGCACCGACTGCATGTCGAGGTCGGACAGGCCCCAGTCGGTCTGTAGGCGCTTGCGGTGGACGCGCGGCAGCTCGGGCAGCGCCTCCTTCAAGGAGGCCACCCAGGCGGCGTCCGGCGCCAGCGGCACGAGATCGGGCTCCGGGAAGTACCGGTAGTCGGTGGCCGTCTCCTTGGACCGGCCGGGCCGGGTGTCGCCGGTGTCCTCCTGGAAGTGGCGGGTCTCCTGCTTGATCTTCCCGCCGGCGTCGAGGATCGCGGCCTGGCGGAGGATCTCGGAACGCACGGCCCGCTCGACCGAGCGGAGCGAGTTGACGTTTTTGGTCTCGGTGCGGGTGCCCCACTCCGCGCCGGGCAGGCTGAGCGACGTGTTGACGTCGCAGCGCAGCGAGCCCTGCTCCATGCGCACGTCGGAGACGCCGAGCGTGCGGAGCACGTCGCGCAGCTCCGTCACGTACGCACGGGCGACGATCGGGGCAAGCGCGCCCGTGCCGGGCACCGGCTTGGTGACGATCTCGACGAGCGGGATGCCGGCGCGGTTGTAGTCGACGAGCGACTCGGTCGCGCCGTGGATGCGCCCGGTCGCGCCGCCGACGTGCAGCGTCTTGCCGGTGTCTTCCTCCAGGTGGACGCGCTCGATCTCGACGCGCACGATCTGGCCCTCGACCTCGACGTCCAGCCAGCCGTCGACGCACAGCGGCTCGTCGTACTGGCTGATCTGGTAGTTCTTCGGCATGTCCGGGTAGAAGTAGTTCTTCCGGGCGAAGCGCGACCAGGCGGCGATCGTGCAGTTGAGCGCGAGGCCGATCCGGATCGTGGCCTCGATCGCGGCCTTGTTGGCCACCGGCAGCGAGCCGGGCAGCCCCAGGCACACCGGGCAGACCCGGGTGTTGGGCTGGCCGCCGAAGTCGATCGGGCAGCCGCAGAACATCTTCGTATTCGTGCCCAGCTCGACGTGCGTCTCCAGGCCGATCACCGGCTCGTAGCGGGCGACGACGTCTTCGTACGGCGGAAGGGTGACGGTCATGCCAGCTCCCCGGGGGTCAGCGTGCCGACGGCGGATTCGAGTGCGGCCGCCACCCGGTACATCCGGTCGTCGGCGAGCGTCGGGGCCATGATCTGGAAGCCGACCGGCAGCCCCTCTGACAGTCCACAGGGGACGGAAATGGCCGGCCCGCCGTAGAGGTTGGTCGGGATCGTGAAGAGGTCGGCCAGGTACATCTGGTACGGGTCGGACGTACGCGAGCCGAGCGGGAACGCCACGAACGGCGTCGTCGGCGACACGAGCACGTCGACCTGCTCGAACGCGGACGTGAAGTCCTGCGTGATGAGCGTGCGCACCTTCTGCGCCTGCCCGTAGTAGGCGTCGTAGTAGCCGCTGGACAGCGCGTAGGCGCCGATGATGACCCGCCGCTTGACCTCTGGCCCGAAGCCGGCCTCGCGGGTGAGCGACATGACCTCTTCGAGCGCCTTGGCGCCGTCGTCGCCGACCCGCAGGCCGTAGCGCACGCCGTCGTAGCGGGCCAGGTTGGAGGAGCACTCGCTCGGCGCGATGAGGTAGTAGGCGGGCAGCGCGTACTGGAAGTGCGGGCAGGAGACCTCGACCACCTCGGCGCCCAGCTTGGTCAGCGCGTCGAGCCCGTCGCGGAAGGCGGCCATCACACCCGGCTCGGCGCCCTCACCGCCGAACTCGCGCACCAGGCCGAGCCGCACGCCGCTCAGGTCGCCGGTGGCCCCGCGCCGGGCGGCGCCGACCACGTCGGGCACCGGCTGCGGGATCGACGTGGAGTCGCGCGGGTCGTGGCCGGCCAGCACCTCGTGGAGCAGGGCCGCGTCCTCGACGGTGCGGGCACAGGGCCCCGGCGTGTCCAAAGAGGAGGAGAACGCCACGAGCCCGTAGCGGGACGTGCCGCCGTACGTGGGCTTCGCGCCGACGGTACCCGTGACGGCTCCTGGCTGGCGGATGGAGCCGCCGGTGTCGGTGCCGACGGTGAGTGGCGCCTCGTAGGCGGCGAGTGCGGCGGCGCTGCCGCCGCCGGAGCCGCCCGGGATGCGGGTGAGGTCCCACGGGTTGTAGGTGGGCCCGTACGCGGAGTACTCAGTGGACGAACCCATCGCGAACTCGTCCAGGTTTGTCTTGCCGAGGATCACGAGGCCGGCGGCGCGCATGCGCTCGACGATCGTGGCGTCGTACGGCGGGCGCCAGCCTTCGAGGATCTTGGAGCCGGCCGTGGTGGGCACTCCGCGGGTGACCACGATGTCCTTGACGCCGATCGGCACACCGGCCAGCGACCCCAGCGGCTCGCCCGCCGAACGGCGCTCGTCGACCTCGAGCGCGGCGGCGCGGGCGCCCTCCGCGTCGACGTGCAGAAACGCGTGCACCCGGTCGTCGACCTCGGCGATGCGCGCGAGGTGTGCCTCGGTGACCTCTGTGGCGGAGGCCTCACCGCTCGCGATCACGCCCGCGAGCTGGGCCGCGCTCATCTTGATCAGGTCGCTCACGGCTCAGGCCTCCTCTTCCAGGATCCGGGGCACCCGGAAGCGACCCTCTTCCACGTCGGGTGCGCCGGCCAGCGCCTCCTCGGGCGTCAGGCAGGGCACCTCGACGTCGTCGCGCAGCACGTTGGTGAGCGGCACGGAGTGCGAGGTCGGCGGGATGTCCTCGGCCACGACCTCACCCACCCGGGCGACCGCCTGGAGGATCACGTCGAGCTGGCCGGCGAAGAGGTCGAGCTCATCTTCGGTGACGGCGAGCCGCGACAGGCGCGCGAGATGCGCGACCTCCTCGCGGGAGATGGCGGCCATGACTGCCCCCTTCGAAACGACTGGCGGTAGACCGAGCGTGACACGCGCGCGGTGACCCGAGCGAGTCTATTTGTCACTGTCCGGCGTCCAGGGAGCGACCCCACGGAAAACGAGGACATAGACCGAACTCCTCACCGTCGCGGCGCGTATAACCCGGTATGCCCATACGGCGCGAGGTGATCCTGCCTGCCGCCGATCCTCTCGTCGCATGGCGTCGGATCGCACTGGACAAGCAACTGCCCGCACCGCGGTTTCCGAGCGGCATCCGCGCACCCTCCGTAGCGCTGCTGTGCGCCCTGCTCGTACTCGCCGTGGTGTGTGCGGTCTACCTGGGCATGTTTCACGGCCGGGTGATCCCGCAGGCGGTGGTCGACTCGCAGGACCGGCTGGTGACGAGCCTCGCCCGCGGCCTCAACGCGACGGTGACCACCGGGATCGAGGAGATGGAGGCGGCCGCCAAGCAGGTGCGGCCGGGCGGCGACCCGGCCGCGGTGCTGGCCTCGGCCGCCGGCGGCGGCACCGCCTGGGCGGGTGCGGCGGTGCTCGACGCGGGCAACCGCCGGCCGGTCGCCACGCGCGGTGAGCCGGTCCCGGTCGCGAACGTGCCGCAGGACATACCCCGCACCACCGTCACCCCCTTGATCCAGGGCGCCGAGCCACGCGCGTTGATCTCCACGCCGCTGCCCGACGGGCGGGTGCTCGCCGGCATGACCTCGCTGCGAGTACGCCCGCTGCGCCTGGCCCCCAACGCCCGCCAGTCGGTGCTCGTCGGGCTGCCCAGCGGCGAGAGCACGGTCGTGCAGGGCGCGTCGCCCGCCGGCGGGCCGGCCGGCGACGTGATCAAGCGGACGCTCGCCGAGACCCGCGGGGGGCGCGCCGTCCGCTCGACCGGCGGACCGACCGGCAGCGCGCTGCTGGTGGTGGCCGCGCCGGTCGGCTCGCTCGGCATCGCGGTGGCCTCGACCGTCTCGGCGCCGGTGATCGACGTCGGCTCGCCGTGGAAGGGCCTGGCCCCCGGCGCCGGGCTGATCGTGGCCGCGCTGCTCGCCTACCTTGTGGCACGCCGCGCCCTGGTCCGCCCGGTGCGCCGGCTGCTGGACCGCGCGAAGGCGGACGCCTGCGGCGACAGGAGCCCACAACCCAAGATCAAAGGCCCGTCCGAGGTACGCCGCATCGGCGCCGCCCTCGACGACCGGGCCCGCCCGCGTGGTGTGCCGGCCGTCGTGCTGCTGTTCGGCGTACCTGCGATCATCTTCGGCTGGTCCGGCGCGCTGGGGTACACGTTCGCCGGCGGCCCGGTGCCCGTACCCGCGCAGGTGGTCCTCGACAGCGAAAACCAGGTGACCGCCGCGACGATCGCGCTCGGCCAGTCGCTCGACGGCGCGCTGCGGCAGGCCACCGTCACCGCGGCGCAGAGCGCGCAGACCGCACCCGCGCGGCTCGGCCCGGACCTCGATCGGCTCGTCAAGAGCGACGACGAGTACCGCGGCGCCTACGTCACCGACCCCGAGGGCCGGGTCGTGACGAGCGCCGGCCGCGAGCCGCTGCGCCAGCAGGAGAAGCTGCCCAAGGAGAGCGGCGTGCGGCTGGCCAACACCGGCGGGCGGCTGCCGGTCATCTACGCGTACGCGCACCGGCCGGACGGGCACAGCGTGGTGGTCGAGTTCGACGTGCCACAGCTCTCCGACCTGCTCCGGCGGGCCGACGGCCGGGTACGCGTGGTCGACAGCGAGCTGCGCACGATCCTCGACACCGAGGGGTTCCGCGCGTTTCAGCCGCTGGCCGGCGCCGAGGCGCGGGAGGCGGCCACCACCGCGTCGCAGGGGCGCACCGGGGCGAAGCTCGCGGGACGCGCGCTCGTCGCCGGTACCCCGCTGTCCGAGCCCAGCTCCGCCGCGGGCCTGCGCTGGTCCGTGGTGGCCGAGCAGGCGGTCGGAGACCTCGCTTTGCCGGTCAACAGCCTGCGCCGGGCGAGCCTCGTGCTCGGCGGCGCGGCGGCCTTCCTCGCCGTGGTGGCGCTCGGCTGGCACTACTTCGTGCTGCTGGTGCCGCTGCGGCGGCTGGCCGCCGCGGCCGACCGCATGGCCGACGGCGACACCGAGACGGTGATCTCCCCACACCGCCCCGACGAGATCGGTGCGATCGCGAGCTGCCTGGAGATCTGCCGCCAGGTGCGGGTGCACGGCCCGGCCCGGCTCGGCGGCGCGGAACGCCTGCGCGGCACCGGTGCGCCACCGACCGTCGTGGTGCGCCGCCCGCCCAACCGCCGCAAGTCCGGTGTCCGCCGGGTGGGGAGACGCTGAGGTGCTCTTCCTGTACGGCATCTTCGCCGCCAGCTGCCTGGTGCTGCTGGTGGCGGGCATGGTGGAGCAGCGCGGCCACTACGCCAACCTGCGCAAGATCCCGACCCGCGTCCTCGTCAACGGCATCCGCGGCAAGAGCTCGATCACCCGCCTCTGCGCGGGCGCGCTGCGCGGCGGCGGGCTCGCCGTGGTCGCGAAAACCACCGGCACCGCCGCGCGCTTCATCTTCACGGACGGGAGCGAGGAGCCGGTCTACCGGAAGTTCGGCATCGCCAACGTGGTCGAGCAGATCGGCATCGTCCGCCGTGCCGCGATGTTCCACCCGGACGTGCTCGTCATGGAGTGCATGGCGGTGATGCCGGCGCTCCAGGAGGTCAACCAGAGCAAGCTGATCCGGTCGACGATCGGCGTGCTGTGCAACGTACGCGAGGATCATCTGGCCGAGATGGGCCCGACGCTCGACGACGTAGCCCGCTCGCTGAGCCGGTCGATGCCGGTCGACGGCGTGTGCGTGACCGCCGAACGCGACCGCCTGCACATCCTCAAGGAGGAGGCGGCGAAGCGACGGTGCCGGCTCATCTCGGTCGACCCGGAGACGGTTTCCGACGAGGAGATGCGCGGCTTCGGCTGGATCACGTTCAAGGAAAACGTGGCGATCGCGCTGGCCGTCGCCCGGCTCATGGGCATCGACCGCCGGGCCGCGCTGGCCGGCATGTGGGACGCGCCGCCCGACCCGGGCGTGCTGACCGTCGAGACCTACGAGGCGAACGGGCGGCGGCTGCGCTTCGCCAACGTCTTCGCCGCCAACGACCCCGAGTCCACATTGCTCAACGTGCGCCAGCTCGCCCAGCAGGGCCTGATCCGCCGGCCGGTCCACCTTGTCATCAACTGCCGCCCCGACCGCGTCGAGCGCAACGGGCAGATGGGAGCGCTTGTGCCCCGGCTCGATCCCGACCGGGTACTGCTGATCGGCGAGCCAACCCGCAGCGCGCTGTCGAAGATCCCCGAACGGTGGCAGGGCCGCGTGCTCGACCTCGGCGGCCGGCAGCGCCCGGGCGCGATGCTCGACGCGCTGCTCGGCCAGGTGCGGGGCACCGCCTCGGTGGTCGCGGTCGGCAACATCCACGGGCAGGGCGAGGTACTGCTGGAAGAACTGTCCCATCTGCGGGGTGCCCGGTGAACTTCATCCCCGGCGGCGAGCTGAGCCCCCAACTGGCCACCATGTGCCTCGGCGTCGGCCTGATCTTCGCGCTGGTCTGCTACCTGACCACCAACCTCTCCCCCGGCGGCATGATCACGCCGGGCTGGATGGCGCTCGCCATGGTGGAAGACCGCCTCCAGGCCGTGGTGATGGTGGTCATGACCGTCGTGACGTACGGGCTGATGAAGGTGCTCCAGCGGATCGTCATCCTGTACGGCAAGCGTCTCTTCGCCGCCGTGGTGCTGCTGAGCGTGCTGCTCCAGGTGACGGCGTTCCTCATCATCCAGCGCGACGTGCCACTGCTCTTCGCGCACCAGACGCTCGGCTTCGTGGCGCCGGGCCTCATCGCGTACCAGCTGATCCGCCAACCCAAGGGCGCGACCATCCTCGCGACCACGGTCGTCTCCGCGGCGACCTACGGCGTGGTGATCAGCGGCATCCTGACCGGCCTGGTGCCGGTGACGTAGAAGGGAGTTCGTTGATGCATCGGGGTTTGATGGGCGTGGTCGCCCTTGTACTTCTCGCCGTCGCCGGATGTCAGACCGGGGATCGCCCGGCGGCTCCCGCGGCCGCTCCCGAGCCGGACTTCGTGTCCGCGCCACCCGTCGATGAGCTCCAGTTCAAGCGGGTGAGCGACCCGGCGCGCACGCTCGTCGTCGACGCCGGCGGCAAGACACTGGCCGTCTTCACCGACAAGGCCCGCACGGTGCGCCTCACCGGACCCTCGCGCACCTTCGCCGAGCAGGCACACACGTCCGCGACGATCACCACCGACGCCTGGATCCGCCTCGCGCCGCGCCCCTGGCAGAAGGATTCCGTCGACGACACCTGGGTACGCCCCTGGTTGGAGAAGGCACTCGACGACCGCAGCCCCGACGCGCTGGCCATCGCGATGGAGTACGTCGACGGCGCCAAGCGCGACGCCTCCTTCGGTCCGCTCTCCAACACCGACCCCGACGGCCGCGCCGAACGCTCCGACTTCTACGACTACCTCGGCGTCGACTGGGAGTTTCCGGACGGCAAGAAGGAACGCCCCGACCCCGACCACATCCGCAGCCTCGACTGTTCGGGCTTCCTCCGCATGGTGTACGGCTACCGCATGGGCTACCCCCTGCGCGGCACCAACACCCCCGGCACCGGCCTGCCCCGCCGCGCGTACGCGATCGCCGAGTTCGGCCCCGGCGCGCAACTGATGCCCAACCGCGGCACCCAGGCCCGCGAGTACGAACGGCTCAACGCCGGCGACCTGGTCTTCTTCAACGGCGGCCCGGTCCTCAACGACCACATCGAGCACATGGGCATGTACCTGGGCGTCGACAGCAACGGCCGGCACCGCTTCATCTCCAGCCGTACCAAGGCCGACGGCCCGACCCTCGGCGACACTGGCGGCGACTCCCTGCTGGACGGCTCCGGCCACTACGGCGTCCGCTTCCGCACCGCCCGCCGCATCTAGAGACCTTTCGGAGTCAGGGTCGCCGCGGTCTCGGGCTCGATTCAAAGGCAGATTCGAGCTACCGCGATGTCCGTCGTGGTCCAGACCGCTGCTCCCGCGGCCTCACCCGTCCGCCGCTGGTCACGCTCACCCCGCGCGTAGTTCGTTTGTCCACAATGCCCCGTGCCGAAGCGACGGGCAACAGACCGGACAGATGCGCCGTCACCGCGAGTAACCGCCGCGGTGGCGTGAACGGTGTCCGGTGCGAGATCTTGGAGAGTTAGGGCGCTATTTCAACCCTAAGCGTTCTAGATCCAAAGCCCGACACCGCAGCTGGTGACGCTGTGTCAGGATGCTGGCGGTGGTGGGGGCTTGTCCCGCGGAGCTGGCAGTGGACGGCCGGGGGTTTCGGCTCGCCCCGCGAGCCGCCGGCCGGGAGCGGTGCCCGCGGGAGCATACGGTCTACCGCTGACGCGGACCTGGGAAGAATCCTGTCTCGAATTTGACCGTGCGTTGTGGCCGCCCTCGCGAACCCTGACTCCGAAAGGTCTCTAGAGGCGGGGCTCCCCCACAGCGGCCACCCACGTCCAGGAGCGGGTGAACCGCCCGGCCGCCTCCCATAGGGGAGCAGAGCAAAGGGCTCCACGAACACCTCACCCATCCCGGGCCGCCGGCCCGGGGACGGCTGCCGACCCGCACGCACAAGCGGAGGCTGCCGGAGCGACGCGCGGCGTGGGCTTGTCCCGCGGAGCCGGCAGCGGAGGCCGGGGGTTTCGGCGAGCGCCGCGAGCCGCCGGCCGCAGCGGTGCCCGCGGGAGCAAACGGTCCGCAGCTGACGCGGGCGCGGGCAAATCTGCCCAAAAACGTTACTGCATCTGGGCTACCACGTCCTCGGCCGTCAGGCGGCCGCGATCGGCGACCGCCGGAGACGAGCGGAGCGCGGAGACGGCGGCGGAGGCCGGTGGGTTGGGTGGGCGGCGCCAGTGCCAGTCGGTCACGGCCTGGTAGGCGGCCACGACCGACAGCAGGCGGTCCTCGGCGTAGGGCTCGCCGCCCAGGATCGTGCCGATCGGCACACCGGCGGCCGTGAAGCCGATCGGGAAGCCGATCTCGGGCAGGCCCAGGATGTCGAACGGCACCGGGCCGGTCTGCACCACCACGTCGCAGCGGTCGAAGATCTGGTCCAGCACGCGTTCCAGCAGCAGCAGCTTGGCCCGCTGGCCGGTGAGGAACTCGTTCGCGCCGAGCAGCGCGCCCTGGAGCCAGCCGGTGACCGACACGCCGAAGCCGCGCAGGTCGGTGCGGAGGTAGGGCATGAAGGGCTCGCTGCGTTCGGGTAGGCGGACGTTGTTGAAGGCGCCGCCGGTCAGCAGCTCCCACTCGTCGGGCAGCGGCACGTCGACCAGCCGCACGCCGTCAATCTTGTCCACTGTGGAGAGAAACGCCTGGCGGGCCAGGGCGGTGGCGGACGTGCCGTCGGCGTAGCCCGGAAGAACGCCGATCCGCGTGCTCCACCGCGCGCGGACCTTGCGGCCCGAGTAGACCGGGGTCGCCGCCTCGACAAGGTCGGGCACGTGGGGCAGCCCTTGCGTGCGCGGGTCGGCCGGGTCCTCCCCCGCCATGGCGGTGAGCATGATGGCCGCGTCCTTGGCGTCGCGGGCGAGCGGGCCGGGGTGGTCGCGCGTGTAGCTGAGCGGGATGATGCCGGCCAGCGACACGCGGCCCATGGTGGGCTTGAGACCGGTCAGGTTCTGCGCGTTGGACGGCGCGGTGATCGAGCCGCCGGTCTGCGTGCCGGTGCCCGAGGTCGCCATCCGCCCGGCCACCGACGTGGCCGTGCCGGTCGACGAGCCGCCCGGGTCCGTACCCGGGATGGTGGGTGTCCACGCGTTGACCGTCGTGACGCGACCGTCCGGTGTGGTCGCTCGGGTCGTCGCGAGTGGACCCATCTGGGTCTTGCCGAGCACGATCGCGCCGTTCGCCTTGAGGCGGGCGACGGCGGTCGCGTCGTACGGCGGCACGAAGTCCTGGAAGAGGTACGAGTTGGCGGTCGTGCGCACGCCGGCGGTCCAGTAGTTGTCCTTGACGGCGAGCGGGATGCCGTGCAGCGGCCCGGTGTGACGCCGCTTGCCGGCCGCCTTCGCCGCCGCTCGCGCCTGGTCGGCGAGCACGGTGTTGAAGGCCTGGTACACCGGCTCGTACGCGCCGACGCGCGCCAGGTACGCCTCGACGAGATCGGCCGGCGTGAGCCTGCCGTTCTTGATCATCCAGGCGGCCTCGGCGAGCGTCAGCTCGGTCGGATCGGCGAAGGCCTCCGGGCGGGGACGCGCGTAGGCGCCGGCGCCGAACCTCGCCGGCCCGCCGGCCCACGCCACTCCGGGGATGGCCGAAGCGCCGGCAGCGGCCGCGGCCGCCACCGCGGCGGTGCGGGCGAGAAACGCTCGTCTATCCACTGTGGTCATTTGCGCCACTCCGTGCTGATCGAGGGGTAGAGCATCGGGGCCGGCTGCTGGGAAAGCGCGGGATCGGCGCCGGGCAGCCGGTACGCGGCGATCGCCGTCACGCTGCCGCGCACGAACGAGCGCAGGGAGGCGAGCACCGAGTCGCGGCCGGGCGCACCGGTCGCCGGGTCGGGCGCGGTGCCGGGCGGCAGCTGGTCGAGGTCGATTCCGAGGGAGGCGAGGCGAGCTCTGATCATCACGTCGAGCTCGGCGTCCGTGGGTGGGGTGGGAGCCATGGTTGATCACTCTCGGAGCGGCCTGTGTCGTGCCGGTATCCCCAAGATCACGTGGACGTGTCTTATCAAATCCGGCCGTTCGGCTGTCGCCTAGTCGGCATATCAGGCCGGTCGATCGGGCGCTCTGTTCTGACGTCCCATACCCAACCCACGAAGGAGCGCTATGGGAATCCTTCACAGGCTCGCCGCCGTCGGCGTCGCCGCGGCACTGGCGGCCGTCGGACTGGCCGCGCCCGCGCAGGCCGCGGTGCCGGACGGGCACGGCTTCGTGCTGTGGAACGGCGCCACCACGGTGCCCTCCGGCACCTGGCCGCCGGCCACCACCGTCACCCCGTTCGGCGGCGGTTTCTACGAGGTCGTCTTCCCCGGCCAGGCCGCGAAGGGCGGCGTCGTACACGTCACCGCGATCAGCGGGCGCCCGATCTGGTGCCAGGCGCTGAAGTGGGGCCACTCGGGCACCGACCAGATCGCGTACGTCGGCTGCTTCCGGCCGGGCGGCTTCGGCATCGACACGCCGTTCACCGCGGTCTTCACGAGCAGCTCACCGCCCGACGGGGTACCGGGCCACTACGGGTACGTGCACGCCGACGCCAGCACCGCGATCGTGAGCGAGTACAACTCGGTCTTCGGCACCGGCAACTCGGTGTCGTCGACCGCGACCGGCGAGTACCTGGTGCGCTTCCGCGGGCTCGGCTCACCCGGGCCGAACGACGGCAGCCTCCAGGTGACCGCGGTCAACAGCAGCGTCGGAGCACACTGCCAGATCGCCAAGTGGAACTCCAACAGCGTGTCGCAGGACGTGCTGGTGTTCTGCTTCGACGGGACGGGCGTGCCGCTCAAAACCGGGTTCACGCTGAGCTACCAGCTGGAGCGGTCGCTCTTCGGCTCGGCGTTCCCGCCGAAGTTCTTCGGCTACGTCTGGAACATGCAGCCGCCGCCCGCGCCCAACCCGGGCCCGCCGACGACCAACTTCAACTCGCAGCTCGGCCTCGGCGCGAACGCGCTCGTGTCATCGGGCCCCGGGCTGACGCTGGTCGGCTTCCGCGCGCTCGCGCAGCGCCCGGACACGGTGCAGGTGTCGGCCAACGGCCAGAGCGGTGAGTTCTGCAACCTCCAGGCACCGTGGTCGTACAGCGGCTCCACCGTGATCGTGCGCAACGTCGCCTGCTACAACGCCGGCGGCGGCCGCGTCGACGCCGGTTCGTTCACCAGCTACAACTCGGAGTTCTGAGAAGCCCGGTCGGGGGCCGCTTGCCGGCGGCCCCCGACCGCCTCTGGTGGATTTACACCCTGAGGAATACCCTTACACCATGGCATTGAACGTGAAGGACCCGGAGACCGAAGAGCTGGCGGCGGAGGTCGCGGCCCTGGCCGGCGAGAGCAAGACCCGGGCCATCAACGTCGCGCTGAAGGAGCGCCGCGCCCGGCTCATGGCGGCCCGCACCAAGCGGGATCGCGACGACCGCCTGCGCCGTTTCCTCGCTGACGAGGCCTGGCCGCAGGTCCCCGACGACGTCCGAGGCACCACGCTGACGAAGGCGCAGCGGGAGGAGATCCTCGGATACGGCACGGAGGGCGTGTGATCGTCGACAGCTCGGCGATCATCGCCATCCTCCTCCAGGAGGCGGAGTGGGAGCCCCTGCTGGAAAAGCTGGTCGAGTCGGAGCACGCCCCCGGTGTAGGCGCCCCCACTCTCGTCGAGACCGGCATCGTGCTGGCCGCCCGGCTCGGCATACCCGGAAAGACCTTGCTCGCGCGGTTCGTCCAGGAGAGCGAGCTGCGGGTTATCTCGTTCACCGCCGACCACTGGCCGGTCGCGGTCGACGCCTACCTCCGGTACGGCAAGGGCCGCCACCCGGCGGCGCTGAACTTCGGCGACTGCCTCACCTACGCGGTCGGCCGCGTCGCGAGCGAGCCGCTCCTCTGCCTGGGCAACGACTTCACCCGGACGGACCTTCCGCTCGTCGAAATCTGACCTACACCGCCAGGGGTTGGGCCGCCGGGGTGACCGGGGCCGGGAGCGAGCCTTCCCCGCCGAGGTACGAGTGGATGGCCGCCGCCGCGGCGCGGCCTTCGGCGATCGCCCACACGATGAGCGAGGCGCCGCGGTGCATGTCGCCGGCCACGAAGACGCCGTCGGCCGCGGTCTGCCAGTCGGGGCGGGCGTCGATCGCGCCGCGCCTGTTGCGGGCGACGCCGAGC
The DNA here is from genome assembly GCF_052068095.1 of Phytohabitans sp. LJ34. Classification (NCBI taxonomy): domain Bacteria; kingdom Bacillati; phylum Actinomycetota; class Actinomycetes; order Micromonosporales; family Micromonosporaceae; genus Phytohabitans; species Phytohabitans sp. LJ34. Next base: position 180,927 of record NZ_JBQHDG010000003.1, on the reverse strand, counting down.
TGGTCGAGCAGCGGCTGCTCCTCGGTGCCGTCGAAGCCGATCGCCAGCAGCACGAGGTCGGCCGGCAGCTCGCGCTCGGAGCCGGGCACGAAGGTCAGGATGCGCCGGCCGTCGACCTTCTCCACGGTCACCTCGGCGATGCGCACCGCGCGCACGTTGCCGGCGCCGTCGTCGACGAACTCCTGGACCGCGACCGCGAACACGCGCTCGCCGCCCTCTTCGTGCGCCGGGTAGTTGCGCAGGATCCACGGCCAGACCGGCCACGGGTCGCGCTCTTCGTCGCGGGCGTCCGGCGGCTGCGGGTACAGGTCGAGCTGGATGATGCCCGCCGCGCCCTGCCGGTGGGCGACGCCCAGGCAGTCGGCCGCCGTGTCGCCGCCGCCGATGATGACCACGTGCTTGCCGTTGGCGTCGATCGGGGCGGAGTCGGCCAGGCCGGCAACCACACGGTTGGCCGGGACGAGGTGGTCCATCGCCAGGTGTACGCCGCGCAGCTCACGGCCGGCCGTCTCCGGTGTGTCCCGGCTGGCGAGCGCGCCGCATGCCAGCAGCACCGCGTCGTGAGACTCGCGCAACGAAGAAGCCGTCACATCCACGCCCACGTTGACCCCGGTGCGGAAGAGGACGCCCTCGGCCGCCATCTGCGCGAGGCGGCGGTCGATGTGCTCCTTCTCCAGCTTGAAGTCGGGGATGCCGTAGCGCATCAGGCCGCCGATCGCGTCGTCCCGCTCGTACACGGTCACCTGGTGACCGGCGCGGGCGAGCTGCTGCGCGGCGGCGAGCCCGGCGGGCCCGGAACCCACGACCGCGACCCGCTTGCCGGACGGCGGCGGCACGGCCTGCGGGGTGACGTACCCCCGCTCGAAGGCCCGATTGATGATCTCGACCTCGACCTGCTTGATGGTGACCGGCTCGCCGCCGGCGATGCCGAGCACGCACGCCGCCTCGCAGGGCGCCGGGCACAGCCGCCCGGTGAACTCCGGGAAGTTGTTGGTGGCGTGCAGCGACTCGATCGCCGACGCCCAGCTGCCGGTGCGGACCAGGTCGTTCCAGTCGGGGATGCGGTTGCCCAGCGGGCAGCCGTCGTGGCAGAACGGGATGCCGCAGTCCATGCAGCGGGTGGCCTGCTCGCGGATCAGCCCCTCTTCGGCGACCGGGTAGACCTCGCGCCAGTCCTGGATGCGCACCGGGACCGGCCGCCGGGCGGGAAGCCGGCGGCCGTAGCGAAGGAAACCTTGAGGGTCAGGCACGAGCGACCTCCATCACCGCTTCGTCGATGTCCCGACCGGCAGCTTCGGCGGTGCGGATCGCTTCCATGACGCGCTTGTAGTCGCGCGGAACCACGGCGGTGAACTCCTCGACCGCCTCGGTCCAGCGCTTGAGCAGGTGTTCGGCGACGGCCGAGTCGGTCTCGGCGAAGTGCCGCTCGACGAGCGTGCGGAGCGTGACCTGCTCTTCGTCGGTGAGCGGCTCGAGCTCGACGAGCTCCGGGTTGACCCGGCTCTTGTCGAGGCGCCACACGAACGCGGTGCCGCCGGACATGCCGGCCGCGAAGTTGCGACCGGTCGCGCCGAGCACCACCACGGTGCCGCCGGTCATGTACTCGCAGCCGTGGTCGCCGACACCCTCCACAATGGCCACCGCGCCGGAGTTGCGGACGGCGAAGCGTTCGCCCACCCGGCCGCGCAGGAAGACCTCGCCGTCGGTCGCTCCATAGAGGATGGTGTTGCCGGCGATGATCTGCTCCTCGGCCACGAACGGCGCGGTGCTGAACGGCCGCACCACGAGCCGCCCGCCGGACAGGCCCTTGCCCACGTAGTCGTTGGCGTCGCCGAACAGGCGCAGTGTCACGCCCCGCGGCAGGAACGCGCCGAACGACTGGCCGGCCGTGCCGTGCAGCGTCACGTCGACCGTGTCGTCGGGCAGCCCGGCGCCGCCGTACCTGCGGGCGACCTCGCCGCCCAGCATGGCGCCGACGCTGCGGTGCTCGTTGCGCACCGCCACCACCGCGCGGACCGGCTCGCGGCGCTCCAGCGCGGGCCCGGCGAGCGCGATCAGCTCGTTGTCGAGCGCGCGGTCGAGGCCGTGGTCCTGCTCGCGGACGCGCCGGCGCGCGGCGCCCTCGGGCAGCTCCGGCACGTGCAGCACCGGGCGGAGGTCGAGGCCGCGCGCCTTCCAGTGGTCGACCGCCGGCGCGATGTCGAGCATCTCGGCGTGGCCGATCGCCTCGTCGAGGGAACGGAAGCCCAGCTCGGCAAGGTATCCGCGCACCTCCTCGGCGAGGAAGAGGAAGAACGACTCGACGAACTCCGGCTTGCCCGTGTAACGCTCGCGCAGCACCGGGTTTTGCGTCGCGATGCCGACCGGGCAGGTGTCGAGGTGGCAGACGCGCATCATGATGCAGCCGGAGACGATGAGCGGGGCGGTGGCGAAGCCGTACTCCTCGGCGCCGAGCAGCGCCGCCACGATCACGTCGCGACCGGTCTTGAGCTGGCCGTCGACCTGCACCGTGACGCGGTCGCGCAGGCGGTTGAGCAGCAGCGTCTGCTGCGCCTCGGCGAGGCCCAGCTCCCACGGCGTGCCGGCGTGCTTGAGCGAGTTGAGCGGGGACGCGCCGGTGCCGCCGTCGTGGCCGGAAATCAGGATCACGTCGGCCTTGAGCTTCGCGACGCCCGCGGCGACGGTGCCGACACCGACCTCCGAGACGAGCTTCACGTGCACCCGCGCCGCCGGGTTGACGCACTTGAGGTCGTGTACCAGCTGGGCCAGGTCTTCGATGGAGTAGATGTCGTGGTGCGGCGGCGGCGAGATGAGGCCGACGCCGGGCGTGGCGTGGCGGGTCTTGGCGATCCACGGCCAGACCTTGTTGCCGGGCAGCTGGCCGCCCTCGCCGGGCTTGGCGCCCTGGGCCATCTTGATCTGGAGGTCGTCGGCGTTGACGAGGTATTCGCTCGTGACGCCGAACCGTCCACTCGCGACCTGCTTGACCGCGGAGCGCCGGGACGGGTCGTAGAGCCGGTCGACGTCTTCGCCGCCCTCGCCGGTGTTGGACTTGCCGCCCAGGTTGTTCATCGCGACGGCGAGCGTCTCGTGCGCCTCGGCGGAGATCGAGCCGTACGACATCGCGCCGGTGGCGAAGCGCTTGACGATCTCGCTCGCCGGCTCGACCTCGTCGAGCGGCACGGCCGGGCGCACGCCGGTGCGGAGCGTGAAGAGGCCGCGCAGCGAACCCGCCTCGGCCGCCAAGCCGTCTACAGTGGACGTGTACTTGCGGAACACGTCGTACTGGCGGCTGCGGGTGGCGTGCTGGAGCAGAAACACCGTCTCGGGGTTGAACAGGTGCAGCTCGCCCTCGCGGCGCCACTGGTACTCGCCGCCCACCTCCAGCCGGCGGTGGGTGCGCTCGGCCTGGTTGGCCGGGTAGGCACGGGCGTGGCGGGCCTTGACCTCCTGGTGGATCCCGGCGAGGGTGACCCCGCCGATCTTGCCGGGCGTGCCGGCGAAGTAGCGCTCGACCAGCCGCGCGTCGAGGCCGACCGCCTCGAAGACCTGCGCGCCGCAGTACGACGAGACCGTCGAGATGCCCATCTTGGACATGATCTTCAGCACGCCCTTGCCGAGCGCCTTGACGTAGTTGCGCACCGCGGTGGCCGGCTCGATCCCGGGCAGCGCGCCGGTCGCGATGAGGTCTTCGACCGACTCGAACGCCAGGTACGGGTTGACGGCCGCCGCGCCGTATCCAATGAGGACGGCCGCGTGGTGCACCTCGCGGCAGTCACCGGTCTCCACGATGAGCGCGACCTGGGTGCGCGTCTGCTCGCGTACCAGATGCTGGTGGACCGCCGCGGTGAGCAACAGCGACGGGATGGGCGCGAGGGTCGCGTTGCTGTCGCGGTCGGAGAGCACCAGGATGCGCACGCCGTCTTCGATCGCCTCGGAGACGTGGCGGCAGATCTGGGTGAGCCGCGCCTTGATGCCGGCCGCGCCGTCGCGCAGCGGGTACAGCCCGGAGACCCGCACCGCCTTGAAGCCCGGCAGGTCGCCGTCTTCGTCGACCGACAGGATCTTCGCCAGCTCGTCGTTGTCGATAACCGGGTAGGGCAGCACGATCTGCCGGCAGCTCGCGGGGCCCGGGTCGAGCAGGTTGCCCTCCGGGCCGATCGTGGACTGGAGGCTGGTGACCAGCTCCTCGCGGATCGCGTCGAGCGGCGGGTTGGTCACCTGGGCGAAGAGCTGGTGGAAGTAGTCGTACAGCAGGCGCGGGCGGGTCGACAGCGGCGAGATCGGCGTGTCGGTGCCCATCGAGCCGAGCGGCTCGGCGCCGGTGCGGGCCATCGGGGCGAGCAGGATCTTCAGCTCTTCCTCGGTGTAGCCGAAGGTCTGCTGCCGCCGCTGCACCGAGTCGTGGGTGTAGACGATGTGCTCCCGCTCGGGCAGGTCACCGAGGTCGATGAGGCCGGCGTGCAGCCACTCGTCGTACGGCTGGGCCGCGGCAAGCTCCGCCTTGATCTCGTCGTCCTGCACGATGCGGCCGGCGGCGGTGTCGACCAGGAACATGCGACCCGGCTGGAGCCGCCCCTTGGCCACCACGGTCGCCGGGTCGAGGTCGAGCACGCCCGCCTCGCTGCCGAGCACCACGAGGCCGTCGCTGGTCTGCCACCAGCGGCCGGGGCGCAGGCCGTTGCGGTCGAGCACGGCGCCGACGACCGTGCCGTCGGTGAACGCCACCGCGGCCGGCCCGTCCCACGGCTCCATCAGGCTGGCGTGGAAGCGGTAGAACGCGCGCCGCGCCGGGTCCATTTCCGGGTCGTTTTCCCACGCCTCGGGGATCATCATGAGCATCGCGTGGGGCAGGCTCCGCCCGGCCAGGTGGAGCAGCTCGAGCACCTCGTCGACGTTGGCCGCGTCGGAGGCGTCGGGCGTGCAGATCGGGAAGAGCCGCTTGAGGTTTCCGGGGATCACGCCGGAGGCCAGCAGCGCCTCGCGGGCGTTCATCCAGTTTTTGTTGCCCCGGATGGTGTTGATCTCGCCGTTGTGCGCGATGAACCGGTAGGGATGGGCCAGCGGCCACGACGGAAACGTGTTGGTGGAAAAGCGGGAGTGGACCAGCGCGATCGCGCTGGCGACCCGCTCGTCGCCCAGGTCGGGGAAGAACGCCGGCACCTGAGCCGGCGTGAGCATGCCCTTGTAGGTGATCGTGCGGGAGGACAGCGACGGGAAGTAGGCCGCCACACCCCGCTCGGCGCTCTCCCGCTCGGTCTGCTTGCGCACGCAGAAGGCGACCCGGTCGAGGTCGAGCCCGGTCAGCGGGCTGCCGGCCGGACCGTCGGGCGTGTCGGTGAGGCGGTGGGCGGCGAGGAAAACCTGCCGGATCCGCGGGCGGGCGGCCTCGGCCGACTCGCCCAGGTCGCTCGGGTCGACCGGCACGTCGCGCCAGCCCAGCAGGTCGGCACCCTCCACCAGCGCGTACTTCTCCAGCACCCGGATCGCGCGGGCCGCCGCCTCCTCGTCGTGCGGGAGGAAGACAAGCCCGGTCGCGTACTGCCCGGCGGGCGGGAGGGGAAAGTCGACCACGGCCCGGAAGAACTCATCGGGCACCTGCAACATGATGCCGGCACCGTCACCCGTATTGGGCTCCGCGCCGCGCGCGCCCCGGTGGTCGAGCCGGCACAACGCCGACAGCCCTTTGGCTACGACGTCGTGGGAACGCTGGCCCGACAGATCCGCCACGAAGGCCACACCGCAGGCGTCGTGTTCGTACGCCGGGTCGTAGAGCCCTTCGGAGGTGCGCTGAGGGTGCGGATGAACCACCGGGCCTCCTTGTCGTCGCTCGCGCTACGTGGGATAGGTCGGGACGACGTCGGCCCTGCTGAGTCCTTCGAGTCTACGTTAGGGGTTCCTGAACTCCACCAGCGGAGATTGATCACACGTGGCTGAACTGTTCGAACGGTTGGAACGCTTCTACGACGCCGTGCCCCGGGACGGTGCCCACACCGAGGACTTCGGTGGACTCGTGCTCTTCGTCCGTGACGGACCGGGCTGGCCGTTCTACGCGCGCCCCCGCCTGGGCGCCGCAGCACCGCCATCCGCCGCTGACATTACCTCGGTTCGCGCTCGTCAGCGCGCTATCGGTGCGCCCGAGGCATTCGAGTGGGTACACGAGGTGACGCCGGACCTACTGGCCGTAGCCCGCTCGGCCGGACTCGCGGTACTCGAGGCGCCATTGATGGTCCTGGATCCATCCGCCCTGGTCACCCCGGCGGGCGCGGAAGTCCGCTTCCTCGACGCGGCGGCACCGACGTTCGCCGCCGACGTCGCGGTGCGCCGGGCCGTCGGAGCGGTCGGATTCGGTACGCCCGGCACCTCCACGGGCTTGGCCGGTCCCAAGGAGCGGGACGCCGCGGTGCTCCCCGTCTCCCCCGAGGAACTGGCCGACGAGCGCCGCATGATGGACGCCGGCCGCCGCGCCTCGGTGTTGGGATATTTGTCACCGTCACCACCGGACCCCGACCTCGAAGGCGTGGTGGCGAGTGGCATCCTCCAGCGGGTCGACGACGTGGCCGAGATCGCCGGCGTGGCGACGCTCCCCACCGCCCGCCGCCGAGGCCTCGGCGCGGCCGTCACGGCGGCACTGGCGAGGCACGCCCTCGACAACGGCGTCGACCTGGTCTTCCTGTCGGCCGGCAGCGACGACATAGCCCGCGTCTACGCGCGGGTCGGCTTCCAACGCGTAGGCACCGCCTGCATCGCCACCCCATCCGTCTTCCCCACGGCTTAGCCCGCTCCGGTGACCCCGCCGCCGCTAGCTGACGGCGGGGTCACACCGCGACATTGCTTCGAAGCAGGAATTGCCCGGGCTTCACGGCAGAATTGCCCGGGTCCGCGTCAGCGGCGGACCGCCGCTCCCGCCGGAGACCGCGGAGCCCGGCGGCTCGCAGAGCGAGCCGAACCCCCCGGCCCCCGCTGCCACCCCCGCGCCACAAGCCCACCCCCGTGACGCACGGTGCGGGCGACCGGTTTTCGATTCTCTTGTCGCGGCGCAGGCGACTCGCTCAACATCTGGGCGGCGCCATGATCGTTAGCCCTACAGCCGCGGGGGCCCCGCGCAACGGCACGGACCACGACGGACGTCGCGGTAGCTCACAAAATTTCTCTAAATGGGCGGGATCAGAGCGCGCGCCGGCAATGGCGTGCCGTCGCCGAGGGCGGCGCGCAAGGCGGCCGCCGTCGCTTCGGTGTCGGGGCGTTCGCAGGCGGGGACGGGGGCGCCGATCTCGTCGCGGATGCGGCCGGCGTCGGCCAGGAGCTCGGCGGCGCGGGCCGGGTCGTCGCGGCGGTGTACCTCGGCGAGGGCCTCCAGCACGCTCGCCGTGCGCCAGCGGTCGCCGACCTTGCGGTGGGTCGCGAGGCTCAGCGCGAGATGCTCCTCGGCCCGGTCTGCCCGACCGGTGCGCAGCTCGACCAGGCCGCGGAGGTTGTGCGCCCAGCCGACGCCTTCGGGGAAGCCCAGCGCGGCGTAGCGCTCCAGTGCCGCGTCGAGCAGGCTTGTGGCGCGGTCGGTGTCGCCGCGGTAGAGGGCGACGGCGCCGAGGTTCATCAGGGCGGAGGCGGCCGCCTCGGCGTCGCCCAGGCGTTCGAACCAGCGGCGGCAGGCGCGCAGGCGCAGCTCGGCGCGGTCGAAGTCGCCGGCCAGCCAGGCGGTGAAGCCGCGCAGCTGCACGGCGCGGGCCTCGCCCAGCTCGTCGCCGCACTCGACGTAGATGGCGGCGGCCTTGTCGAGGTGGGCGGCGGAGGCCTCGTACTGCGCGCGTTCGCGGGCCACCGAACCGAGGATCATCTCCACGCGGGCCTCCGCACGGCGGTCACCCAGGGCGCGGTAGGCGGCGCGGGCGGTGCCGGCGTACTCGGCGGCGGCCGGGTAGTCGCACAACAGCATCGCCAGCATGGCGGCGTCGGCCGCGGCGGCGCCGCGCAGGAGGGCGGGGGCGCGGGGGTGGCGGGCCAGCGCGGCGGCGAGCCAGCCGCGGGCCTCGCGGTAGTGGCCCTCGATCCGGCAGTACATGGCGAGCGCGGTGGCCAGGCGCAGGTCACCGTAGGGCACGGCGATCGGGCGGGCCTCGGCCAGCCAGGCCATCGCGGCGCGCATGTTGGGCGCGTCGGCGCGCAGCCGGGCCAGCCCGGCCTCCTGGGCGTGGCCGCGCAGGTCGGTGTCGGCCGCTTCGGCGACCCGCAGGTAGTGCGCGGCGTGTGCGGTGCGGGCGGCGGGCACGTCGGCGTGCAGGCGGGCCAGCGCGTGGCGGCGGATGGGCATGAGCAGGCGGTAGCGGCCGGCGTTGGCCTCGACCAGCGACGCGTTGACGAGCTGGTCGAGCGCGGTGGGGTCGGAGCTGGTGCCGGCGCGCACGGCGTCGGCCGCGGCGGTGTCGAAGCTGCCCGCGAAGACCGCCAGGCGCTCGAAGAACGCCTGCACGTCCGGCGCGAGCTGCTCGAGGCTGGACTCGACGGCGGCCGCCACGGTGCGGTGGCGGGGCGGGGTCGTGGGGTCGGGGCTGTGCAGCAGCCGCTGGTCGGTGCGGATGCGGGCGACGATCTCGGAGACGCTCAACAGCGGGGTGCGCGCGGCGGCCAGCTCGATGGCGAGCGGCAGCCCGTCGAGCTCCGCGCAGAGCTGGGCCACCGCGTCGGCGCTGCCCTCGGGCACCGGGCGGCCCGAGCGCGCCTGGGCCCGCTCCAGGAAGAGCCGGGTCGCGGCGTGCGTGGCCAGGTCGGCCAGCGTGTGGCCGCCGGCCGCGGTGGGCAGCGGCAGCGGCGGGACGGGCACGATCGACTCGTCGTCGGCCCGCAGCGGCGCCCGGCTGGTGGCGAGGATGCGCAGCGCCGGGCAGCGGGCGAGCAGCTCGCGCGCCAGCTCGCCGCAGCCGGCGACCAGATGCTCGCAGTTGTCGAGCACGAGCAGCACCTCGTGCTCACCGATCTCCTCGGCGATCGCGTCGACCGGGTCGAGCCCGGGATCCTCGCGCAGGCCCAGCGTCTCGGCGACCGCGCTGGGCACCAGGACCGGCCGGTCGACCACGCTGAGGTCGACGAACCAGGCCACCGGCCCGCCCAGCACGCCGGCCGCGGCGATCGCCAGCCGGGTCTTGCCGGCGCCGCCGGGGCCTACCAGCGTGACCAGCCGGTGGGCGGCGAGCCGCGCGCCGATGTCGTCGAGGAGCGTGTCACGGCCGAGCAGGCTGGTCAGCGGCACCGGCGGCGGCGCCACCCGCCGGGGCACGCGGGGCTCGGGCCGGGGCGGGGCGGGCAGCTCGGCGATGTCACCGCGCTCGGCCGCGGCGGCCAGCGCGCGCAGCCGCTCGCCCGGCTCGACGCCGAGCTGGTCGGCGAAGGTGCGGACCGCGCGCTCGTACACCGATCGGGCGGCCGCCCGCCCGCCGCTGAGCAGCGACGCGGTCAGCAGCAGCTCCCACCGGCGCTCGCGCAGCGGGTGCTTGGCCACGCCCGCCTCGAGCTCGGTGGCCGCCACCTCCGCCGCCTTGGTGGCCTCGATGCCGGCACGCACCGCGGCCCGGTCGGCGACCGGCGCGCCGGTGGCCCGGACCGCGTCGCCGGCGTGGCGGAGCACGCAGTCCCACCGCTCCTCGTGGGCCCGGGTGCGGGTGTCGCGCAGCCGCTTGGCCTCCGCGGCCGCCCAGCCGGTCAGTGCGATCCCGTCGAGCGGGGTGTCGGAACGCCACCGGGCCAGCGCGCGGTCGTAGAGGGCGATCGCGGCCGGGAGGTCTCCCGCAGCCCGCCGGGAGCGGGCCCGGCGCAGCTCGTCTTGGCAGCGGAGCGCGTCGATATGCCGAGCGCCGAGGCGCATGCCGGACGGGCGGGTCTGTAGCGCGCCGCGCAGGCCGACCCGGGCCAGCGCACCGGCGAGTGCCGCCGCGTCGCGGTCGAGGGCCACCGGGTCGAGGCCCGCCGCGCTCAGCTGGGCCCAGCCGACGACCTCACCGCCGCGCAGGCCGAGGGCGGCGAGCAGCCGGCGCGCGCCGGTGGCGAGCGGAACCGGCCCACCCGGACCGGTCAACTCCACCGGCCCCAGCAAGCGCACCTGTCCCGGGCGTACGCGTAGGCCATCGGTCATTGCGCGTAGTGTGCCCCTCGCGCGCTGCGACGGTCAGCATCCGTTCGGTCCGACTTCTGCGCCCGCCGTGTGCCGGCATGGATGTCCGCCCGGCTACGTGACTGCCCCCTTCGGGCAGATTCGCGATGAGGTCAGGCGGGGGGTTTCCAGGCCGCGGCGGCGGTCGCCGCACTGCCCATCAGGCGCGGGCTGATCGTGCCCAGCGCGGCGTCGCGGGCGCGCAGCGCGAGGCGGCCCCGGGCCTGGAGCACCGCGGACATCCGGCGGGTCTGGCGCACGACCGTGGCGGCGCGGGGTCGGCGCTGCCGGGAGTACGCGGCGATCGCCTCCCGCACCTGCCCGCCGGGCACCGCGTCGCGCAGCACCGAGCCGAGCGTCGCCGCGTCTTCCAGCGCGAGGCACGCGCCCTGGCCGAGGTGGTGCGGCATCGCGTGGGCGGCGTCGCCGAGGAGCGCGAAACCGCCCGGCCCGGCCGGGAAGCCGTACTCGCGGGGCAGCGGGCGCAGCTCGCGCACCTCCTGCTGCACGAGGTCGTCGGGCTCGGTGGCGGCGAGCAGGTCGCCGATCGGCGGGTGCCACTTGGCGAACCACCGCCGCAGCAGCGCGAGCTGGGTGGCCGGCGGCTCGGGCCGGGGCGCGCCGGCGGCCGTGGCGACCCAGTAGACGCCGCCGCGGGTGGAGCCGCCGGACGAGCCGCGCTGGCCGAGCTGGGCTGCGACGAAGCGGTATCCCGCGCCGAGCGTCTCCCCCACCACCGGGCGCCCCTCGTTGAGCGGTGGCACGCGATACCACGGGATGACGGCCCGCCACGCCGCGCAGCCCGAACTGACCACAGTGGACTCCGGCGCCAGCCGCCGCCGCACCGCGCTGTCGATGCCGTCGGCGGCCACGACGACGTCTCCCTCGTACGTGGTGCGGCCGTCGCTCACCGCGGGCCGCTCCCGCTCGTCGGCCCGCACGCCGCGCACGGTCACGCCGGTGCGGATCTCGACCCGGTCGCCGAGCCCGGCCACGAGCGCGTCGTACAGGTCTTCGCGGTGCACGATCACCGGGCCGCGCCCGACCACACCGCGCGGCTGCACGAGCCACTGCCCGTCCGGCCGGCGTACACCGCTGTCGGGCAGCGGCGTGGCGATCGCGTCGAGCCCGCCGGCGAGGCCGAGGGCGTCGAGGGCGCGCATCGCGTTCGGCCAGAGGATCAGCGCGGTGCGCTCGGCCCGGACCCGGTCGTCGCGCTCCAGCACAGTCACCTGCCAGCCGGACCGGGCCAGTGCGCCCGCTACGGCCAGGCCGCCGATGCCCGCCCCGACGACCACAGCCGTACGCATCGGTGGCGCCCCCTAGTCTCGTGCCTCAGCGGTCGTCTTTGGAGGTGACCGCGCGGTCCGGCGGGTCGGCGTCGCCGGCGGGGCCATTGTCGCCGTCCGCGGAAGCGCCGGGGTCGGACGCGCCGTCCGCCTTCTCGGCGTCGTCGTCATCGTCGCCGGGGTCCTCGGTGATCGCCACGTCGCCGGTGCGCTCGATCGTCTCGTCGTCCGCGAAGTCATCGAGCAGGTCGCCCGAGTCGCCGGCCGGCTCGTCGTCGGGTGGCAGGTCGCCGGTCTCCTTGTACCGCAGGTACTGCTCCTCGGTCACCACGCGGTAGCCGCTGGGCTTGGCCGCCGCCCGCTCGGCCGCGCCGCCGGAGACGTCCCGCTGCGAGACGTCGGTGCTCCCGCCGCCGACCGGGGCGAGCGCCGGCGCGTCCCGGGGCACGAGGAACTCCTGGAAGCCGCGGGTGCGCACGAAGTAGAGCAGGGCACCGAGGAAGAGCAGCACCGAGACGTACACGTTGACCCGCACGCCCGCGATGTCGTTGGCCTCGTCGGTGCGCATCAGCTCGATCCAGAACCGGCCGACCGTGTAGCCCATCACGTAGAGCGCGAAGGCCCGCCCCTTGCCCAGCTTGAACCGGCGGTCGACGAGCAGCACCAGCACCGCGACCCCGATGTTCCACAGCGCCTCGTAGAGGAACGTGGGGTGGTAGAGGTCGGGCTCGAGGATGGGGTCGCCGTTTTGGTCCTTGAGGGCGTGGCCCGGGTTTTCCGGGTCCATCTGGTGGATCTTGAGGCCCCAGGGCAGGGTGGTGACGCCGCCGTACAGCTCGTTGTTGAACCAGTTGCCCACCCGGCCGACCGCCTGCGCGAGGGGCAGGCCCGGTGCCACCGCGTCGGCGACGACGGTCAGCGGGATGCCGAGCTGGCGGCAGGCGATCCAGCCGCCGAGCACGCCACCGGCGACCGCGCCCCAGACGCCGAGGCCACCCTCCCAGATCTTGAACGCGTCAGCCGGGCTGCCGCCCTCGCCGAAGTAGTCCTGCGGCGACGTGATGACGTGGTAGAGCCGGGCGCCGACGATGCCGAACGGCACCGCCCACACCGCGATGTCGAGGACCGCCCACGGCGGCCCGCCGCGGCGGCGCAGCCGGAACTCGGTCACCGCGCAGGCGACGGCGATGCCGAGGACGATGCAGAGAGCGTATGCCCGGATCGGGATCGGACCGAGCTCCCAGACCGCTGAGCTGGGGCTCGGGATTGCGGCGATTGTCACGGGTGCACACGCTACCGTCGCGGGCCGCGCTCGCGTTAGCCCGGTCACGCCCAAATCGGGCATGGTTTGTCGGTGAACGACGGCTGACTTCTCCGTTGGGCAGTCGTACGCTCTTTGTCCATGAGCTCTTTGACCTCCGCGGTGGCCGCCGTCATCACCGACGCCGCCGGCCGCGTGCTGCTCTGCCAGCAAAGTCAGGGGCACCGGCTGTGGTGCCTGCCCGGCGGTCGCATCCGCCAGGCCGAGAGCCCGGTCCACGCGGCGATCCGCGACATCCGCGAGGAGACCGGTCTGGAGACCCACATGGTCGACCTGGTCGGCGTCTACGAGCTGACCGGCAACACCTGTGGCGAAGACATGCCCGACGTGCTCAAGTACGTCTTCCGCGGCCAGATCGACGGCGGCGAGGCGAGCGTCAACTCACCCGGCCGGATCAGCCGGCTGTCCTGGCACGACCCCTCGATGCTGCCCGAGCCGATGACCCCGGTCGCCCGCGCGGCGATCGCGGACGCGGTGGCCGGCCACTCCGGTGTGCTGCGCCACGTGCTGCGCGACAGCGAGCCGGAGATCCCCGAAGCCGCCGAGCCGCTCACCGCGGTCGCGGCCTAGATCGCGAGGGAGGCTAGCGCGGCGGCGTCTGGACTGAGGCGACGCGGACCTCGACCACCGCAGACCGCCGCCGAGGGAAGACGTCGCCTTCAAGCGCTGCGCGACCGAGCGATCCGTCAAACTCAGGCCTCCCGCTTGACGGCCCGCACGCCGCGGGCCAGGTCGGCGCTGAGCGCGCGCAGGGACGCCAGCCCGGCGGCCTCGTCGGGCGCTTCCAGCACGCACCGGACCAGTGCGCTGCCCACGATCACCCCGTCGGCGAAGGAGCCGACCTCGGCGGCCTGCGCGCCGTCGCGTACCCCCAGACCCACGCCGACCGGCAGGTCGGTGACCGCCCGGACCCGGGCGACGAGCGCGGGCGCCGCGGCCGACGTCTGGTCGCGGGCGCCCGTGACGCCCATGACGGCGGTCGCGTAGACGAAGCCGCGGCAGTGCCCCACGGTCATCGCGAGGCGGGCGTCGGTCGACGACGGCGAGACCAGAAACGTGCGGTCGAGCTGGTACGCGTCGGACGCGGCCAGCCACTCCCCCGCCTCGTCCGGGATGAGGTCGGGCGTGATGAGACCGGTGCCCCCGGCGGCGGCGAGGTCGCGGGCGAAGGCGTCCACGCCGTACCGCTCGATCGGGTTCCAGTAGGTCATCAGCACCACCGGCACCCCGGTGCCGGCCACGGCCTCGATGGCCCGGAGCGTGTCCTGGGTGCGGACGCCGCCGGCGAGCGCGATGTCGCTCGCCTTCTGGATAACCGGACCGTCCATGACCGGATCCGAGTACGGCAGCTCGACCTCGATCACGTCGATGCCCGCCTCGGCCATCGCGACCATCGCGGCGATGCTGCCCTCGACGGTCGGGAAGCCGGCCGGCATGCACCCGATCGCCACCGCGCGCCCCTCGGCCCGCGCCTTCTCGAAGACCTCGGTGAGGCTCATGCGTCCAAGATCCCGAAGTAGGAACCCGCGGTCTCCACGTCTTTGTCCCCCCGACCCGACAGGTTGACGATGATGGTCGGCTCGCGGCCGAGCTCCGCGGCGAGCGCCGGCGCGATGGCCAGCGCGCCGGCCAGCCCGTGCGCGCTCTCGATCGCCGGGATGATGCCCTCGGTGCGGCAGAGCAGCTGGAACGCGTGCATCGCCTCGGCGTCGGTCACCGGCAGGTACTTCGCCCGCCCGGCCTCGTGCAGCCAGGCGTGCTCCGGCCCCACGCTCGGATAGTCGAGGCCCGCAGAGATCGAGTACGACTCGACGGTCTGCCCGTCCGCGTCCTGGAGCACGTACGTCCGGGCGCCGTGCAGCACGCCGGGCGAGCCGCCGCTGAAGCGCGCCGAGTGGCGGTCGGTGGTGACGCCCTCGCCGCCGCCCTCGAACCCGAACAGCCGGACGCCCTCGTCACCCACGAACGCGTGGAAGATGCCGATCGCGTTGGACCCGCCACCCACGCAGGCGGCGACCGCGTCGGGCAGCGTGCCGGTCTGGTCGAGGAACTGCTGGCGCGCCTCCACGCCGATGCCGCGCACGAAGTCGCGCACCATGCCCGGGAACGGGTGCGGCCCGGCCGCCGTGCCCAGCAGGTAGTGCGTGTCGTCTACAGTGGACACCCAGTCGCGGAGCGCCTCGTTGATCGCGTCCTTGAGCGTGCGGGAGCCAGTCTTCACCGGGACGACCGTGGCGCCGAGCATCTTCATGCGGGCGACGTTGAGCGCCTGGCGCTCGGTGTCGACCTCGCCCATGTAGACGACGCACTCCAGGTCCATCAGCGCGGCCGCCGTGGCGGTGGCCACCCCGTGCTGGCCGGCGCCGGTCTCGGCGATCACCCGCGTCTTGCCCATCCGCTTGGTGAGCAGCGCCTGGCCGAGCACGTTGCGCACCTTGTGCGCGCCGGTGTGGTTGAGGTCTTCGCGCTTGAGGTAGATCCGCGCGCCGGCCGCCGCGGAGAACCGGTCGGCGCGGTAGAGCATCGACGGCACGCCCGCGTAGTCGCGCAGCAGCCGCCCGAACTCGGCCTGGAACGCCTCGTCGGCCATCGCGTGCCGGTAGGCCACGTCGAGCTGGTCGAGCGCCGCGATGAGCGCCTCGGGCACGAAGCGCCCGCCGAACCGCCCGAAGTGCCCGCTGACGTCCGGCAGGAGGCCGGCGGCTGAGGCGTTCACCGTCCTTCACCTTCCGGTCGGTGCCGCGCCGGAAGCGCGGCTGAGGCGTTCATCGCACCGGCCTGGGTGTGGCGGGGTGGTTGCCCGCGTTGACCAGCTCGGCCACCGCGTCGCGGGGGCTCTTCTTGGTGACCAGGCCCTCACCCACGAGCACGGCGTCGGCGCCGGCCGACGCGTACCGGATCAGGTCGTGCGGCCCGCGCACGCCCGACTCCGCGATCTTCACGACGCTGTTGGGCAGGCCGGGCGCGATCCGCTCGAAGACCGAGCGGTCGACCTCGAGGGTGCGCAGGTTGCGCGCGTTGACGCCGATGACCTGGGCGCCGGCCTCCAGCGCGCGGTCGGCCTCCTCCTCGGTGTGCACCTCGACGAGCGCGGTCATGCCGAGCGACTCGATCCGCTCCAGCAGGCCGGTCAGCACCTTCTGCTCCAGCGCCGCCACGATCAGCAGCACCAGGTCGGCACCGTGCGCGCGGGCCTCGTGCACCTGGTAGCTGGAGACGACGAAGTCCTTCCGCAGCACCGGCACGCCGACCGCGGCCCGCACCGAGACGAGGTCGTCCAGCGAGCCGCCGAACCACCGCCCCTCGGTGAGCACGCTGATGCACCGGGCGCCGCCCGCCGCGTACTCCGTGGCCAGGTCGGCCGGGTCCGGGATCTCGGCCAGCTGCCCCTTGGACGGGGACGAGCGCTTGACCTCGGCGATCACGCCCACGCCGGGGCGGCGCAGTGCCGCGTAGGCGTCGAGCGGTGGTGGAGCGGCGGCCGCGAGCTCCTTGACCCGCTCCAGCGACACCCGCTGTTGTCGCAGCTCGACGTCCTCCCGCACACCGGCGAGGATCTCGTCGAGCACACTCGCGGGTCCCCCGGCGGCCGGCTTGCCGCCCTCGTCTTCCGCGTACGCATGCTCAGCAGTCACCAACGGACTCCCCTTTCCGGGTGTCATTCGCCCGATGCTAGGGGGCGCCACGGACGTGTCCGAGTCCGGGGTATGGCACGCCTCACGGGTTGGACTCGGGCATAATGCCCGAGCTGGTCGGCAAGATCCGTCCCGAGGAGCGCAGCGACGAGGCCGGATCGCGCCGGCCAGTCGGGCATCAGCGAGCGAAGCGAGCGCGATCAGCACTGCCCGAGCTGGTCGGCAAGATCCGTCCCGAGGAGCGCAGCGACGAGGCCGGATCGCGCCGGCCAGTCGGGCATCAGCGAGCGAAGCGAGCGCGATCAGCACTGCCCGGCGCATTGTTCGCCGCGTCACGTTCCGGCCATGCGATGGCCATCTGTCCGGGCTGTTGCCGGACACTTGACCGTCGGGTCACCGACCCGAAACACACCTCCCGCACGATCATCTTCAGGCAGACTGTTCGACGGTGCCCGTCACCCGAGTCCCGGAGCGCGACCATGAGCACACAAAACACCGGCGGCCTTGTCGAGATACCCCGTTCCGTCCTTTCGATGGCTGTCGGCGTGATCGACACGGTCGAGCGCGTCGTCGTCGGGGACGCCCGGGTGCGCACCGCCCAGCGCAACGCCTGGGAGGCCATCTGCGCCGACCGGGCCCGCGCCCTGCACCACGACGAGGTGCGCCGCCTGGTCAGTCAGCTCAGCGTCGGGTCTTCGCCGCGGTCGAGCGCGTCCCAGGCCGCCGTCGGGCCGTCGGCCGGCCGCCGCGCCGCGCGCTCGTAGCGGGTACCCAGGCCCGGCCAGGAAGGCCCGCGCACGGCGGCGGCCGCGCCGCCCGCGGCGAGCGACAGCCCACCGGCCACGCAGGCCAGGGCCCACGCGGTGGTCTCGCCGAGACCGTAGGCGCCGCCGGCCGTGACCCCAA
Organism: Phytohabitans sp. LJ34; assembly: GCF_052068095.1. Classification (NCBI taxonomy): domain Bacteria; kingdom Bacillati; phylum Actinomycetota; class Actinomycetes; order Micromonosporales; family Micromonosporaceae; genus Phytohabitans; species Phytohabitans sp. LJ34. Next base: position 163,632 of record NZ_JBQHDG010000003.1, on the reverse strand, counting down.
GACCCACAAGCAGCAGGAGTACGCCGAGCCAGCGCCGCACCGCGCGACGGGTGGCCACGACCGCGCCGGCCCCGGCGAGCCCGACGACCGCCAGGGGCGGCAGCCAGGGCAGCAGGTCACCCCCGGTCTGCGCCGTGCGGGTGGGTGGCAGCGGCTCGGGCCGCGCGACGACGTCGACCGCCCAGGTGCGGGTGGCCGCGAAGAGCGCCAGCCCGGCGCCGGCGAGGCAGAGGACGACGGTATAGGCCAGCTGGCGTCGCTCGTTCATCGGGCCGGTTTCAACGTCTCCGCCGCGGCGATGGCGGCCAGCACGGCGGCCGCCTTGCTCCGGGTCTCCCGCTCCTCCGCCGCCGGGTCGGAGTCGGCGACGATCCCCGCGCCCGCCTGCACGTAGGCGCGGCCGCCGCGGATCAGCGCGGTGCGGATCGCGATCGCCATGTCCATGTCGCCGCCGAAGCCGAAGTAGCCGACCGTGCCCCCGTACAGCCCGCGGCGGGTCGGCTCCAGCTCCTCGATGATCTCCATGGCCCGCACCTTGGGCGCGCCGGAGAGCGTACCGGCCGGGAAGGTGGCGGCCAGCGCGTCGAACGCCGTCTGGTCCGCGCGCAGCTCACCGACCACGGTGGACACGATGTGCATCACGTGGCTGTAGCGCTCGATGGTCGCGAACTCCGGCACCTCCACCGTGCCCGGCCGGCAGACCCGCCCGAGGTCGTTGCGGCCGAGGTCGACGAGCATCACGTGCTCGGCCCGCTCCTTGGGGTCGGAGATCAGCTCGGCGGCGAGGCCACCGTCTTCCTCCGGGGTCGCGCCGCGCGGCCGGGTGCCCGCGATGGGGTGCAGCAGTGCCGTCCGCCCGGTCACCTTGAGGTGCGCCTCGGGCGAGGAGCCGACGATGTCGAAGTCGTCGAAGCGGAGCAGGTACATGTACGGGCTGGGGTTGGTCGTGCGCAGCACCCGGTAGACGTCCAGCGGGTCGGCGGTGGTCTCCCGCTCGAAGCGCTGCGCCACCACGATCTGGAAGCACTCGCCCGCCCGGATCGCCTCCTTGGCCACCTCGACCGCCTTCGGGTACGCCCCGGCCTCCGTGCGGCTGCGGACCTCGCCCGCCGGCGGGCTGTCCACTGTGGAGATCATCGGCGGGATGGGGCGGGAGAGGGCGGTGGTCATCGCGTCGAGGCGCCCGACCGCGTGGTGGTACGCGGCGTCGGCGTCGTCGCCCTGGACGATCGCGTTGGCCACCAGGATGGCGGCGCCCTCGTAGTGGTCGAGCACCACGAGGTCGGTGGCGAGCATCATGCCGAGCTCGGGCAGCCCCAGGTCGTCTTCGGCCAGGGTGGGTAGGCGCTCGAAGCGGCGCACCAGGTCGTAGCCCAGGTAGCCGACCATCCCGCCGGTGAGCGGCGGCAGGCCTTCCGGCGGCTCGTTGTTGGTGAGGGCGGCGACCGTCTGCTTGAGCACGTCGACCACCTCACCCTCGGTCGGCACGCCGGCGGGTGGGGCGCCCAGCCACACGGCCCGCCCGTCCCGCTCGACAAGGGTGGCGGCGCTGCGCACGCCGATGAACGAGTAGCGCGACCACGCGGTGCCCGCCCCCTGCTCGGCCGACTCCAGCAGGAACGTGCCGGAGCCGCCGGCGAGCTTGCGGTAGACCCCGATGGGCGTCTCTCCGTCGGCCAGCAGCCGCCGGGTCACCGGCACCACGCGGCGGGTAGCGGCGAGACCGCGGAACGTGGCGAGGTCTGGACTGACCGCTCCGGTGGTCATGCGGACGCTCCCGTCTTGACCGGCAGCTCGTCGAAGAAGCACGTGTGGTTGCCGGTGTGGCAGGCGGCGCCCACCTGCTCGACGGTGACCAGCACGGTGTCGCCGTCACAGTCGAGCGACACCGCCTTCACGTACTGGTGGTGGCCCGACGTCTCGCCCTTCACCCAGTACTCCTGGCGGCTGCGCGACCAGTAGGTGGCCCGCCCCGTCGTGAGGGTGCGATGCAGCGCCTCGTCGTCCATCCACGCCATCATGAGCACGTCGCCGGTGCTCTCCTCACGCACGATCGCGGCCACGAGGCCGGCATCGTTACGGCGCAGCCGCGCGGCGATCATCGGGTCGAGTGCGGACGGCCTTCTCGGCGGTTCGGGTAGTGCCACGGTGTCCAATTGTTCCGCACCGGAATCGGTGCTCTTCCGGGGGCTGTGCGAAGGAGCGCCGGACGGTAGGTTGTCGGTGCGCCGCCAGGGTCTCCGGCGGGGTGCCCAGTTGTCAGGCTGGGCCACTATCGCAACGGTTCGGCGTCATGTCCGCCTTCCCGTGGGCTGCGCCGCCGAAGATCGCGTACGGGCGCACCGGGCACCCCGGCGTCCGCTCGCCGGGGCCCAGCCGAGCGGACGGAGGACACCACGCCATGCAGCCCACCCCCATGCCAGGTTCCGAGCACGCCGACACCGAGACCACAGCCGCAATCCCTGTGGTACCAGCCGGGTTGTTGCCCGGCCAGCGCCCGCCCTCCGACCAGACGTCGGCCATCAACGAGCCGACGACCGAAATCCCGATCATCGTCCCCCGCGACCGGGCCGAGGAGTCCCCGCTGCCACCGATCGCCAGCCAGCTGATCGAAGCCTCCACCCCGAGCCCGGCCGCCCCTGACGCCCTCGCCCCGCCCGTCCTCGACGCCCCCACGGCCCCTGACGCCGTATCCGCTCCCGACACCCTCCCGCCCGCCGGCACAGACCCGGACACCGTCCCGTCCACTGAAGCCACCCCCGACGCGGAGGCCGACGCCGCCGACCCGGACGCCAGCGCGGCGACGCTGGAGGCCGACCCGGCGGCTGAGCCCGCGAGCGAGGCGGACGCGACGCTGGACCCGGAGGCCGACGCCGCTGACCCGGCGGCCAGCGCGGCGACGCTGGAGGCCGGCGCCGCCATGAGCCCGGAGGCCGACGCCGCCGACCCGGACGCCAGCCCAGCGACGCTGGAGGCCAACCCGGCGCCGGAGCCCGCGAGCGAGGCGGACGCGACGCTGGACCCGGAGGCCGACGCCGCTGACCCGGCGGCCAGCGCGGCGACACTGGAGGCCGACCCGGCGGCTGAGCCCGCGAGCGAGGCGGACGCCTCGCCAGACCTGGCCGCCGCGCCGGCGGACGCGGCGCTGACCACAGACGACGACCCGACGCCCGTTCCCGACGCCACGACGGACATCGATCCGACGCCCGCACCTGAGGCCACGACGGACACCGAGACGGCGGCCGAGCCCGACACGGCGCCGGAGGCCGAGACCGAGGCGGCGGCGCCCCAGGCTGAGAGCAAAGCCGCGCTCGCCCCAGACGCGGGCGCGGGCGCCGATGCGGCGCTCGACACCGACGCCGGATCGGACACCGACGCGGAAGCCGACACGGAGGCGGAGGCCGACGCCGTGCTCGACCCTGAGGCGAGTGCGGACGCCGACGCCGCGGTGGACACCGATGTGGACGCCGAGACCGACGGCGCGGACCAGCCCGAGGCGGATCTGGCCGCCGAGCCGGACGTGGCCGAGGACACCGAGCCGACGGACGCGGTGACACCGGACGCTGAAGCCGAAGCCACGGTTGAGGCCGACGCGGACGGCGGCACCGAGCTCGATGCCGGAGCCGACGAGACGGCCGAGACGGACTCCTCGGTCGAGGCTACGGCGGACCCGGCGACGGTGGACGAGTTGGACGCCGCGGCGGAGCCAGCGGACGAGCCCGGTGCGGACACCGCCGCCGACCCCGACGCATCGGCCACCACGCTCGAAGAGCCGGCTGGCACGGAGGACACCGAGCCGGATGCCGACGCGGCCCTGACCGCCGACCTGGCAGCCGCCGAAGACGAAACTGAGCCCACGGCCGAGACCGATACCGATCCAGAGGCCGAAGACGAAGCCGAGCCCACGGCCGAAGCCGACACCGCGGATGCCGAAGCCGAGTCCGGTGTGGACGCTGACGCCACAGTGGCCGAGGCCTTGGACACCGACACGCCGGAAGCCGGCGAGGCCAGCAGCACCCCCGCGGACGCGGATGCCGATGGCGAGGCAGACACCGTCGTTGAAGCGAGCACCGCCGACGAGGCGGACGCTGCCGAGGAGGGGGACGCTGCCGAGGAGGGGGACGCTGCCGAGGAGGGGGACGCTGCCGAGGAGGCGGACGCCCTCGCCGAGCCAGACGCCGGCGACGGAGCAGACGCGGTCGAACAGGACGTCACCACCGACGAGGCAGACGCCGTCGATGGAGTGGACGCCGAGCCCTCTGCCGATGCTGAGGGCGACGCACTCGCGGAAGCCGACACCGAGGCCCAAGCACTCACCGAGGCCGGGGCCGAAGTGGAGGGTGCCGCCGAGACCGAGCCTGAGTCCGGAGCGGCCATCGCACCGGAGGTGGACGCCGCGGTAGAGGCGAAGCCGGAGTCCGAGGCCGCCACCGAGCCGGAGGCCGACGCGGGCGAGCCGGTCGCGGGCCTCACCACCGACGCGGAGTCCACAGGGGACACCGACACCGAAGCGGCGGCCGTCTCGGACGCCGAAGCCGCCGCGACCGACTCCGAAGCCGACGCCACCGCAGAAGGCGTCGCCGACGCCGCCGCGGAAAGTGAGCCCGACGCGGACGCAACCGCGGAGAGCGACTCCGACGCCGCCGCGGAAAGTGAGTCCGAGGTGGACGCCGGCGCGGGTCTGGCCGAGGGCGAGGCGAGCGGCGACGAGGCGGCGGCCGCCCTTGATGGTGACGGCGTCGTCGCCGAGACGGACTCCGCCGACGACGAAGGGCCGGAAGCCGAGGCGGACACCGACGACGAAGGATCGGAAGCCAAGGCTCGCACCGACGACGGAGGCTCGGAAGCCGGCGCGGCCGACGCCGGGGCGGAGGGGGACGGCGGCGTTCTCGAATCCGCTGCTGACGAAGGGGACGCCACCGCGGACGAGTGGGCGGGCGACGGCGCCGGTGGTGACCCCGACCTCGACCTCGACCAGCCGGTCGAGGTTGGCGCGCTTGCCGCGCATTCCACGCCGCTTTCGCCTGCTGATGTTCCCGCTGAGGCCGTGCCCGGCATCAACGGGGCGGCCCTCGCCGACGCGTGGGCGGAGCCGGTGGATGGGGCGGTTGAAGAGAAACTCAGTGAGGAGGACATCATTCAACCCACAGATGCCGCCGCCGAGCGGGAGGTCAGCCCATCCGCCGGGCTGTTGGGCAAGGATTGGTCCAACCCGGAGCCGGTCGTCGCGCCGCTGACGGCCAGCGGTCCGCCCAGCGGCGACGACCACGACTGGGCCAGCCCGCCGGCCGGTGGTGACGACCACGACTGGGGGACCCCGCCCGCCGACGACGTTCCCGCGGTCGGCATCCTCGCCGCGGCAGACACCGAGGCCGAGGCCGACACCGACGACGAGGCCACCACCGACGCCGAGGCCACCACCGCCGCCGACAGCGAGGCCACCGCCGACAGCGACGACGAGGTCGAGACCATCGCCGCCGCCGACACCGACGACCGGGCCGACGCCGAGGTCACCGCCGCGACCGCCGACACCGAGGCCGAAGCCGACGGCGAGACCGCAGCGGACGCGGAAGCCGCAACCGATGGCGAGGCCGGGGTCGACGCTGAGGCCGCCGACGACATCACCGTCGAGGACGAGGCGGCGGAAGAAGCCACCGCCGCCGCTGTCGAAGAGGTCGACGCGGAGGGTGACGAGGGCGACCGTGCGGAGGAGCTCGTCGGAGCCGGGGCGCCCGCCGCGCTCGCGGTGCTCGGCGAGGGGGTGGCGCACGGTGACGATCACGCGGTGGCCACCCAGCTCAGGCCGGGCGATCTCGCCGAGACGCACATCGCGGTCTGGAGTGAGGAGGCCGCGGAGCGGTTCCGGGAGGACTGGCACCTGATCAAGGCGAACTTCGTCGACGACCCGTCGGCGGCGGTCGCGCAGGCGCAGGCCCTCGTCGCCAGCGCGGTGCACGCGCTCGGTGAGCGGCTGCTGGACGAGCAGGTCGACCTTGACCCGCGCCGGCAGTCGGAGACTCCGGACACCGAGGCGTTGCGGGTGGCCATGCGCCGCTACCGCGACTTCCTCGACCGGGTGCTCGCACTCTAGTGCGGTGGTAACAAGCCTTCACCGGGTGAGCGGTGGCCTTCGGCCGTCGCTCACCCGGGCCGGCGAAGCCGGCCAACGTTTTTGGCCACCGCACCAGAAGAAAGCGCTCTAGGAAGAAACCTCTCCAGAAAGCGGCCGGGGCCAGCCCAGTGGGCTGGCCCCGCACCATGTGCATCCGGCGGTCAGCAGAGCTCCTGCTCCATCTTCCCGTACACCTCGATCTTGTAGTTGAGGACCTTCAGGTCCTCCTCGAGCTCGGCGATGCGGGCCAGCACCCGGTCGCGGTGCGCCTCGAAGAGGCGGCGGCGGGCGCCTAACGTGCTGTCGCCCTCCCGGGCCAGCTCCGCGTACTGGCGCATGTCCCGCACCGGCATCCCCGTGCGCCGCAGCCGGGTCAGCAGGATCAGCCAGTCGAGGTCCTGCTGGGTGTACCGCCGCCGGCCCGCCGAGTCGCGGCCGACCGGCTCGACCAGGCCCTCCTGCTCGTACCACCGCAGCGTGTACGTGGTGAGGCCGACCTGCTCAGCGGCCTCGCTGACCGTCATCGTCATGTCCACAGACTTCCAGTTCGAGCCCACTCGAAGTCAAGGCCGCGAAAAGCCCGACTTGAGCTGGGCCAAGATTTCATCTAGCGTTGAGTTCATCAGGTGATGAGTTTTTGGGAGGCATCATGACCAGCGCGATCGAGGTCCGGGACCTCGTTGTCGAGCGCGGTAAGAGACGGGTGCTGCACGGGCTCACGTGCTCGATCCCGCGGGGCAGCGTGACCGGGCTCCTCGGCCCCAGCGGCAGCGGCAAGACCACCCTCATGCGGGCGATCGTGGGCGTCCAGGTCGTCAAGTCGGGCTCGATCGAGGTGCTCGGCGAGCCGGCCGGGTCGGCGCCGCTGCGCAGCAAGGTCGGCTACCTCACCCAGGCCCCGAGCGTCTACGCCGACCTCACCGTCCGGGAAAACGCGCGCTACTTCGCCGCGCTCTACGGCTACGACCGGGCCACCGCCGACCAAGCGATCGCCGACGTCGGGTTGGCGAAGGCGGCCACCCAGCTGGTCGGCACCCTCTCCGGCGGCCAGCGCAGCCGGGCCTCGCTCGCCTGCGCGATCATGGGTGAGCCGGAGCTGCTGGTGCTCGACGAGCCGACCGTCGGGCAGGATCCGGTCCTCCGCGACGAGCTGTGGAAGCAGTTTCACGACCTGGCCGGCCGGGGCGCGACCATCCTGGTCTCCAGCCACGTGATGGACGAGGCGGGGCGGTGCGAGCGCCTCCTGCTGATCCGCGAGGGCGCGCTGATCGCCGACGACACCCCCTCGGCGGTGCGCGAGAGGGCCGGCACCGACGACCTCGACGAGGCGTTCCTCCGGCTCATCAAGGCACAGGTGGCGGCATGAGCGCGCAGCGAAGCGGAGCGCGCATGCTTCGCCAGGCAAGGCAGGTGGCGGCATGAGCCCACGCATCCTCGGCGCGACGATCACCCGCATCCTGCGCCAGCTGCTGCACGACCCGCGCACGATCGCCATGCTCGTCGTCGTGCCGGCGCTGCTGCTCGCCCTGCTCTACTTCATGTTCGACGACCAGCCCATGATCTTCGACCGCATCGCGCTGATCATGCTCGGCGTGTTCCCGTTCGTGATCATGTTCCTGGTGACGAGCATCGCGATGCTCCGCGAGCGCACCACCGGCACGCTCGAGCGCCTGCTGACCACCCCGCTCGGCAGGCTCGACCTGCTGTTCGGCTACGGGATCGCGTTCGGCATCGCCGCGGCCGTGCAGGCGTCGGTGGCGGCCGGGCTGGCCTACTGGCTCTTCGACCTCGACACGGCGGGCAGCACCGGGCTGGTCATCCTGATCGCGGTCGTCAACGCGGTGCTCGGCGTGGCGCTCGGCCTGTTCTGTAGCGCCTTCGCACGTACCGAGTTCCAGGCCGTACAGTTCATGCCAGTCGTGGCGGTCCCACAGATCCTGCTGTGTGGGCTGTTCGTGTCCCGGGAGCAGATGGCGGGTTGGCTGGAGGCGATCAGCGACGTGCTGCCGCTGTCGTACGCGGTGGAGGCCCTCCAGGAGGTTGGCGCCAACGCGGACGCGACGGCCACCCTCTGGCGTGACCTCGGCATCGTCGCGGGATGCGTCGTGGTCGCCCTCGTGTTGGCCGCCGCCACGCTGCGCCGCCGCACCGCTTGACGAGAAGCAAGGAACAAGGACGCACATGGCACGACGGACCGGACGCCGCCCTGGTAACCCGGACACCCGTGAGTCCATCCTCACGGCGGCTCGGGACGCGTTCGCCGAGCGGGGCTTCGAGGCGGCCTCCATCCGCGGGATAGCGACCAGCGCCGGTGTGGATCCGGCGCTGGTCCATCACTATTTCGGGACCAAGGAGCAGCTCTTCAAGGCGTGCATGAACTTCCCGATCGACCCGGGCGAGGTGCTCCCGCAGGTGCTCTCCGGCGGGCCGGACGAGATCGGCGAGCGGCTGGTGCGGTTCTTCCTCCGCATCTGGGACTCGCCGGCCGGGGTGGGCGGGGTGGCGCTGATGCGCTCGGCGGTCTCCAACGAGTGGACCGCCCGCCTGCTGCGCGAGTTCGTGACCACGCAGATGATCCGCCACGTACTGCCCAAGCTCACCACCGACCCGGCGGAGGCGCCGCTGCGGGCCAGCCTTGTCGCGTCGCAGATGGCCGGGTTGGCCATGATCCGCTACGTGCTCAAGCTCGAGCCGCTGGCCTCCGCCCCGGTCGAGGTCGTGGTCGCGGCGGTGGCGCCCAACGTCCAGCGGTACGTCAACGGAGACCTGGGCGCCCCCCACGCCGCTCAGCGCGAGTAGAACTCCACCACCAGCTGCTCGTCGCAGATCACCGGCACCTCGCGGCGCTCCGGCTCGCGCAGCAGCGTGGTGGTCAGCTCGGGCAGGTCGGTCGACAGGTACGGCGCGGTCGGGCCGTCCACGTGCGCGCCGGCGGCCGCGATCTGAAACGGCGGCTTCTGCCGGCTCGACTCGCGCACCCGCACGACCTGGCCGGGCCGCAGCCGGTACGAGGGGCGGTCCACCTTGGCGCCGTCCACGGTGATGTGGCCGTGCGCGACGACCTGGCGCGCCTGGTAGATGGTGCGGGCCAGCCCGGCGCGGAAGACCACCGCGTCCAGGCGGCGTTCGAGCAGCGAGACGAGCAGGTCACCGGTCTTGGCGGTGCTGCGGTGCGCCTCGGCGAAGGTGCGGCGCATCTGCTTCTCGCTGATGTTGTACTGGAAGCGCAGCCGCTGCTTCTCCAGCAGACGCACCTGGTAGTCGGAGGTCTTGCGGCGCGACCGCCCGTGCACACCCGGCGGATATGGACGGCGCTCGAAGTACTTGGTGTCCTTGCGCGTCAGCGGGATGCCGAGCGCCCGCGAGATGCGCGCCTTGGGTCGAGCCTGGTTCACGTGGACGACTCCGTTCGAGTAGGTTAGCCTGCCCTTACTAAGCCTAACCTAACCGACCGCCGGAGGTCCCCGACATGCAGCCCACCCCCGCCGAGGTCGCCCGCACCCTGGCCGCCGGCCGGCTCCCCGGCACCGCGCACATCGCCTGCCGGCCCAGCCCGCACCGGGTGCGGCACGCCACCGACGCGGCCGGGCGGGTGCTGATGCTCGTACCGGCGGGTGGCGAGCTCGCCGACTCCCTGCGCCCGGCCGAGGGCACCGACGACGTGGCCGTGGTGCTCGACGTGCAGGACGTGCCCCCGGTGGCCGGCTCGCCGACGCTCGGCCGCGTATGGGTCTCCGGCTGGGCCGCCCCGCTCACCGGCGTCGAGGCCCGCCAGGCCGCGCAGGACTTCGTCGACATCGACCCCGTCGGCGACCTGCTCGACGTGGGCCGCGGCCAGGTGCTCTTCCGCATGGAGCCGGCCGAGGTCCGCCTGGAGGTGGGCGGCCGCATCCGGGACATCGATCCCGACGAGTACGCCGCGGCCGAGCCCGACCCGCTCCAGGCCGTCGAGTGGGACCTGCTGACCGACCTCGCCGACCACCACGTGCCGGAGATGGCCGAGTTCATCCAGCGGCAGCTCGCCGGCAGCGGCCACACCGGCCCGGACGGCCCGCCGCCGCGGGTGGTGCGCCTCGACCGCTACGGCTTCGTGGTGGCCCTCGGCGCGCCCGGCCGCGAATACCGGGCCCGGCTCGCCTTTCCCCGCCCGGTCGCCGACCGCGCCGACCTGGCCCGCCTGCTCCACCCCGTGCTCTGCCGCCGCTGCGCCGTCACACCCTGAGCCCGCGACCGGGGCCGGCCACGCAAGCTTGGGAGGGCCGTGCGGGTAAGGCCCCGGTCGCGTATTTACCGATTTGCCCACGTCCGCGTCAGCGGCAGACCGTATGCTCCCGCGGGCACCGCTCCCGGCCGGCGGCTCGCAGAGCGAGCCGAAACCCCCGGCCGTCCGCTGCCGGGCCCGCGGGTCAAGCCCACCCGCACCCGACCCGCCGCACCCAAGAGGGCAGCCCTCTACACGCCTGGCCGGTGACACGGGAGCCCTCCGCGGAATTCACGCCCAAGAGGGCTGCCCTCTTGGGGCAGCCCGGAGGTTTGGGCTTGCACGGCGGAGCCGGCGGCCCGCGGGAGCATACGGTCTTCAGCTGACGCGGACGTGGGCAAATTTGCTTGGGTTATCGGGTTTGTTCGAGCCAGGAGGCGTAGAGCCTCGCGTAGACCGAGCCGCGTTCCTTGACCAGCTCGGTGTGCGGGCCGCGCTGCACGATGCGGCCCTTGTCGACGACGATGACCTCGTCGGCGGCCTGGGCCGTGGAGAGGCGGTGGGCGATCGCCACCGTGGTGCGGCCGCGGGTCACCGCGTCGAGCGTGCGCTGGAGCCGCACCTCGGTCGCCGGGTCGACGGCGCTGGTCGCCTCGTCGAGCACGAGCAGGTCGGGGTCGGCCACGTACGCGCGGGCCAGCGCCACCAGCTGCCGCTCGCCCACGCTCAGCGCCTCGCCGCGCTCGCCGACCGGTGTGGCCAGGCCCATCGGCAGGCCCTCGACCCAGTCGGCGAGGCCCAGCTCGGCGAAGGCCAGCGCCAGCCCGTCGGAGCCCAGCCCCGGGCGGCCGAAGCGCACGTTGTCGGCCACCGTCGCGTCGAAGAGGAACCCGTCCTGCGGCACCATCACCACGCGGCTGCGCAACGAGTTGAAGCGCACCCGGTCGAGCGGCGCGTCCGACAGCAGCACCTCGCCCGTCGACGGGTCCATGAGGCGGGTGAGCAGCTTCGCGAACGTGGTCTTGCCGCTCCCCGTCTCGCCCACGACCGCCACCCGCGACTTCGGCGCGATTTCCACGTCCACATCGGACAGTACGGTGGGGCCGCCGGGGTAGGCGTACGAGACGCCGGCGAAGCGGATGCCGAGCGGGCCGGGCGGCAGGTCGACGCCCTCCTTGGCCGGGTCGGCCACGTCGGGTTCGAGGTCGAGCACGTCGAGGACGCGGCGCCAGCCGGCGATCGCGTTCTGCGCCTCGTTGAGCACCTCGGTGGCGATCTGCACCGGCTGCACGAAGAGCGCGACGAGGAAGAGGAACGCGGTCAGCTGCCCCACCGTCAGCGTGCCGTCGACGCCGAGCAGCACACCCACGACCACCACCGAACCGAGGGCCAGGCCGGACGCCAGCTCGCCGGTCGAGAAGCTCGTCACGCTCAGCGTCATCGCCCGGCTCTGCGCCCGCCGCTGCGCGTCGATGGTCGCGTCAAGCTTGCCGGCGGTGCGGCCGGAGACGCCGTACGCGCGGATGACCGCCGCGCCCACCACGCTCTCCGAGATGGCCGCCAGCATCGCGCCCATGCGCTGGCGCACGATCCCGTACGCGCCGGCGAGGCGCTTCTGGAAGCCCCGGATCACCGCCACCGCGGGCAGGAACGCGGCGAAGACCACGAGCGTGAGCTGCCACGAGTACACGGCCATCACGACCACGGTGACCACGACCTGGCCGGTGCTGACCAGCAGGATCACGCCGCCCCACTGGAGGAACTGGGTGATCTGGTCGACGTCGCTGGTCACCCGGGAGACGAGCGAGCCGCGCCGCTCCGACTGCTGGTGGAGCATCGACAGGTCGTGCACGTGGCGGAAGGTGCGCACCCGCACGTTGGCCAGCGCGGTCTCGCTGACCGTGAAGAGGCGGCGCATCATCAGGTAGCCGCAGAGCGTGGTGACCACGAGCACGGCGGCGGTGATCCCGACGACGGTGCTCACCACGCCGATGTCCGGGCCACCGGGCGCGCGGAGGCCGCGGTCGATGCCCTGCTGGATCGCGACGGGCACGGCCGCCCGCCCCACCATCGACACGACGGCGAGCGCGAGGGTGCCGGCCAGGCCGGTGCGCAGCTCGGGTGAGAGCGCCAGGCCGCGGCGCATGGTGGCCCAGGCGCTCATGCGACTTCCTCGTAGGCCCGCTCGCGCTCCCGCTCCGCTTCGGCCTTCTCGTACGCGGTGACGAGGTCGGCGTACCCGGGCACGGTGGCCAGCAGCTCCGGGTGCGTGCCGGTCGCCACCACCCGGCCGTGCTCGACGTAGACCACCTCGTCGGCGAGGGCGATGGTGGCTCGGCGGTACGCGACGACGAGGATCGTGGCGGGCGGGTCGGCGGCCCGCAGCGAGCCGAGGATCGCCGCCTCCACGCGCGGGTCGACCGCGCTCGTGGCGTCGTCGAGCACGAGCAGGCCGGGCCGGCCGGCGAGCGCCCGGGAGAGCGTGAGCCGCTGCCGCTGCCCGCCGGAGAGCGTGGCGCCGCGCTCGCCGACGTGGGTGTCGAGCCCCTCTGGCAGGCTGGCGACGAAGCCCTCCGCCTGTGCCATCCGCAGCGCCGCCCACACGTCTTCGTCGGAGACGCCGGGGCGGTCGAGCGTGACGTTGGCCCGCACGCTGTCGTCGAAGACGAACGGCACCTGCGGCACCAGCGCGATCGTCTCGGCCAGCGACTCGGCGGTCAGCGCGGTCAGCGGCGTGTCGTCGAGGAAGACGGTGCCGTGCGCGGGGTCGACGAGGCGCGCCGCGAGCGACGCGATCGTCGACTTGCCCGAGCCGGTCGGTCCGACCAGCGCCACGGTCCGCCCCGCCGGCACCGTAAAGGAGACATCCGAAAGGACGGGCGCGTCCTCGTATCCGAAGTGGACTGAGTCGAAGCGCAGCGTCGCGGGCGTGCCGCGACCGCCCCGGGCGCGGGCGCCGTAGGGCATCTCGCCGTCCGCGGTCAGCACCCGCTGCACCCGCTCCCACCCGGCGACGCTGCGCGGCAGCTCGGCGAGCACCCAGCCGATCGCCCGCACCGGAAACGCCAGCACCGTGAACAGGAACGCGACGCTCACCAGCTCGGTGACCGTCACCGCGCCCTGCCGCAGCCGCCAGGCGCCGACCAGGAGCACGGCGAGCGTGCCGAGGCTGGGCAGCGTCTCCAGCATCGGGTCGAAGACGCCGCGCAGCCGCCCCACCGCGATGAGCGAGTCGCGCAGCTCGGCCGCGCGGGTGGCGAAGCGGGCGGTCTCCTCGGCCTCGCGGCCCATCGTCTTGACCACGAGCGCGCCGTCGAAGCTCTCGTGCGCGATCGCGCTCACCTCGCCGCGCAGCGCCTGGGCGCGGGTCTGGCGGGGCGCCATGCGGCGGGAGTAAACCACGTTGAGGGCGAAGAGCGCGGGGAAGATGGCCGCGCCGACCAGCGCGAGCACCCAGTCGGTGGCGAAGAGCGACACGAACGCGCCGGCCAGCATGATGAGGGTGCCCACCGCGAACGGCAGCGGCGCGATCGGAAACCAGGTCGCCTCGACGTCGGAGTTGGCGTTGGAGAGCAGCGTGCCGGTGGCGTTGCGCTGGTGCCACGCGACCGGCAGCTCCAGGTAGCGGCGGGTGACCTGGCGGCGGTACGACGCCTGGAGCCGGTACTGCATGAACGCCGCACCCAGCCGCCGCGCGAAGATCGAGCCGACCTTGAGCAGGCTCAGCCCGACGAGCGCCGCCGCCACGAGGAAGAGCAGGCCGGTGTCCGCCTCACCGTCCTCCACCGCGGGCACCACGATGTCGCCGACGATCGCGCCGACCACATACGCACCGGCGATCGTGAGCAGGCCGAACGCGCCACTGCCGACGACCGAGACGGCGAAGATGCGGCGCTCTTCGCGGATCGCGCGCCCCAGGATGCGCAGGCCCTGGACCAACACATCCCGGCTGGTACTCTCCGCCACCACTCCCCCGTAAGCACTATTTGGTCTTCTCTATCCTTACCGGAGGAAACGCCTGGTGGCGACCGCTTATCCGCTGTGTCAGCCGTCACACGCGCTAACTTGGGGCGCATGGCCCGCTATGCCCAGAGTGAACGGCAGCTCCTCGCCGACCTGCTGATCGCGGTCGGCCCCGACGCGCCCACGCTGTGCGAGGGCTGGACGGCACGCGACCTGGCCGCCCACCTGGTGATGCGGGAACGCCGCCCCGACGCGGCAGCCGGCATCCTCATCGGCCCGCTGCGCCGCCACTCCGAGCGGGTGCGCACGTCGCTGGCCACCCGGCCCTACCCGGAGCTTGTCGACATGGTCCGCGCGGCACCGTGGTGGAGCCTGGTGAGCAACCCGCTCGCCGACGCGGCGGCGAACACGATGGAGTTCTTCATCCACCACGAGGACGTCCGCCGCGGCCGCCCCGGTTGGCGCCCGCGCGAGCTGCCCCGCGAGCAGCAGGAGGCCCTGTGGCGGCGGGCCAAGGGGGTGGCCAGGCTCGCCCTGCGCCGGGTGCGCGCCGCCGTGCGCGTCCAGGCACCCGGGTACGGCGAGACGACCGCCGGCTCCGGCGGCGCCCAGGTACGCCTGGTGGGCGCGCCCGGCGAGCTGGCGATCTTCCTGAGCGGCCGCCAGCGGGCCGCCCGGGTGCAGGTCGACGGCACCCCCGAGATGGCCGCGTTTCTCCGCTCCGCCAAGCTCGGCGTCTGAGTGCCCGCGGGTTCGAAAAACCGCGACCCAAGAAACCAGGGTGAGGCGCGGGAGCGGCGGCCTGGACCACGACGGGCATCGCGGCAGCTCAAATCCCTGTCTTTGGCTAGTCGTCGACGCGGGTGATCGCCGGGGTGCCGGCGCGGCAGGCGATGTGCAGCTCGACCTCGCCGCTGCCGTGCCCCTCGCCGCCCCGGTCGAAGGTCACCTCCGCCTCCTCGGCGGGGCCCTTCTCGTAGTCGGTGACCTGGTATCCCTGGGCGGGCGACCACGAGACGAGCGTGACGAGGCCACCGCCGCAGGTGGCCACGACGCGGCCGGCGTCGTGGGTGAGGAGGGTGCCCGCGCCGGCGGTGGTCGACGGGGTCGGCCGCGGGCCGGCGGTGGTCGGCGGCACCGGTGACGCGAGGGCCTCGGCGACCTCCTCCTCGGTGAGGGTGGTCGCGGCCGTGCCGGTGATGCCGTCGCCGATCACCCGCACCGCGCCGAGGCCGGCGACCGTCGCGACCGCCGCCGCGACGAGCCAACCCACCATCGCGAACGCGGCGCGGCTACGCATTCCCCGACTATGCCCTGCCCGCCGTTAAGGCGGGCGCCGGGCGACGCTAAGGGAGGGTTAACGCAGGTCCCGCGGCGTGCGGGTGCAGGATAGGTTGCCTGGTGTGGCCCGCCTGCTGCTCATCGAAGACGATCTCGCGATCCGCACGCCGCTGATCCGGGCGCTGCGCGAGCGCGGGCACGCGGTGGCCGCCGCGCACACCGCCATGAGCGGGCTTCAGACCGCGCTCCAGGAGCGCCCCGACCTCGTGGTGCTCGACCTGGGCCTGCCCGACCTCGACGGGCTCGAGCTGCTCCGCATGCTGCGCGGCGTGAGCGCGGTGCCGGTCATCATCGCCACCGCACGTGACGACGAGGCGGAGATCGTGCGTGGACTCGACGCGGGGGCGGACGACTACGTGGTTAAGCCGTTCACGGCGGCGCAGCTCGACGCCCGGGTGCGCGCGGTGCTGCGGCGCGGGGCCGGCGACCCGGGCGAGTCGGCCGTGCTCGTCGGTGAGCTGCGGGTCGACCCGCGGTCGCGGGAGGCGACGCTGGCGGGGGCGGCGCTCGATCTGACGCCACGGGAGTTCGACCTGCTGCACCACCTCGCGGCCCGCGCCGGGCAGGTGGTGACGAAGCGGGAGCTGCTGACCGAGGTGTGGCAGGTGCCGTACGGCGGGGCGGACAAGACCGTCGACGTGCACCTCTCGTGGCTGCGCCGCAAGCTGGGCGAGACCGCGCAGGAGCCGCGCTACCTCCACACGGTGCGGGGTGTTGGCGTGCGCCTGTCGGCGCCGGGGCCTTCGTGAGGCGGCGGCTCGCGCTGCTCGTCACCGCGACGGCGTGCCTGGTGCTTGTCGCGTTCCTGGTGCCGCTCGCCGTGCTGGTGCGGGCGGTGGCGCAGGACCGCGCGGTGGTCACGGCCACCGCCGACGTGCAGGGCCTGGTGCCGCTGGCCGCCACCACCGACCGAGCCGGCCTCGCCTCGCTCGCGTCGGGCGCCGGCCGCCCGGTCACCGTGTACCTCCCGGACGGCTCGTCGGTGGGCGCGCCGGCTCCGCGTACCCCGGCGGTGGAGCTGGCGGCGCGCGGCCGGAGCCTGACCGTGAAGGTCGACGGCGGCCGCGAGATCGTCGTGAGCGTCCAGGGTCGCGACGACGGCACGGTGGTGCTGCGCACGTTCGTGACGGCGGAGGAGCTCTCCCGCGGCGTGACCCGCGCCTGGCTGGTGCTGGCCGCGCTCGGCGTGGCGCTGGTGCTGGTCGGTCTTTTCGTCGCCGACCGGCTGGCCCGCTCGCTCGTCGCCTCCATCACCGAACTGTCCACTGTGTCCCACCGCCTCGCCGGCGCCGAGCTCTCCGCGCGCGCCACGCCGTCCGGCCCGGCCGAGCTGCGCGACGTGGCCGGCGCCCTCAACCACCTCGCCGGCCGCATCCAGGACCTGCTGCGCGAGGAACGCGAGCAGGTCGCCGACCTCTCGCACCGCCTGCGTACGCCGCTGACCGCGCTCCGCCTGGAGGCCGAGGCCCTGGCCGACCCGGCCGAGGCCGCCCGCGTGACCGCCGGCGTCGACGCCGTCGAACGCGCGGTGAGCGGCCTCATCCGCGCCGCCCGCCACTCGGCACCGGCGGCCGGCGGGTGCGACGCCGCGGCGGTGGTCCGCGACCGGGTGGCGTTCTGGGCGGTGCTCGCCGAGGACACCGGCCGCGACGTCCGCCTCGACCTGGTGGACGGCCCGCTCCCGGTGCCGGTCGCGGCCGACGACCTGGCCGCGGCCGTGGACGCCCTGCTCGGCAACGTCTTCGCGCACACGCCGGACGGCACACCGTTCGGGGTGAGCCTCGGCGGCGACGGCGTGCTGACCGTCACCGACGAGGGCCCCGGGCTGCCCGCGGGTGCTGGCGAGCGGGGCGAGAGCGGCGCCGGCTCCACCGGCCTCGGCCTGGACATCGCCCGCCGCGCCGGGCGGGTCCTGCGCCTGTCCAACTCCCCGACCGGTGGCGCGGTGGTGACGCTGGAGCTCTTGGCGCGGCCGTAGCCTCAGCCGCCGCGCTCTTAGCGCGGCCTTAGCGTTGCCACAGCGCGCCCCTAGGCCGCGTCGGGCGAACCTCATGTCGACAAGGAGGTACGTCATGGCACGCAAGACATTGCTGGTACTGGTCAGCGCGGTGGCCGCCGCCGGGATCGTCGCGACCGGGGCGGCGGCGGGTGCGGCGCTCACCGGAGGCGCCGCGGACGACGGCTTCGGCGTGGCAGTCTCGGCGTCTGCGTCATCCCCGTCGGACGACCCGACGTCGACGGCGCCCGCCGCCGACGCGATCGGCCGCGACCGGGCGATCGACATCGCGCTCGCCACCACCGGCGGCGGCACGGTGGTCGACACCGAACGGGAGTTCGAGCACGGCCGGCCGACCTGGAAGATCGAGATCGTGAAGGGCGGCGTGGAGCACAAGGTCTACGTCGACCGCGAGACCGGCGCCATCGTCAAGTCCGACCGAGACGACGACCGCGACGACAGCGGCCGCGGCGGAGACGACGACAGCGGCCGCGGCGGAGACGACGACAGCGGCCGCGGCGGAGACGACGACAGCGGTCGCGGCGGAGACGACGACAGCGGTCGCGGCGGAGACGACGACCGCAGCGGCAAGGGTCGTGGCGGGGACGACGACTAGTCCCAAAACGCACCGGACGATCGGTCGCACCCTGTCTATAGAACGATAGGGTGCGACCGTTCATTTTGGCTAAATCACAAATGCCCGGCGGACAGTTTGGTTCCTGAAGCTCTGCCAAGATGGCGCGGTGCACGTCTTCGTCGACGAGTCCGAACGCCACGGCACATATCTGCTTTGTGCGGCGATCTACGAACCAGCCGATTTACCAAAGGCTCGGACGATCCTGCGCGGATTCGCCAAACCCGGGCAGCGGCGCGTGCACATGGTGAAAGAGCGAGACTCCCGCCGCCGGGAGATTCTGGGCGTCATCGCGACAAGCCGGGCGCGCGGGAGGATCTACCTTTGCGACGGACCCGCCGTCGCGGCGCGAGAGGCCTGCCTCTAGCAGCTCCTCGGCGATCTGACGATCACTCGGGCATCGGCACGCTCCTTGATCCTGGAATCGATGGACGGCCAGGATCACCGGGACCGGGAAACCATCGCCAAGGCTCGCAAAGCGATGCCTTCGCTCAAGGAGCTGTCATATGCACAGTTACGTGACACGAGGAGCCATTATTGGCAGCCGCCGACTGCATAGCCTGGTCCTACGGCGCGGGCGGGGACTGGCGAAAGCGAATCGATCCCTTGATCAAGAAGATCACCGAGCTGCGCCTATGACGATCCCAGAAAGCGCGAAACCCGACCTCCCACCGTCCGGAGAAAGGCCGGGATCACTTCCGAAAGCTCAACAGCAACCGGCCCACCCATGGTCCCCCAGTCCCACCGCCCCCGCAACCCCAGTCGGCGTGGTGGGCCGAGACACGATGTGGATGGGAGGTCGGTGGGTCTTGGCGACAGGGCCGGTCCACCACTACCGTTCAGTAACACACTAGCGTGACGGCGGTCACGTTGTTGACTTGTGAGGCGGCCCCCAGCTATGTCTCTTGATATCCCCTACCGGTCCATACCGGACATGTTCCTGAAACGCGTCGCGGCGACTCCCGACCGCGAGGCACTGGCCCATCCCGCGCCGGACGACTCCGGGCCGGTCTGGCTGAAGTGGTCGGAGATCGGCCGCCGGTCCAAGGCGATCGCCGCCGGGCTGATCGGGCTCGGCGTCGGCATGGAAGACCGCGTCGCCATCATCTCCAACACCCGGCTGGAGTGGGTGCTGGCCGACCTCGGCGTCATGTGCGCGGGCGGCGCGACCACCACGGTCTACCCGACGACCGAGCCGGAAGACGTCGCGTACATCATCGGCGACTCGGGCTCGACCGTCGTCATCGCCGAAAACGCCACCCAGGCGGGCAAGCTAGCCGGCGCCAGCGTGCCGGCCGTCAAGCACGTCGTGCTCATCGACGGCCCGGCCGATCCGGCCGCCGCGCCACCGCAGACCACACTCGCCGACCTGGAGGAAGTGGGCGCCGAGCGGTTGAAGGCGGAGCCCGACATGATCGAAAAGATCGTGGAGGGCATCACCCACGACCACCTGGCCACGCTGATCTACACGTCGGGCACCACCGGGCGCCCCAAGGGCGTCGAGCTGCTGCACGGCGGGTGGTGCTGGGAGGCGGTCGCGCAGGCCGGACCGGGCCTGATGGAGCCGGAAGACCTCCAGTACCTGTGGCTGCCCCTCTCCCACTCGTTCGGCAAGACGCTGATCACCGGCATCATCCACGTCGGCATGCCGACCTATGTGGACGGCCGCCTCGACAAGCTCGTCGACAACCTCGCGGTGGTCAAGCCCACGCTGATGTGCGGCGCGCCGCGCATCTTCGAGAAGGTGTACAACCGCGCGGTGTCGTCGGCCCAGGACGCGGGCGGCGCCAAGGCGAAGATCTTCGCGTGGGCGGTGCGCACCGGCAAGCAGAAGGTGGCGCTGGAGCAGGCCGGCAAGCCGGTGCCGCGCGGCCTCGCGATGCGGTACGGCCTCGCCAACCGCCTCGTCTTCAGCAAGCTCCAGGCCCGCCTCGGCGGCCGCATCCACAAGCTCGTCTCCGGCGCGGCGCCGCTGTCGGTGCCGATCGCCGAGTTCTTCGCGGCGGCGGGCCTACCGATCGGCGAGGGGTACGGGCTCACCGAGACCAGCGCCGGCAACTTCGTCAACCGGCGCGACTGGGTCAAGATCGGCACGTGCGGCCCCGCGCTGGGCGACCTCGAATGCAAGATCGCCGAAGACGGTGAGATCCTGCTGCGCGGCAAGCCGGTCATGCGCGGCTACCACAACCTGCCCGAGGAGACGGCCGCCGCGTTCACCGACGACGGCTTCTTCCGCACCGGCGACATCGGCGAGCTCGACCCGGACGGCTTCCTGCGCATCACCGACCGCAAGAAGGACCTGGTCAAGACGTCCGGCGGCAAGTACATCGCACCGTCGCACATCGAGGGCATGTTCAAGGCGCTGTGCCCGTACACGTCGCAGGTGGTCGTGATCACCCAGGGCCGCAACTTCTGCACGATGCTGGTCACCCTCGACCCCGACGCGATCGTGGGGTGGGCGGCCGGCGGCCCGCACGCCGGCAAGACCTACGCCGAGATCGCCGGCTCGCCCGAGGCCCGGGCGATGGTGGCCGGCTACGTCGAGGAGCTGAACGCCAAGCTCAACCGGTGGGAGACAGTCAAGAAGTTCACGATCCTGCACCGTGATCTCACGATCGAAGACGGGGAGATGACCCCGTCCATGAAGATCAAGCGCCGCGTGGTGGAGGCCAACTTCACCGGCGAGATCGACAAGATGTACGAAGGCAGCCTCGCCGAGATCTGACCGACGTGGAGGGCGAGCCCAGGTGGGCATCCGCCTGGGCTCGCCCTCGACCGATCCGAAGACAGCTTCGATCCCTGAATCCCTTATATAGACAGAGATTTGAGCTACCGCGACGCCCGTCGTGGTCCATGCCGTTGCTCCCGCGGCCTCACCCGTCCGCCGCTGGTCACGCTCACCTCGCGCAACCGGAGGGGAGGACGCGAGGGCGGCTGGATTGGGCTCGCGCCAGGCGGCTGTCGACGTTTGTCCACAATGTCTGCTGGATGGGCGCTCCAGGAAGCAACGGGCGTTTCGTCGCCGCGAGTAACCGCCGCGACGGTGTGAGCGGCGCAGCGCCGGGGCCGCCAGCCGCCGTCTGATCGGCGCGTTTTGTCGTGGTGTGGAGGCCGTGGCGCTGGTCTGCTCTCCGTGCGGGAGGACGACGGCATACGGCATGGCCGGGCTTCGCCCGCTGGCTGCGGCTGAGGGGTTGACCGGGCCGCGAAACACAAGGACCGGCGGGTCACCGGCCGACTTTCCCACTGTTTGGGGAGGTGGCTCAGCATCCGGGATGCGTCATGATCGTTAGCCCGGAACCCGTGTGACACGCCGGCACGGACGCGGGTTTTGGGCTAACGATCACCGAAGCGTGGTGGGCACCGGGCTTGCGAAGCCTTGCCCCTTGATCGATGGCCGGTGTTTTGGTGCTGGTCAGGCCGCACCCAGGCCTCCGCTCGCACAGGTCCCTTGATCGGCGGGCCGTGTTGTAGATCGTGGTCATCTGGACCCCCTCCAGGGGGTCTGAACGACCACGATCACCGGGACTTGCCCCATCCTCGTCGCCGATCAAGGCCTTGCGGCACCACCCTGGACACCTAACGCACCACAGGCACCCCAGACCACCTCTCGCGCGACCGTGCCGAACCGGCGACACCCGCTCTGGCCAGCACCGAAATACCGGCCAACAATCTGGACCTGGACGGCGGGTCGGGATGTCGCAGGTTGGGGCTTGTCCCGCGGACCTGGCAGTGGACGGCCGGGGATTTCGGCTCGCCCTGGCGAGCCGCCGGCCGGGAACGGTGCCCGCGGGAAAGCACCCCAAGAAAACGCTCCGCTGCGCTCCACGTTTCCCCGGGGACCCCGCGCATACGGTCCGCAGCTGACGCGGATCTGGGAAAGAATCTGCCTCCAAGCAGCGCCACGACGAGCGGCGACGCTGACCGGGCAAGGCCTCGGTGAGGCCGCGAGAGCAGCGGCCTGGACCTCAAATCTGTCAGGTGAGGATCGCCGGCTCGCGCCACTGTGGACGGCGGGTGCGGTCGAGGTCGTAGCGGACGGCGGCCAGGCGCTTGACCGCGTCTTCGAGGTCGGAGGCGGGCAGCGTGAACGGGAGGCGGACGAACCGCTCCAGCGTGCCGTCGACCCCGAAGCGCGGGCCGGGCGCCAGCCGCACGCCGACCTCCTCGGCCGCGCGGGAGAGGGCGCTCGAGACCGGGCCGTCGAGCTCGGCCCAGAGTGTCACGCCGCCGCTCGGCACGCGGATGCCCCACTCGGGCAGCTCGCGCCGGAGGGCCGCGACGAGCGCGTCGCGCTGCTCGGCGAGCTGGCGACGGCGCTGCGGCACGATGACGTCGGCGAGCTCCAGCAGCTGCACGGCCACGAGCTGGTCGAGCACCGGGCTGGCCATGTCGACGCCGACCCGCAGCGCGGCCAGCCGCTGCACCAGTGGGGCCGAGGCGCGCACCCAGCCGATGCGGAGGCCGCCCCAGTAGGGCTTGCTCATCCCGCCGATCGAGACCACCCGCGAATGGCGGTCGTAGCAGGCGACCGGCGGCGGCATTTCGGTGCCGTCGAGTGGGAGGTCTACAAAGGACTCGTCGATCACCAGGTCGGTGCCGGCGGCGTGTGCGGCCGCCACGACGCGCTCGCGCAGCCCGGCTGGCATGAGGTGGCCGGTGGGGTTCTGGAACTCGGGGATCAGGTAAGCCAGCCGTGGCCGGGTCTGCCGCAGGCCGTCGAGCAGCAGGTCGGCGTCCCACCCCTCGCCGGTGTCGAGGCCGTGGGTGGCGATCCGCGCGCGCCGCGCGGACAGTGCGGCAAGCGCGTTGGGATAGGTGGGCGACTCCAGGAGCACCGGCGCGCCGGGCGGCGCCATCAGCCGCAGCACCAGGTCGAGGGCGTGCTGGGTGCCGCTGGTGACCATGATCTGGTCGGGGCTGGTGGGGAGGCCCCGCTCGGTGTACCCCCGGGCCACCGCCTCGCGCAGCTCGATGATGCCGGTGGGGTGGTAGCCGGCACCGGACAGGTAGCGGTGGAGGCCCTGCGCGGCGGCCGCGGCGGCCGGCATCAGCTCGGGCGGGGCGGCGAGCGCGGCGCACCCGAGGTCGATCATGTCGAGGTCGTCCTGCGGGGTCCACAGGCCCGAGCTGGCCACCTTGTGCCCGCCGGGGAGCGTGGTCCAGCTGCCGGCCCCACGCCGGCTGGTGAGGTGGCCCGACTCGCGCAGCTCCCGGTAGGCCGCGGTCACCGTGGTGCGGCTCACCTTGAGTGCGTCGGCGAGCTCGCGCTCGGCCGCGAGTCGCACACCCAGCGGCAGGCGCCCGTCGGCGAGCAGGCCCCGGATTGCGCCCGCGAGCGCGGCGTAGTCGGGGTTGCGCCGGCGGCCCGGCAGCGCGTGCCAATGGCCGAGCAGGCGCGCGAGCTGGCTCCCTCTGACGGTGCTGGTCATGCCACCCTCCCAAGATTGGCCATTGGTGAGGATACCAATCTGGCCGGAGAGTGGACACCATGTTCACGATCGAGCGGGCCACTCGCCGGCTGACACAGCTCTTCGCCGGGCTGGTGCTCTACGGCGCCAGCATGGCCCTGATGATCGAGTCGCGGCTCGGCCTCGACCCGTGGGACGTGTTCCACCAGGGGCTTTCCGAGGTCACCGGCCTGCGGTTCGGCTGGATCGTGATCCTGGTCGGCGCGGCCGTGCTGCTGCTCTGGATCCCGCTGCGCCAGCGCCCCGGCATCGGCACGGTGGCCAATGTCGTCGTGATCGGCCTCGCCGTGGACGCGCTGCTGGCCGTGCTGCCCACCGCCGAGCCGCTCGCCCTACGCATCGCGTTTCTCGTGGGCGGCATCGTGCTCAACGGCGTCGCGACCGGCCTCTACATCGGCGCGCGCCTCGGCCCGGGGCCGCGGGACGGGCTGATGACCGGCTTCGTGGCGCTGAAGCCGGGCCGCTCGATCCGCGTGGTGCGCACGGTGATCGAGGTGACGGTGCTCGCGGTGGGCTGGCTGTTGGGCGGGACCGTGGGCGTGGGGACGGTGCTCTACGCGGTGGCGATCGGGCCGCTCGCGCACGTGTTCATCCCGCTCTTCACGGTGTCAGAGCGGCCGGTAGCGGACCCCCATGCGGTCGAGCCGGCCGAGGTGGCCCGCTAGCCGCTGCCGAAACTCGCCGAAGTCGCCGCCCGGCCCGCTCCACCCCAGCTCGGCGATCGCCGCCAGCCGCGGAAACGCCCGCCACTCCACCAGGTCGGTCGTCGGCAGGTACTCGCTCCACACCTGCCCCTGCACGCCGATCACGCCGTCGTCGGGCCGGTAGCCGTACACCTTCTCCAGCGGGAGCGGGCCGTTGATCGCGAGCGGCTCGTCCGGGTCGTCCACCGTCTCGGCCCAGTCGAGGTACGTATGGCTCTGCGGCGCCGCGACGGTCGGGTGGCCGGCGGCCAGCGCCACGCCCACCCGGCGCTCGCCCTGCCACGCGAAGACCGTGGCGCCGGGCGGTGCCTGCCGGTCGACGAGCTCGTCCCACACGCCCACCTTGCGGCCGCGCGCGGCCAGGTGCTCCGCGAGCAGCCCGGTGAACCACCCCTGAAGGTCGGCCACGTCGCCCAGGCCCAGCTCGGCCGCGCGGGCGAGCGCGTCGGGGCTGGCCCGCCACTCCTCGGTGGGCACCTCGTCGCCGCCGACGTGCACGTACTCGAACGGGAACACCTCGACCACCTCGTCGAGCACGTCGAGCACGAAGCTGCGCGTGGCGTCGGAGAGGTTGAGGATGTGGGACGAGATGCCCCATGTGGTACGCGTCTCGAGCTGGCGGCCGGGCAGGTTGCCCAGCTCGGGGTAGGCGGCGATCGCCGACTGGGTGTGGCCGGGCAGGTCGATCTCCGGCATGATCCGCACCCCGCGCCGCGCGGCGTACGCGACGAGGTCGCTCAGCTCCCGCTGCGTGTAGAAACCCCCGTGGGGTACACCGTCGGAGCGCCCCTCCCGCGCGTGCCCGGCCGGTGACTCGCGGCGGAAGCCGCCCACCTCGGTGAGCCGGGGGTACTTGCGCACCTCGAAGCGCCACCCCTGGTCGTCGGTCAGGTGCAGGTGGAGGGTGTTGAGCTTGTGCATGGCGAGCAGGTCGACGTACCGCCGCAGGAACGGCATCGGGTGGCACCAGCGGGCGACGTCGAGCAGCGAGCCGCGCCACGGGTACGCGGGGCGGTCGGTGACCTCGACGCACGGCAGCCGGCGCGGCTCTCCGGCCGGCACGAGCTGGAGGAGCGACTGGACCGCCCAGCGCAGCCCGTCTTCGGTCGCGGCGGTCGCGGTTACCCCGTCCGGGGTGACCGACAGGTGGTATCCCTCGGCGCCCAGGCTCCCGTCCGCTACGACCCGGAAAGTCAGGTCTGATCCGTCGCTCAGCGGAAGGGGCAGCAGCTCACGCACCAGAGCGGTGATCGCCGGTGGCCCGCCGAGGCCGGCCCCCTCGGCCAGCAAGAACTGTCCATCGTGGAGGGTGGCGTCCGCGGATCGAGGAAGCAGCATACTGATCAGCAAATCACATGGACTTCCGGGAGGCGGGCCCACCAAGGCAAGATGTCGCCATGGCGGAGGCGGGTTGGGATAGGAGCGACGCTTGGATCTTCGTCTCGGTGGTCATCGGCGGCGGCTCCGGCCGGCACCTGAGGTCACCCAACACGCGCCGGCCCGAAGGCGTCCCGCTGGCCGGGCTGCTCGCCACCGCTGAGCATTTGCAGGATGCAATCCCCGCCCGCGACGAGGTGGAGAGCGCGATCCAGCGCTTGTGCGGCGCCGACCTGGTCACCGTCCAGGATGGCTTCTTCCGCCTGACGGCCACCGGCGAGACACTCTGGCGCACGCGTCCGCGGTCGGGCCTCTCCAGCACCGTCGACACCATGCACGGCATCCTGACCCGGAGCCGCCCACCCGGCCCAAGCGCCACCTGGACCCTGACCGAGCCCGACTACGCGGCGGCGGTGCGCGCGGCCTTCGCCCCCTGACCGACCACTCAGTCAGCCGCGGCTTTTGGCGGCACTCGCCGGTCAGCCAGCCGCGGCTTCGCGGCTGGGACCGGTCAGCCGCGGCGGCGGTCAGCCGGCTACGGCGTCGCGGGTGACCTCGAAGCTGAACATCATGCCGCCCTGCATGTGTTCGGCGATGTGGCAGTGGGCCATCCAGAGCCCGGGGTTGGTCACGTCGAGGAGGATGTCGACGACCTCCCCGGTGCGTATCAGCACGGTGTCCTTCCAGACGAGGTTGGGCTCGACCTCCCCGTCGCGCGTGAGCACCAGGAAACGGCCGGCGCCGTGGATGTGGAACGGGTGGTGCATGGGATGGTCGGAGTCCATCTCGTTCACCAGTCGGATCTTGACTCGCTCACCCACGGTGAAACGCCAGTCGATCTCGGCGTTGGCAGCGCCGGTGCCGCGGTCGACGATCCGCCACCGCATGTTGGCCGTGGTGGTCTGCCGGTTGACGTCCACCATCTCGTCTTCCCACTCGATGCCGCCGCCGTCGCCGTGACCGTGGTGATGGTGATGATGGTGATGGCCCTGGCCGTCCATCTCGGCGACGAGCGCCAGGGTCTTGTCCGGCGGGGCGGCGATCCACCGGGCGAGCCGCTGCCGCTCGGCGCGCAGCTCCGGGGCTTCGCGCGGCACCGCGAAACGCGCGGCGACCGACGGCGCCGCCGGCCGCTCACCCACCTTCACGGCGGCGAGGCGGTGCACCCGGCCCGGCGTGTGGTGCTCCAACGCCAGCTCGCCCGGCCGGTCCAGGAGGACGTCGACGACCGCCCGCTCGGACGGCGCCAGCAGCACCTCGTCGACCAGCTCGGCGCGTTCCATCCGGCCGCTGTCGCCGCCGACAAGCTTCATCCAGGCCCCCGGCAGGCGGACGTTGAACACCCGGGTGTTGGCCGTGTTCGTGAGCCACAGCCGCACCACGTCGCCGGCGCCGGCGGTCAGCTGGAGGTCGGTCTGTCCCGCCACCAGGAGCACGGTGCCGTAGCGCCCCATGGCCACGTGCGTGATCTCGGTGGTGCTGAACGGGGCGATCGCGCCGTCCTCGACGAGCAGGTCGTCGAGCGTGAGGACGAACTCCCGGTCGACCGGCGGCCAGTAATCGGGCTCGGCGGGCACCACCAGGATGTTGCCGTACAGGCCCAGCTCCTGGGTGTAGTCCTCGCGGATGTGCGGGTGGTACCAGTACAGGCCGGGGTCGGGAAACTGGATCCGGTAGCTGAAGCCGCCGCCCACCGGGATGGGCGCCTGTGTCTCGTGCGGCACGCCGTCGTACCTGTTGTCCAGGCGCAGGCCGTGCCAGTGGACGGTGGTGTCCAGGTCGCCGCGGTTGGTGACGTCGACCTGGATCTCGGCGCCCTGCGGCACCTTGAGGGTCGGGCCGGGGATCGAGCCGTTGTAGCCGAGCATGCGCACGGTGGCGTCGCCGAGCCGCTTGGCCACCGGACCGATCCGCAGGTCGAAGGTGTCGCCGTGAGCCAGCTCCAGCAACGCCGGCCCGGTCGCCTCCGGCAGCCCCGCCGGGTCGGTGGGAAATCCCGTCATGACACACCCCGCCGTTCGCGAAACTTGGTGAGTACCCGCCGCCAGGCGACCGTGGCCACCGCGCGGGCCTCGGACGGATTGACCGCGACCCTCCTGCCGAGCGCCTTGGCGTTGCCTAGGACGGCCGCGCTCGCCTTGCTCGGGTGGCCGGCGTCGAAGGGCGGATCCGGGTCGTACTCGATGTACAGCTGGATCGTCTCCGCGTGCTCCCGGCCGGCGATCTCCCCGGCGAGCCACAGGCCGAGGTCGATGCCGGCGGAGACGCCCGCGGCGGTGACCACCTTGCCGGCCCGCACGATCCGCTCCCCCGGACGCGGCTCGGCGCCCATGGCCGCCAAGGCGCGGACGACGTTCCAGTGGGTCGTGGCTGGCTGCCCGTCGAGGATGCCGGCGGCGGCGAGGATCAGCGCGCCGGTGCAGACCGACGTCGTCCACTGTGTGGTCTCGTGTACCTGCCGCAGCCAGTCGCCCAGCGCGGTGTCGGCCATCGTCGTCGCGGTTCGCGGGCCGGACCCGGGGACGAGCACGACGTCCGGTCGGGGCGTCTCGGCGTAGCCGTGGGTGGCGCCGAGGAAGAGCACACCGCTGTCGGCGACGACCGGCCCGGGCTCCGCCGCGACGAACCGTACCTCGGCGTCGGGCAGCAGCCGCAGCACCTCGTAGGGCCCGATGGCGTCCAGTGCCGTCAGGCCCGGGTAGAGCACGATCGCGATCTGCATGAACGGATCAGTACCACGGCCGTGCTTCAATCCGGCTTCACCGCTGCCGGGCCGGCTCGGACCGGGCCCGGCCCGGGTCCGCTCGGGCCACGCCGGCTCGGGCCGGCTCGGGCCGCGCCGGGCCGGCCGCTGGGCCACGGGTCAACGGCCGGGCCGGGCCACGCCGGGCCGGGCCACGCCGGGCCGGGCCACGCCGGGCCGGGCCACGCCGGGCCGGGTCATGGCGCTGAGCCGCGGGTCAGCGCACGGGGTTGCCGGCCTCGCGCAGGGTCTCCTTCACCTCGCCGATCGTCAGCTCGCCGAAGTGGAACACGCTGGCCGCCAGTACCGCGTCGGCGCCGGCCTCGACCGCGGGCGGGAAGTGGGCGCGCTCGCCGGCGCCGCCGCTGGCGATGACCGGGATCTCGACGACCTCGCGGACCGCGCGGATGAGCGGCAGGTCGAAGCCGGCCTTGGTGCCGTCGGCGTCCATCGAGTTGAGCAGGATCTCGCCGGCGCCGAGCTCGGCGCCGCGCCGCGCCCAGTCGACCGCGTCGATGCCGGTGCCGCGCCGGCCGCCGTGGGTGGTGACCTCGTAGCCGCTCGGCGTGTCGGGTGTGGCGCGCACGTCGAGCGAGAGCACCAGCACCTGGTTGCCGAACCGGTCGGCGATCTCCGCTATGAGTGAAGGGCGGGCGATCGCCGCGGTGTTGACGCCCACCTTGTCGGCGCCGGCGCGGAGCAGAGTGTCCACATTGTCCACCGAGCGGACTCCCCCGCCGACGGTGAGCGGGATGAAGACGGACTCGGCGGTGCGCCGCACCACGTCGAGCATCGTGCCGCGGTCGTCGGACGAGGCGGTCACGTCGAGGAACGTCAGCTCGTCGGCGCCGGCCGCGTCGTAGGCGGCGGCCAGCTCGACCGGGTCGCCCGCGTCGCGCAGGTCGACGAAGTTGACGCCCTTGACCACCCGGCCGGCGTCCACGTCGAGGCAGGGAATCACCCGCACGGCCACGCTCATGCCAGTGCCGCCAGCGCCTCCGGCACCGTGAACGCCCCCGCGTACAGCGCCTTGCCGACGATGACACCCTCGACGCCTTCGGACTCCAGGCCGGCGAGCGCGCGCAGGTCGTCCAGTGTGGACACACCACCGCTGGCGATGACCGGGCGGTCGGTGCGGGCGCAGACCTCGCGGAGCAGGTCGAGGTTGGGGCCGGTGAGCGTGCCGTCGCGGTGCACGTCGGTGAGCACGTACCGCTGGCAGCCGGCCTTCTCCAGCCGTTCCAGCACCTCGAAGAGGTCGCCGCCGTCCTTGGTCCACCCGCGCGCCGAGAGGGTGTGGCCGCGGACGTCGAGCCCTATGGCGACCCGCTCGCCGTACTCGGACACGACCCGGTCGCACCACTCAGGGTTTTCCAGCGCGGCGGTGCCGATGTTGACCCGGGCAGCGCCGGTGTCGAGCGCGCGGCGCAGCGACTCGTCGTCGCGGATGCCACCGGACAGCTCCACGTCGACGTCGAGCCGGCCCACGACCTCCGCCAGCTGCTCCGCGTTGGAGCCCCGGCCGAACGCGGCGTCCAGGTCGACGAGGTGGACCCACGAGGCGCCGTCGCGCTGCCAGGCGAGGGCGGCGTCGAGCGGGTCGCCGTAGACGGTCTCGCTGCCGGCGGCGCCCTGCACGAGACGGACGGCCTGGCCGCCCGCGACGTCGACGGCGGGGAGGAGGACAAGGCTCACGGAGGCTCCAAAAACGATCAGGTACGGCGGCCGAGCGCGATCACCACGACGGCCGGGAGGACGAGCATAAGCAGGACGATCAGCACCAGGCGCAGGCCGAGCGGATCGACGAGGAACCAGGTGGCGGCGATCAGCACCGCGGAGACCGCCACGATGCCGGCCCGCTGCGCCCGGCTGCGGCGGGCGAGCAGGGTGCCGGTGCGGCGGCGGCGCGGCAGGGTGGGCTTGAGGCGGCGCAGCGCGTCACGGCGCTGGCGCCGGCGAGCGGCCTTCGCCTTTTCCCGGGCCGCGAGCGCCTCCCGCTCGGCCCGGCGTCTGGCCCGCTCCTTAGACACCGCCAGACACCCCGGGCACCCCGGGCGCCGACGCGACACCACCCGACACCCCGGGCGCCCCCGGCGCCGACGCGACACCACCCGACACCCCGGACGCGACACCGGCGAGCGTCCCGACCCAGTTGCGCAGCAGCGCCGCACCGGCGTCGCCGGACTTTTCCGGGTGGAACTGGGTCGCCGACAGCGAGCCCCGCTCGACCGCCGCCACGAACGGCACGTCGTGCGTGCACGTGGTCACGCCCGGACCCGAGCCGAAAGCCGCGTACGAGTGGACGAAGTAGAACCGCGTGCCCGGCGCCATCCCGGCGAAGAGCACCGAGCCGGCGGCCGGCTCGACAGTGTTCCACCCCATGTGCGGCACGCGCTCGGCGGGCAGCCGGGTCACGCCGCCGGGGATCAGGCCGATGCCTTGGGTGACGGTGCCGTGCTCGTCGCCGTACTCGAAGAGGATCTGGGCGCCGACGCAGATGCCGAGCACCGGACGCCCGGCGGCGACCCGCTCGGCGATGACCGGCCCGGCGCCCAGCTTGTCGACGCCGGCCATGCACGCCGCGAACGCACCGACACCCGGCACGACGAGGCCGTCCGCGGCGGCGGCCGCGTCGAGGTCGGGCGTGACCGTCACGTCGCCGCCAGCCCGCGCCAGGGCCCGCTCGGCGGAGCGCAGGTTGCCCGAGCCGTAGTCGAGGACCACCACGCTGGGCGCCATGTCAGCCCTCCCCCGGCATCAGCCACAACAGGCCACCGCCGGCCGCGAGCGCGGCGAGCACCGCGACGACGCCGACCGCGGCCCGCGCGGCACCCTGCTTGTGCAAAGACCATGCGCCACCGGCCAGCACGCCGGCGAGTGCGAACAGGGCGACCGGGGCGACGGAGCTCACAGCGTCCCCTTGGTGCTCGGCACCGCACCCGCCGCACGCGGGTCGATCGAGGTCGCCTCGCGCAGGGCCCTCGCCACCGCCTTGAACTGGCCCTCGACCACGTGGTGCGCGTCGGGGTGGCCGCCGGGGCGGGCGGCCCGCAGCACGGTCACGTGCAGCGTCACCTTCGCCGCCTGGCCGAACGACTCCCACACGTGGCGGGTCATGCTCGTCGGGTAGACCGGCCCGATGTACGGGGCGAGGGCGGGCTCGTCGTGCACCACGTACGGCCGGCCGGACAGGTCGACCGCGGCCTGCACGAGCACCTCGTCCATGGGGACGACGGCCGAGCCGTACCGCCGGATGCCCGCCTTGTCGCCGAGCGCCTCCGCGAACGCCGCGCCCAGCGCGAGCGCGGTGTCCTCCATCGTGTGATGCGCGTCGATCTCCAGGTCGCCGACGGTGTTGACGGTCAGGTCGAAGCCGCCGTGCCGCGCGATCTGGTTGAGCATGTGGTCGTAGAAGCCGACCCCGGTGCTGATCTCGCCCTTGCCGCTGCCGTCGAGGTCGATCTCGACGAGCACCTTGGTCTCTTTGGTGATCCGCTCGATGCGGGCGGTGCGACTCAAGGAAGGACCTCCACTGACGAAAGGAAGGCGTCCGTCTCCGCGGGCGTCCCAGCGGTCACGCGCAGCC
Source organism: Phytohabitans sp. LJ34 (assembly GCF_052068095.1). Classification (NCBI taxonomy): domain Bacteria; kingdom Bacillati; phylum Actinomycetota; class Actinomycetes; order Micromonosporales; family Micromonosporaceae; genus Phytohabitans; species Phytohabitans sp. LJ34. The sequence continues at coordinate 131,504 of NZ_JBQHDG010000003.1, read as the reverse complement.
AGCCGGGCAGGCCGACATCGCGCACGAGCACACCACGGTCGAGCAGCTCACGCCATGCCTTTTTCTGGTCGCCACCGGTGGAGTACAAGACGAAATTGGCGTCGCTGTCGGCGACCCGGAAGCCGCGCGACCGGAGCGTGGTGACGATGCGGTCGCGCTGCTCTTTGATCGCCTCGACGGTGGCCAGCAGCGCGCCGCGGTGGGCGAGCGCCGCGCGGGCGGCGGCCTGGGTGAGCGAGGAGAGATGGTACGGCAGGCGCACGAGCTGCACCGCGTCGACCACCTCGGGGTCGGCCGCGAGGTAGCCCAGCCGCCCGCCGGCGAACCCGAACGCCTTGCTCATCGTGCGGGTCACCACGAGCCGCGGGTGGCCGGGCAGCACGCTCAGCGCGCTCGGGGTGCCGGGCCGGGCGAACTCCGCGTACGCCTCGTCGACCACCACCATCCCGCGCGCCGCGTCGAGCACAGCGGTGACCACGGCCGGGTCGAGGGCGGTGCCGGTAGGGTTGTTGGGCGAGCAGAGGAACACGATGTCGGGGCGGTGGCGCTCGACCTGCTCGACCGCGTGGGCCGCGCTGAGCCCGAAGTCTTCGGCCCGGTAGCCGTCGACCCAGGCCGTGCCGGTGCCCTTGGCGAGGAGCGGATGCATCGAGTAGGCCGGGGTGAAGCCGAGCGCGGTGCGCCCCGGGCCGGCGAAGACCTGGAGCAGCTGCTGCTGGATCTCGTTGGACCCGTTGGCGGCCCAGACCCGCTCGCCGGTGAGCCCGTGCCCCAGGTAGGCGGCGAGGTCGGCCCGCAGCGCGACCGCGTCGCGGTCGGGGTAGCGGTTGAGGTCGCGCAGCTCGGCCTGGAGCGCCTTGCCGATCGCCTCGACCACCGCGTCGGGCACGGGGTACGAGTTTTCGTTGGTGTTGAGCCGGACCGGCACGTCGAGCTGAGGCGCGCCATAAGGCGTGAGCCCGCGCAGGTCGTCGCGGATGGGGAGACTCACCTGAACCGCGCCTCCACCGCTTGGCCGTGCGCCGGCAGGTCTTCGACGTTGGCGAGCGTGACCACCTTGCCGGCCACGTCGCGCAGGGCCGCCTCGCCGTACTCGATCACGTGGATGCCGCGTAGGAACGACTGCACCGACAGCCCCGAGGAGTGGCGTGCGCAGCCGCCGGTGGGGAGCACGTGGTTGGACCCGGCGAGGTAGTCGCCGAGCGACACCGGTGACCACGCGCCGACGAAGACCGCGCCGGCGTTGCGGACGCGGAGCGCCCAGGCCCGCGCGTCGACGGTCTGGACCTCCAGGTGCTCGGCCGCGTAGGCGTCCACCACGCGCAGGCCCTGCTCCAGGTCGTCGACGAGCACGGCGCCCGACTGCGGACCGGTCAGCGCCTCGGTGATGCGGCCGGCGTGCTTGGTGGCGGCCACCTGGCGAGTCAGCTCGACCTCGACCGCCTCGACCAGCGCCGCGGAGGGCGTGACGAGCACGCTCGCGGCGAGCGGGTCGTGCTCGGCCTGGCTGATCAGGTCGGCGGCCACGTGCACCGGGTCGGCGGTGTCGTCGGCGAGGATCGCGATCTCGGTCGGGCCGGCCTCGGCGTCGATGCCCACCACCCCGCGGAGCAGCCGCTTGGCCGCGGTGACCCAGATATTGCCCGGCCCGGTGATCATGTCGACCGGCTCGCAGTGGCCCTCCACGCCATACGCCAGCATGGCGATGGCCTGGGCGCCGCCGACCGAGTAGACCTCGTCGACGCCGAGCAGCGCGCACGCGGCGAGCACCCGCGCGTCGGGCAGCCCGCCGTTGTCGACCTGGGGCGGGCTGGTGATCACCAGGCCCTCGACGCCGGCGACCTGGGCGGGCACGACGTTCATGACCACGGTCGACGGGTACATCGCGAGGCCACCCGGCACATACAGCCCCACGCGGCTCACCGGCACCCACCGCTCGGTGACCGTGCCGCCCGGCACCACCTGCGTGGTCACGTCGGCGCGCCGCTGGTCGGTGTGCACCTTGCGGGCCCGGGTGATCGCCTCGGTCAGCGCGGCCCGCACCTCGGGGTCGAGATGGGCTGCCGCGGCCTCGATCGCCTCGGCCGGCACCCGAAGCCGCTCCAGCCGCACCCCGTCGAAGCGCTCGGTCGCCTCCCGGACCGCGGCGAACCCATGCTCGCGCACCGCCTCCACGACCGGGCGGATCGTCTCCACCGCGGCGGAGACGTCGAGCTGGGCACGGGGCAGCAGGCCGCGCGGGTCGGTGGCACCGCCGCGCAGGTCGATCCGGTTGAGCACGTACCGAGTCTATGCGGCGGTTTGTGGCACCCCGGCGCGCCCGTCCGGCCGGTCCAGGCCTTGAGATTCCTCCGTTAGGCTTTCTGGATGAGTCCGCGGCTGCCGGTCTTTCCGTTGGGCACTGTGCTCTTCCCCGGTCTCGTCCTTCCCCTGCACATCTTCGAGGAGCGCTACCGCGAGCTGGTGCGCCACCTTGTCGCGCTGCCCGACGGCACGCCCCGCGAGTTCGGCGTGGTGGCGATCCGCCGCGGGTGGGAGGCCCCGCTCTCCACCGCCCCCGGCGCGAGCGCGCCGGCCGCCGACGTGAGCCTGCACGAGGTGGGGTGCACGGCGGAGCTGCGCCAGGTGACCGAGCTGCCCGACGGGCGGTTCGACATCGTCACCGTCGGCCGCCGCCGCTTCCGCCTCACCGACGTCGACAGCGACTCCCAGCCCTACCTGACCGGCGAGGTCGAGTGGCTTCCCGAGCCGGGCGGGCAGGAAGACCTCGCCGACCTGCTGGCCCCGCGGGTGCTGTCGGTGTTCCGGCGCTACCTGCGCCTGATGCGCGCCGACGGCGACACCGACGACACTGTCGACCTGGCCGAGGTCAGCGAGCAGCTGCCCGAAGACCCCACCGTCCTGTCCCACCTCGTCGCCGCCACGGCCGCGCTCACCGTCGAAGACCGCCAGCGCCTGCTGGCGGCCGACGACACGGCCGCCCGCCTCCGCTCCGAGCTGCGCCTCCTCAACAGGGAGGCCGCCCTGCTCGGCCGCGTGCGGGCCGTGCCCGTCCCCTTGGCCGAGCTGGCCGTCCCGATCAGCGCCAACTAGAGCTTCGGGGTCGGCGGCGCTGTCCGTCGTGGCGGTGCTTCGAGGCAGATTTTCCCAGGTCCGCGTCAGCTGCGGACCGCATGCTCCCGCGGGCACCGCTCCCGGCCGGCGGCTCGCGGGGCGAGCCGAAACCCCCGGCCGTCCACTGCCAGCTCCGCGGGACAAGCCCCCACCACCGCCAGCATCCTGACGCAGCGTCACCAGCCCGGGGGCCGGGCTTCGAGATCTTGGGGGCAAGGCTTCGCAAGCCCGGTGCCCACCACGCTTCGGTGATCGTTAGCCCAAAACCCGCGTCCGTGCCCGCGTGTCACACGGGTTTCGGGCTAACGATCACCGCGCCGTCCAAATCCTGAGCCGATCGTCCCGTCACCTGGGAGACGCGGGGCCGCGGCGGGCGCAACGATCAGACGGCGGCTGGCGGGCCACGGCCACCAAGAACGCGAACAAGGGCCAGGCGGCCCCGTCCGGAGCCCGAGGCCCCGCCGGAGGCGCACTAACCGCAACCACCAACAACCCGACAGGAGCGAACTCCGAAAGTCGAGGCGCCCTAACTCACCGAGATCTCGCCTCGTGCGCCGCACACACCGTCAGCGTGACCAGCGGCGGACGGGTGAGGCCGCGGGAGCAACGGCATGGACCACGGCGGACGTCGCGGTAGCCCATATCTTGATCTTGGGTTGGATCTTCGCGGTCGGCGGACCTCAGCTGGGTGGCGCGGCGGGGCCGTGCGGTGGGGAGGCCCAGGGGCCGGCGCCGGGCATCGGGTCCTTCGCCGGGCCGTCGATGCCCATGCCGTTGAGCGGCTGGGGGCGCCAGTCGGGGCCCGCCGGCAGGCGCGGCACGTCCGGCGGAGGCTGCCAGGCGTGGTCGGCCACCAGCTCCGGGGCGGCCTCCAGCGCGAGGGGCGCCGCCGGCTCGGGCTCGGGCACCAGCGAGGGGTAGCGGGACCAGCCGGCCAGCAGCGTGTACATGACCACGGCACCGAACGCCGGCAGCAGGACGTCGCCCTGGAGCGTCGGGACGAACCCCCACAACCACTCGAACCCGCCGGCCCGCAGCTCGGCCGGCTGGCTGAGCGGGGTGCCGACCGGCGCGCTCGCGGCCAGCCGCTCGAAGTCGCCGTGCGCGAGCGTGCCCACCCACCAGGCGACGAGCGCCGCGCCGACGGTGCCCACCGTCAGGCCGAGCAGCAGGACCGGGCCGCGGTGGCGGCGCAGCAGCGCCCAGACCACGATGGCCGCGAGGATGCCGAAGCCCAGCCCGAGCAGCGTGAACCACCCGTCCGCGGCCACGAACTCCTCCGGCTGCGGGTCGGTCAGGCGGGCGCCGCCCTCGGTCTTGATCAGGGGCACGTCGGGGGCCAGCGCCGTCCACAGCCAGCCGAGCGGCGCGCCGAGAGCGGCCAGAACGAGCGCCAGAACGAGGCCGACCAGCGCCGTGGGCCACCCCTTGCGCTTCGGCTCGGGCCGCCCATTCGGATGCTCGCTCACGGCCCGATCCTCTCAGGCCCGAGCGGCCACCGGCACATCAGCCCGCGACCGCGGCGGGGCCGAGGAGTGCCTTGAGGTCGGCCATCAGCGCGGTGGTCGGCGCGACCCGGGTGGGGCCGAGCCGCAGCAGCGTGGCGCGTGAGCCGTTGACGAGCTTGACGTGCACCTCGGCCTTGCCCGGGTGGCTGCTCAACACCTCGCGCAGGCGCTCGACCATCGGCGGCGTGCACCGCGACGGCGGCAGCGCCAGCACGACCGGCTTGATCTCGTCGGCCGCGGTGATGTCGGGCAGTGACATGTCCATGGCCATCAGCCGCGGCTGGTCGTCGCGCCGGTCGACCCGGCCCTTCACCACGACGATCGCGTCCTCGGCGATGTACTGCCCGACGATCTCGTACGTGTTGGGGAAGAACAGCACCTCGACGGCGCCGCCCAGGTCTTCCAGCGTGGCCGAGGCCCAGGCCCGCCCCTGCTTGGTGATGCGCCGCTGCACGCCGGAGAGGATGCCGGCGAGGGTGACCACCGCGCCGTCGCCGACCGAGCCCTCCTCGGCGAGCGCGGAGATGGACATGTCGGCGGCGGCGCTGAGCACGTGCTCGACGCCGAAGAGCGGGTGGTCGGAGACGTAGAGGCCGAGCATCTCGCGCTCGAACGTGAGCAGGTCGCCCTTGTCCCACTCGCCGGCCGGGATCTGCGGTGTGACCACCATGCCGCCGCCGGCCGCGTCGTCACCGCCGCCGAACGCGTCGCCGAAGAGGTCGTACTGCCCGATCGCCTCGTTTTTCTTGATGTCGAGGAACGAGTCGATCGCGTCGGCGTGCACCGCGAGCAGGCCCTTGCGCGGGTGGCCCATCGAGTCGAACGCGCCCGCCTTGATCAGCGATTCGATGGTCTTCTTGTTGCAGGCCACGGCGTCGACCTTGCGCAGGAAGTCGTAGAAGTCGGTGTACGCGCCCTTTTCCTTGCGGCACCGCATGATCGCCTCGACCACGTTGGTGCCGACGTTGCGCACCGCGGCCAGGCCGAAGCGGATGTCCTCCCCCACGGCGGCGAACCGGGCCATCGACTCGTTGACGTCGGGCGGCAGCACCTTGATGCCCATGCGCCGGCACTCGGCCAGGTAGACCGCGGACTTGTCCTTGTCGTCGCCGACGCTCGTGAGCAAGCCGCTCATGTACTCGGCGGGGTAGTTGGCCTTGAGGTAGGCGGTCCAGTAGGACACCACGCCGTACGCCGCGGAGTGTGCCTTGTTGAACGCGTAGTCGGAGAACGGGACGAGGATGTCCCACAGCGTCTTGATCGCCGCGTCGGAGTAGCCGTTGTCCTTCATGCCGGCGGCGAAGGGCGCGAACTCCTTGTCGAGGATCTCCTTCTTCTTCTTGCCCATCGCGCGGCGCAGCAGGTCTGCTTTGCCGAGCGTGTAGCCGGCCACCTTCTGCGCGATCGCCATGACCTGCTCCTGGTAGACGATCAGCCCGTAGGTGTCGCCCAGGATGTCTTTCAGCGAGTCGGCCAGCTCGGGGTGGATCGGCACGACCGGCTTGCGGTTGTTCTTACGGTCGGCGTAGTCGTTGTGCGCGTTGGCGCCCATCGGGCCGGGGCGGTAGAGCGCGCCCACGGCGGAGATGTCTTCGAAGTTGTCCGGGACCATCGAGCGCAGCAGCGCCCGCATCGGCCCGCCGTCGAACTGGAAGACGCCGAGCGTGTCGCCGCGGGCGAGCAGCTCGTAGGTCGGCTTGTCGTCGAGCGGCAGGTCTTCGAGCACCAGGTCGATGCCGCGGTTGTCACGGATCGCGTCGAGGCAATCATCGAGGATCGTGAGGTTTCGCAGGCCCAGGAAGTCCATCTTGAGCAGGCCGATGGACTCGCAGGCGCCCATGTCCCACTGGGTGATGATCGCGCCGTCCTGCTCGCGCTTGTGGATCGGCAGCACGTCGACGAGCGGGTCGCGGGAAAGGATCACGCCGGCCGCGTGCACGCCCCACTGCCGCTTGAGCCCTTCGAGGCCCTTGGCGGTGTCGACGATCTTTTGCACCTCGGCGTCGCCGTCGTAGAGCTGGCGGAACTCGACCGCCTCGGGGTAGCGCGGGTGGCTGGAGTCGAAGATGCCGCCGAGCGGGATGTCCTTGCCCATCACCGCCGGCGGCATCGCCTTGGTGATCTTGTCGCCCATCGCGAACGGGTAACCGAGCACCCGGGCCGCGTCCTTGATCGCGGCCTTCGCCTTGATCGTGCCGTACGTGATGATCTGCGCGACCCGCTCCTCGCCGTACTTCTCCGTCGCGTACCGGATCATGTCGCCGCGCCGGCGCTCGTCGAAGTCCATGTCGATGTCGGGCATCGAGATGCGGTCGGGGTTGAGGAACCGCTCGAACAGCAGGCCGTGCTGCATCGGGTCGAGCTCGGTGATGCCCAGCGCGTACGCGATGAGCGCGCCCGCCGCCGATCCGCGGCCCGGGCCGACCCGGATGCCCTCACGCTTCGCGTACGCCACGAGGTCGGCGGTCACCAGGAAGTAGCCCGGGAAGCCCATCTTGATGATGACGTCCAGCTCGTACTCCGCCTGGGCGCGCCGGTCGTCGGGCACGCCGCTGGGGAAGCGCCGCTCCAGCCCGCGCATGACCTCCTTGCGCAGGAACGACTCCTCGGTCTCACCCGCCGGCACCGGGAACTGCGGCATGAGGTTACGCGCGGCGAACAGCGCCGAGTAGTCGCCGATCTTTTCGGCGATCTCCAGCGTGTGGTCGCAGGCGCCGGGCACCTCGGCGTCCCACAGCTTGCGCATCTCGGCCGGCGACTTGAGGTAGAAGTCGCGGGCGTCGAACTTGAACCGCTTGGGGTCGGCCATCGTCGAGCCGGACTGCACGCAGAGCAGCACCTCGTGCGCGTCGGCGTCGCGGTCGAACGTGTAGTGCAGGTCGTTGGTGGCGACCGGCTTGAGGTTGAGCCGCTTGCCGAGCCGGATCAGGTCTTCGCGGACGCGGGTCTCGATGTCGAGCCCGTGGTCCATCAGCTCCAGGTAGAAATTGTCCGGGCCGAAGATGTCGCGGAACTCGGCCGCCGACGCGCACGCCTTCTCGAAGTCGCCGATGCGCAGCCAGGTCTGGATCTCGCCGGACGGGCAGCCGGTGGTGGCGATGATGCCCTTGGCGTATCGATGGAGCAGCTCGCGGTCGGCGCGCGGCTTGTAGAAGTAGCCCTCCAGGCTCGAATACGACCCGAGGCGGAAGAGATTTTGCAGGCCGCCGGCGTCGGTGGCGAGCATCGTCATGTGCGTGTAGGCGCCACCGCCGGAGACGTCGTTTTCCCCGCCGTCGGCCCACCGCACGCGGGTGCGATCGCGCCGGTCGGTGCCCGGTGTCAGGTAGGCCTCGAGACCGATGATCGGCTTGACGCCGGCGGCGGTGGCCTGCTTGAAGAAGTCGTAGGCACCGAAGAGGTTGCCGTGGTCGGTCATCGCGAGGGCCGGCATCTCCAGCCGCCTGGCCTCGCTGAAAAGATCCTTGAGCCGCGCGGCGCCGTCGAGCATCGAGTACTCGGTGTGTACGTGAAGATGCACGTAAGACGGCTCCGACACCCTGCCCCCTCCCAATGTCAGTTCGAGGCGAGCCTAGCCCGCGGGTACGACGGCAGACACGGCTGACACGGCACCGAAGCGTGCCATCTGGATCACGCCACCGGAGACTTGCGGAGCTAACGGACGAACGGCTCCAGCATCACCGAGGCCGCCTTGAGCCAGGCCGACCGGGTGTCCGGCTGGAGCTGGTTGTACTCGATCGAGGAGCCGGTCTCCAGCGCCGGGTCGTACGGCACGACGGCCACCGCCCGGGTACGCGTGGAGAAGTGCCGGGCCAGGTCTTCCAGCAGCGGCGAGTGGCCGGGCGTCGGGCAGGAGAGCAGCGTCACCGCGTTGGCCGCCAGCTCGCCCATGCCCACCTCGTCGAGCAGGTCGAGCATCCAGTCGGCGGTGAACGCGGCGTCCTCGCGCGGCACCGTGGTGATGACCAGCTGGTCGGCGGCCTGTAGCACGGTCTGCCAGTTGGCGCTCTCCACGTTGTTGCCGGTGTCGACGCAGATCACGTCGTGGGTGCGGCGGAGCAGCTCCAGCACCCGGCGCACCGTGTACTGGTCGAGGCGCTGCGCGAACCGCGGGCTCTCCTCACCGGCCAGCACGTCGTACGAGCCGTCGGAGGCGTGCCGCAGGTAGTCGTCGAGCTCCTCCTTGAGCTCCAACCCGTGGCGGGCCTCGACGTCGGCCAGGTCGGCGATCAGATGCCGGATCGTGCGGGCGTGCCGCGCGCTGCCGGCCCGCAGGCCGAGGGTGCCGCGCAGCTCGTTGTCGTCCCAGGCGAGCACGCCGCGCCCGCGCACGCTGCCCACGGTCGCGGCGGCGAGCACCGTCGCGGTGGTCTTGTGCACGCCGCCCTTGGGGTTGGCGAACGCGAGCACCTTGGGCATGCCGAGGTCGCGCCGGAGCACACTGACCGCCCGCTCCACCTCCGCGTCGGGGCGGGACTGCCGGAACTCCACCTGTGGCACGTAGCCGTTGTCCGGCGGCGGTGCCGGCGGGGGCGGCGGGGGCGGCGGTGGCGCGGACCGGGGCGGCGCCGGTGGCTGCCACCCGCCCTCGAGCTCGGCCCACCGGCTGTATCCACCGGGCGACGACACCGGCCGGGGCGCCGGATCACGCTGGACCGGCTCACGCGGCATGGGCTCGCGCGGGGCCGGCTCGCGCACGACCGCCGGGCCGGGCCGCGCCGCCATGCGCGGGTCGGGACCCGGGTAGCCCGGCTCGGCCGGGTAGCGCGGCGGCTCGGGCCGGCGCCCGCCGCCGTCGCCGTAGCGACCCTCGGGGTAACGCTGGTCGGCGTAGCGCGCGTCCGGCGGGTAGCCGTCCTCGGGATAGTCGACCGGGCTCCCGTACGCCACCGGGCTGCCGTATCCGCCCGGCGGGGCGTAGCCGCCGCGGCCGCGGCCGTTGGTGCCGTTGGCCGCGCCGTTCGCCCCCCGGGGGCGCGGCGGCGGACCCTCGAACCCGCGGCCGCCGTCGTAGCCACGGCCGTCGCCACCGCGCTGGTCGTCCCACCGGTCGTCGTATCCGCCGTCGAGCGGGCGGGGCGGTGGCAGGTCGAAGGCGGGTCCGTCGTCGTCGCGGCCGTCCAGCGGGCTCGGCGCCCGGCGCCCGCGCGGATCGAAATCTACGTCCGTCTGTTCACCATTTCGGCCGCCTCGGGCACGGTCGAGCAGCGCCCGCCAACGCGGCGCTGGTTCCGCAGGCCGGCCCCAGCCGGTCTCGGTGCCCTCCACGGCTCGGCCCTCCCAGCGCCATATCGGTCCCGCCCTGACAGGCTACGAACAAATCCTCGTTGAGACCACACCATCTGCCCAACGAGCGAAGCACACACAGTGCGTCACTTCCGGTTCCTTCCTGGCCACCCGGTCCAGACACGAACCCCGCCGGCCAATAGTTCAACGCGCCGTCTGTGATCCGGGATGCTGCCGCACGGAGTGACCGCTACCGCACGTGAGGTCACTGCGGGGCCGCGGGCGAGGTCGCCGGCTCGGTCGGTGGCGGCGGCGACGCGGGCGGTGTGGTCTCCGCCGGCTCCGCGGTCGTCGGGGCGGGCGAGGCCGGCGCCTCGCTGGTCACGGCCGGCTCGGGCGGTGCGGCGCTGTCGCTCGGCTCCGGGACGGCAGCGAACGTGGCCGGCGCGGTCGGGTCGGGTGTCGGCAGCGCGGTGTCGGCCGGCGGCCGGACGACGTCGTCCTGCTCGGGCAGCGGCGGCAGGAACACGGCCCGGTCGAGGCGGCGCACCTCGGGAGCCGGGTCGACCGCGCGCACCTCGGAACGGGTGGAGATCTGCTCCAGAGCGGACGGTGTGGCACGAATCACCGCCGCGTACACGCACGAGCACTTCGACCGGTACGCGGTCGCCTCGGCGATCGCCACCGCCGCGCCGCTGTCGTACACCTGGCGCAGCTGCCGCTCCCGCTCGCCGTCGCCGGTCAGCTTGCTGCTCAGCATCCGGTACTCGGCGGCCTCGGTCTCCTTGCGCTCGGCGATCTCGGCCATGCCGGCGACCACGTCGGTGGGGATCCGCACCGCGGGAATGTGGACGATCTGCGTCTGGGTCTGCGCCAGCGGCACCCGGCCAAAGACCTGTGCGACCGAGGCGTCCGCCAGCACCGGGGTGAGCCGGTCCGGCGCCAGGTACTCCGTGAGGGTGACCAGCGCGTACGTGTCTCCCGTGGACGGTGGCGTGGCGACGAGCTGGGCGAGCTCCTTGCGGCTCGACGCGACGTATCCGGGGATCGACTGGCCGTCGCCCACGCCGACCCGCACGACGTCACCGACCGTCGGATCGCCGCCGGGCGCGCCCCGGTCGGCCGCCCACACGGCGGTCAGCAGCACGGCTGTCGACGAGAGCAGCGCGGCGCTGGTCAGCACCCGCATCCGCAGGCGCCCCTGCGCCAGCCGCGACATCGCCTTTGCCAGCGGCGGCAGCAACCGGCTGTCCAACCGGCGCAGCAAGTCGCCAGTGCGCACGGCGTAGCTCTCCCTCGAATGTCTTCGGCCCTCGACCCGTGTGGTCAGGCGGCGTCACGGAGCGTGTCCAGCGCGTGCGCCAGGTCATCAGGGTAGTCGCTGACGAAGCGAACTTCTTCCCCCGTACGGGGGTGGAGGAAGCTGAGCGCACGGGCGTGCAGCCATTGCCTGGTCAGACCCAATCGGGCAGCGAGCGTCGGATCCGCGCCGTACGTCAGGTCACCGACGCACGGGTGCCGCATGGCCGAGAAGTGGACCCGGATCTGGTGCGTACGGCCGGTTTCCAGCCGCACATCGACGAGGCTTGCGGCCGGAAACGCTTCCAACGTGTCATAGTGCGTGATGCTCGGCTTACCGCCCGACATCACCGCCCACTTGTAGTCGTGGGTGGGGTGGCGGTCGATCGGCGCGTCGATGGTGCCGCGCAGCGGGTCGAGGTGCCCCTGCACCAGCGCGTGGTATCGCTTTTCGACCTCGCGCTCCTTGAAGGCCCGCTTCAGCACCGTGTACGCGTGCTCACTCTTGGCCACCACCATCACGCCGGTCGTGCCGACGTCGAGGCGGTGCACAACGCCCTGCCGCTCGGCCGCGCCGCTGGTGGAGATGCGGTGGCCGATCGCGGCGAGGCCGCCGATCACGGTCGGACCCGTCCACCCTGGACTCGGGTGCGCGGCCACGCCGACCGGCTTGTCCACGACGACGATGTCGTCGTCCGCGTAGATCACCCGCAGCCCCGGCACGGCCTGCGGCACCACCTCGACGGCGGCCGGCGGCGCGGGCAGCGTGACCTCCAGCCACGAGCCGGCGGTGACCTTGTCGGCCTTGGGCCGCGGCACCCCGTCGACGAGCGCGTTGCCCGCCTCCACCAGCGCGGCCGCGGCGCTGCGCGACAGCCCGAAGAGGCGGGACACGGCCTGGTCCAGGCGCAGGCCGTCGAGCCCGTCCGGGACGGGTACGGAACGGGTGGTCATTTGCCCTTTACCCTCGTGCCGTCGCGCTGGCGGCCGGTGAACTCGAGTGCGATGGCCAGGACCACGCCGCAGACCAGCGACGAGTCGGCCGCGTTGAAGATCGGCCACACCTGGCCGTGCGGGTCGAAGAGGCTCACCATGTCGACCACGTGCCCCTGGAACGGGCTCGGCGCGCGGAAGACCCGGTCGGCCGCGTTACCCAGCGCGCCGCCGAGCACAAGGCCCAGCGCGACGCCCCACGGCACCGAACGCAGGCGCAGCGCCATCCACACGATCCACGCGATCACACCGCAGGTGATCAGCGGAAACACGAACGTGTAGTCGCTGCCGAGGCTGAACGCCGCCCCGCTGTTGCGGGTCAGGCTGAGGTAGACGGCACCGCCCAGCAGGCGGACCGGTTCGCTGTCTTCCAAATAGGAGAGTGCGAGCTGCTTGGTGCTCTGGTCGACGAGCACCGAGACGGCGGCGGTGGCGAGCAGGATCCACACCGCCCGCCGTCGTGCCGGCGGTGCCGGACGCTCGCCAACCGCTTCTTCCGTCTCCGCGCTCAGCGCCGCTCCTCCAACTGTTTGCACGTCACGCACAGCGTCGCCGACGGGAAGGCGGCGAGCCGCTCCACCGGGATCGGGTTGCCGCACCGCTCGCACCAGCCGTAATTGCCCTCGTCGAGCCGCTCCAGCGCACGCTCCACCTGACTGATCCGGTCGAGAATGCCGTTTGCGAGGGAAATCTCCTGCTCCCGCTCGAACGTCTTCGTGCCCGTGTCGGCCTGGTCGTCGCCGGCCGAGTCGGTGAGCCGCTCGCGCTGAAGCTCGGTGATCTCGCTCAGCGTCTGATCGTACTCGGCTTGCAGTTCGTCCCGGCGCCCTGCCAGGGCGGCCCGGATCTTCTCGGTCTCCGCGGCGCTGCGGGTCCCCTTCGCCGGCTTGCGGCTGGTGGCGGTCTTGGTGTCAGCTGGCTTCGCCATCGTCGCTCCCTTGGCCGCGGTGTCCGCGGCGATAGGCGGGGCCTGGGTGGCCGCGGTCGGTGTCGTGGTGCTCGCAGCACTGCCGGCCGGGTGGGCCGGAGCCACGGCCTCCGCCGGCGCCGGGGTGGGCGCCGGTGTCTGTGGTGGTGCGCCCGCGCCGGTCACCGTGGTCGGTGGGGTCGCGGTCGCGGCGGGGGTTTCCGGGGGTACGGCTCGCGCCGCCCCCTTCCGCGCGGCGGACTTCTTGGTGGTGGTCGCCGTGGCGGCGGCCTTCTTCGCGGCTCCGGCGGCCTTCGCGGCTGCTGGCGCTCCGACCGCTTCGGCGCGCTTCGCGGCTTGCGTCGCCTTGGCGGTGCCAGTGGTCTTCGTGGCTTTAGCCGGCTTTGTCTCTTCAATCAGCTTCGGGGGCGCGGACTTCGCCGTCTTCCTGGGCGCGGCCTTGGTCGGGGTGGCCTTCTTTCCCGCCACCTTCTTGGTAGTGCGCGTCGCGACCTTGGCCGGAGTCGCGATCTTGCCAGTGGTCTTGGCCGGCGCCGCGACCTTGCCGGCGCCCTTGGCCGGGGCCTTCTTCACCGCCGCCTTCGCGGAGCCAGCCGCCTTCGCGGGAGGCACGGCCTTCGCGGGAGGAGCGGCCTTCGCGGAGCCGGCCGCCTTCACAGGACCAGCCGCCTTCGCGGGACGGGCGGCCTTCGCGGAGCCAGCCGCGGCCTTCGCGGGCGCCGCAGCCTTCGCGGGCGCCGCAGCCTTCGCGGAACCAGCCGCGGCCTTCGCGGGCGCCGCGGCCTTCGCCGGGGTGCTCGACCGCCCGCTCGCGGCCGGCTTCGCGGGTGCCTTCTTCGCCGCCGTCTTGCTGGTGGAGGTGCCGGCGCGCGCCGGACCGGACGATGCCTTGCGGGCGCTCGTGGCCTTCTTCGCCGGGGTGCCGCCGCCGTTTCTGGCCGCCGCCGCCCCGGTGCGGGCCGGTCCCGCGGCCGCCTTCTTCGCGGCCGGTGCCTTGGTCGCGGGCACGTTCGCGGTACGCTGCGCCGCGGCCCGAGTGCCTCCGGTGCGTGTGCTCGCACCGCCCTTCGATGCCGCCTTGCGTGCGGCTTTCGCCCGCTCGGCCATCGCGTTCCCCCACTTGCAAAACGGGCGCGCGGCGGACGCCGCGCACTCCGGTGGCTGGCAAGAATACGGAACGTGAAGACGTCCGACAACATGCCGCACCGCTCGTACCCAATTCAGAGGCTGCTAAACCCACAAACCGGGCAAAGGACACTCTAGTCGATCAATCGTCGCGATCGTCGCCGTACTCGTGAAACCACTTCGCCAACCTGCCCCGGCGGCTCACCGCGCGCAGGCGCCGTTCGGCCGCGTCGCGTACCTGGGCGGTGGCCACGATCAACAGGCTGTCGCCGACCTTGAGCCGGGTGTCCGGGCCGGGCACGAAGCCGACCCCGTCGCGCAGCACCAGCGTGACCGACGCGCCGACCGGCAGGCGCAGCTCGTCGAGGTGCACCCCGGCCAGCCGCGAGCCTGCCGGCACCTCCATCTGGAGCAGGTCGGCGCGCATGTGTTCGAGCGGGGCACTGTCCACATGGATCTCGGCGGCCTCACCCGGCGCGGTGACCCGGAGCACGCGGGCGACCGGCGCGAGCGTGCCGCCCTGCACCAGCGTGTAGATCACGACCAGCACGAACACCACGTCGAAGAGCTGGGTGGCACCCTCGACCCCGGCGGAGAGCGGCACGGTCGCGAGCACGATCGGCACCGCGCCGCGCAGCCCGGCCCACGACAGGAACGCCTGGTCGCGCACCCCCACCCGAAACGGCATCGCGGACAGCGCCACCGACAGCGGCCGGGCGAGCAGCACCAGCGCCAGGCCGGTCACGATCGCAGGCACCAGCGCGTCGCCCAGCCGCCCCGGCGAGACGAGCAGCCCGAGGAGCACGAAGAGCCCGATCTGCGCCAGCCACGCCAGCCCGTCGGCGAACCCCAGGATCGCCTGCCGGTGTGGCAGCCGGGCGTTGCCGAGCACCACGCCGGCGACGTACACCGCGAGGAATCCGGAGGCGTGCGCGACGGCGCCGGCGGCGTAGGCGAGCACGGTGAGCCCCACGGCGGCGATGGGGTAGAGGCCGGCCGACGGGAGCGCGGCCCGGCGGAGTGTCCACCGCCCGCCGATCCCGACCAGGTAGCCGATCGCCGCGCCGGTCGCCAGCTCGTAGGCGACGACCAGCACCTCGTACCACCAGGGGTGGCCGCCGCCGATCGGGTTCGTGGACAGGAGGACGACGAGGAGGACGGCGGGCGCGTCGTTCATGCCGGACTCGGCCTCGAGCGTCGCCACCAACCGGGGTGGCAGGCGCAGACGGCGGAGGGTGGCGAAGACCGCCGCCGCGTCGGTCGAGGAGAGCACCGCCCCGTAGAGGAGGGCGAGCCGCCAGTCGAGGTCGAGCACGAGGTAGACCGCGACCCCCACGATGGCCGAGCTGGCCAGCACCCCCAGCGTGGCGAGCGTGGCCGAGACGCCGAGCACCGGCCGGAGCATGCCCCACCGCGCGGTCAGCCCACCCTCCGCGATGATCACGATGAGCGCGCAGAAGCCGAGCGTGCGGGTGAGCTCCGCGTTTTCGAACTCGATGCCCAGCCCCGACTCCCCCAGCGCGACACCGATCGCCAGGTAGACAAGGAGGCTGGGCAGACCGACGCGGGTGGAGAGGCGCACCGCGCCGACGGCCACGAGCACGACGACCGCGCCCACGAGCAGGGCGACGTCCAGCCGGTCCGTCACTAGGGGGTCTCGCGGAGTGCGTCGAGCCGGCCGGCCAGGTCGGCCACCCCGGTCACCTCGAAGAGCTTGTCACGGCTGGCCGCACCCGACCGCAGCGTGACCTGCGCCGGTCGCACCCCGAGCGCCTCGGCCAGCGCCCGCCGGGCCGCCTCGGTGGCCCGCCCGTCGACCGGCGGCGCGTGCACCGCGATGACCACCGCCGGCCCGAACGGCCCATCGTGCCGCCCGCCCACGCGCGCCCGAGCGGCGCCGGGCTTTACCCGGACCGGCACAGCGATGGCGTCAGGCCGCGTGACCATGCCTCATTCTGCCGGCACGACGGTCGACGCGGGATCGGATAGTGCTTTAGATCCGCCCTTTTATATATGCCCGCGTCCGCGTCAGCTGGAGACCGCACGCTCCCGCGGGCCGGCGGGTCCGCGGTGCAAGCCCCAAGACCCTGGGGCCTCCGGCCCCAGACCCCGGGCCGCCGCAGAGATGGGGAAGAGCAAGCGGGGCGGTGATCTCCTCGGCAGGCGCTCCCGCACCCGTCGCCGCGATCGCCGGGGGCCGCACTTGGAGTGCCTACGGTGCGCGCGGGGG
This sequence comes from Phytohabitans sp. LJ34, assembly GCF_052068095.1. Classification (NCBI taxonomy): domain Bacteria; kingdom Bacillati; phylum Actinomycetota; class Actinomycetes; order Micromonosporales; family Micromonosporaceae; genus Phytohabitans; species Phytohabitans sp. LJ34. Next base: position 115,081 of record NZ_JBQHDG010000003.1, on the reverse strand, counting down.
TGGCGAAAGCCGTCCGTGGCGAATTTGTGCCCCCATAGGGGCCATTTTTCGCCACGGACGGCCTCGGGCTGGGCTTGGCGCGCGGAGCTGGCAGCGGAGGGCGGGGGTTTCGGCGAGCTCTGGCGAGCCGCCGGCCGCAGCGGTCTCCGGCGGGAGCGGCGGTCCGCAGGTGACGCGGACCCGGGCAAATCTGCTCTTGAGGTCTGGAGGCGTCTGCCCCTGAGGTCTGGACGCGTCTGCCCCGACGGTCTAGACGCGGCGGGCGTCGGCGAGCAACGCGCTGTCGGGCTCGCAGCGGCCACAGGGGCTGAAGCCGAGCTCGACCGCTTCGCCGACCGGGAGTGGCTCGCTCTCGCGGCCGAGCAGGTGGACGCAGCCGGCCAGGTGGTAGCGCGGGCGGCCGTCGATCACCAGGACGTCGGCTGTCATGCGGGCGATGCGGGCGGCGTCGGCGGGCGAGACGTACTGCGCGGCGGGCTCGTCCGGCGGGTCGTCCTCGTCGAGGATGTCGGCCGTGGTCTCGTCGGCGTCGGCGATGTCGGCCGGGCGCTGCGGCGGCGCGTAGTCAGCCGGCGGGTAGTCGAGCGGCTGGCGCGTGTCGAGCGGCTGGTGGGCCTGGTACTCGACGTCGGGCTCGGCCACCGCGACCGGCGACTCGAAGAGCATGGTGCTGTCGGACTGGCGGGCCGGTGGCGCGAAGACCGGGCCGGAGCGGCGGGCGAGCGGCTCGGTCGGGCGGGCGGCGGTCAGTGCCCGGCGCTCCCATTCGGCTTCCTCGGCCTCGTCGCCGGCACGCTCGCGCTCGTCGTCGTCGGCGTAGCCGGCGTCCGCACGGGCGGCGGCGGCCTGGCGGGCACCGACGACCAATGCGACGGCGGCCAGCAGGCTCGCCGCGATGGAGCTGATCAGCAGCGCGCTCGACCCGTTGGCCAGGCCGAGCACGAGCAGCGTGACGGCGACGAGGATGAGCAGCAGACTTCCGACGATCACAGCTCACCCCCGCCGCATGAAACGGCTTTTCTCTCGTATTGGTGGTTTACCGGCTCTCGAGCGCGCCCGCACGGCCACCGCCGTAGGAGCCAGCCGTGGCCAGGCCACCGGAACCACCGACGGCCCGGTTGCCATCCGCCCGGCTCATCTCCGCCTCGAGACCCTGCCCACGACCGTCCAGGTCGCGCAGCTGGCTCTCCAGGTAGGCCTTGAGCCGAGTGCGGTACTCGCGCTCGAACTGCTTGAGCTCCTCGATGTGCTTTTGGAGCGCGGTGCGCTTGGCGTCGAGCCCGCCCATCGCCTCCTGGTGCCGCTGCCGGGCGTCCCGCTCCAGGGCGTCGGCCTTGGCCCGCGCCTCGCGCGTGACCTCCTCCGCCTTGGAACGCGCGTCGGAGAGCAGCTTGTCGGCCTCGCGCCGGGCGTCCGCCACGTGGTCGTCGGCGGTGCGCTGGGCCATCATCAGGACCCGAAGGGCCTGCTGCTCGCCGTCGCCACCCACCACCGGACCGCCCTGCGAGCGGACCTGCTCGAGCTCGGCCTGCATGGCCCGGGCCGCCTGCTCGGCGGCCGCCTTGTCCCGCTGGACGCGGTCAAGCTGGGCCTTCATGTCGTTGAGCTCGGCGGCCAGCCGCGGGTCGGCACCCGGGCCGGCTGGAGCGCCGCCACGACCGCCGCCACCGCGCTCTACCTGGGCACGGAGCTCGTTGTTCTCTTCGATCAGACGAGCGAGTTCGCGCTCAACCTCGTCAAGGAAGGCGTCGACCTCCTCCTCGTCGTACCCCCGCTTGCCGATCGGAGGCTTCTTGAAGGCGACGTTGTGAACGTCGGCCGGGGTGAGCGGCATCGAAACTCCTCGGGTCAGTTGAGGCCGCGTAGCGGCTGGTCACCAGCTGTTCAGCTAGTGATCAACCGCCCTACCACGTACATCAGCACGAACAGAATAACCAGCAACACAAGGGAGGCTAGGTCGAAGCTGACAGTACCAATTCGCAGTGGTGGGATCACACGCCTCAACGCCCGCAAGGGGGGATCGGTGACGGTCCACACGGACTCCAGTGCCGCCGAGGCCCCCCGGCTGGGCTGCCAGCGGCGGCCGTACTGGAGCACCGCCCCTAGGACAAACCGGGCAAGAAGGGTCAAGAAAAAGCCGTAAAGCACCAGGTAGACGACTTGTAGGGTGATCGACAGCACGGCAGGCAAGGTCCCTCGGTCGGGTTATCAGCTCAGGGTGAAGAACCCGCCCTCGGCGATCTTGGCCTTGTCCTCCGCGGTGACCTGGACGTTGGCCGGAGAGAGCAGGAACACCCGGTTGGTCACGCGCTCGATCGTACCGCGCAGTCCGAACGCCAAACCGGCGGCGAAATCGACCAGTCGGCGGGCGTCCGCCTCGTCCATCTCGGTGAGATTAATGATCACAGGTACGCCGTCGCGGAAGTGCTCGCCGATGGTCCGCGCCTCCCGGTAGGTGGTCGGGTGGAGCGTGGTGATCTGGTAGCGCTGGTCTTCGTCGGCCACCACGGCCCGCTCGCGGAGCTGCACCTGGGGCGCGAGCGCCAGGTTTTCCCGAGTCGGATACGCGACCGGCTCCGGCGCGCTCGGCCGGGTGATCGAGCGGACACTCGCCCGCTCGCCGTCCAGCCGCTCGAGGTCCCCCCGGGACTCGCGCTCGCTCCGCGACGGTGACCGCTCGACCGGCACCCGCTCACCCAACCGTGACCGCGTACGCGGCGGCGGCTGCTCGTCGATCTCCTCGTCCTCGTCGGCGAACTCCTCCGCGTACCGGCTCGTGCGGCTCTCCCAGCCGTCCCGCGGTTCGCGATCACGGTAGCCGCCGCTTTCGCGGTAGCGGCTCTTGCTCTCGTAGCCGTCGTCGTATGAACGGTCGTCGTCCTCTTCCTCGACGAGACCGAGCCAAACCCCCGCCTTGCGCAGAGCGCTCATGCGCTCACCTCCCTCCGCCGGGCGGCACGCGCCCCCTGGCGTGCCACGTCGCGTATCCCGCACACCGGCCTGAGGCCCCTCTGAGGAACCACGAATAACAATGGTGTAGTTCGGTGCCCGGCCGCCAGGCTACCGCAGCTTGGGACGGGTTCCGAGCACCGCGCTGCCGATCCTTACGTGTGTCGCGCCGTGCGCGATCGCCGGCTCGAGATCGGCGCTCATGCCGGCCGAGACGGCGGTGGCCTCCGGGTGGGCCGCCCGCAGCCGCGCGGACACCTCGCCCAGCCGCTCGAACGCCGCCTCGGCCGCCCAGTGCAGGGGCGCGACCGCCATGACGCCGGCCAGCCGCAGCCGCGAAGCCTCGGCGATGGTCACCGCCACCCGGTCGAAGTCGCGATCCGGGTCCACAGTGGAACCGACCACCGCGCCACCCCGGGCAGGGTCGCCGTCGATGCTCACCTGCACCAGCACGTCGAGCGGACGCTCGCGGTGGCGCTCGGCCGCCCCGCCGAGCGCGCGGGCCAGCCGCACGCCGTCGACCGAGTGCACCACGTCGGCGTACTCCACGACCGAGCGGCACTTGTTGCGCTGGAGCTGGCCGACGAAGTGCCACCGCACCTGGGCACCCAGGGCCTGCGCGGCGGCCGCCTTGGGCGCAGCCTCCTGGTCGCGGTTTTCCCCCACGTCGGTGACGCCCAGATGGGCGAGCACCTGGACGTCGCTGGCCGGGTAGGTCTTGGTGACCACCACCAGCGTCACCTCGGCGGGGTCACGACGGGCGGCCGCGCAGGCGGCGGCGATGCGTTCACGTACGGCCGAGAGCCCGGCCGCGATCTCCTCTTCGCGCACCGTGCCTCCTGGTTCGCTCGCTCGTGCGGCGCCGAAGGCGACGTCTTCCTCCGCCACCCCGAAACCCCGACTCCGTCGGCGGTCGCCTGCGGCTTGGGGAGGTGGGCGGGTCCGTCCAGATCCCCCGCCGCGCCAACTCACTCGCTCACGCTCACAGAGTGGATCAGGAACCGTTCTTGAGGAAGTCGGGCACGTCGACGTCGTCGAAGAGCACGCGGCGGGCGGGCGGCGGCGGGGCCGGCGAGACCGGCGGAGCGCTGGTGGGCAGCGGGGTCTCCACCCGGGGCACGACCTTGCGCGGCGCCTCGGCCGGCTTGTACGCCGGTGTGCCACCGTCGAAGCCGGCCGCGATCACGGTCACCCGCACCTCGTCGCCGAGCGCGTCGTCGATGACCGCGCCGAAGATGATGTTGGCGTCGGGGTGGGCCGCGTCGGTCACCAGCTGGGCCGCGTCGTTGATCTCGAACAGACCGAGGTCGGAGCCACCCGCGATGGAGAGCAGCACGCCGCGCGCGCCGTCCATGCTCTGCTCCAGCAGCGGGCTGGAGATCGCCTTCTCGGCCGCCTCCACCGCGCGGCTGTCGCCGCGGGCGCTGCCGATGCCCATCAGCGCGCTGCCCGCGCCGCTCATCACGCTCTTGACGTCGGCGAAGTCGAGGTTGATCAGGCCGGGCGTGGTGATCAGGTCGGTGATGCCCTGTACACCGGAGAGCAGCACCTGGTCGGCCTGCCGGAACGCGTCCATCATGGAGATCCCGCGGTCGCCGAGCGCCAGCAGCCGGTCGTTGGGGATCACGATGAGGGTGTCGCACTGGTTGCGCAGCTCGTCGATGCCGGACTCGGCCTGCACCTGGCGCCGCTTGCCCTCGAACGAGAACGGCCGGGTCACCACGCCGATGGTCAGCGCGCCCAGCTTGCGGGCGATCTGCGCCACGACCGGCGCGCCGCCGGTGCCGGTGCCACCGCCCTCGCCGCAGGTCACGAACACCATGTCGGCGCCCTTGAGTACCTCTTCGATCTCGTCGCGGTGGTCTTCGGCGGCGTTCTTGCCGACATCGGGGTTGGCGCCCGCGCCGAGACCCCGGGTCAGCTCGCGGCCGACGTCGAGCTTGACGTCGGCGTCGCTCATCAACAGCGCCTGTGCGTCGGTGTTGATCGCGATGAACTCGACGCCCTTCAGGCCCACCTCGATCATGCGGTTGACCGCGTTGACGCCGCCACCGCCGATGCCGACGACCTTGATGACCGCTAGATAGTTGTGCGGTGGTGTCATCAGGTGGCCTTCCCTCCCAGGTTTGGTGCCAGGGTCCGATGAGCGAAGGCGTAACCCTCACCCTCTACTAGAGGCTTAGAGTTATGTCAACTACTGATCCTCTCCGGCAACGTATGCGGAGCTAGGGCGCGATCCAAGGACCGACACGCCGGGCGATCTATCGGATCGTGACTACTTCCGGCGCGCTCACGTCGATCCGGTCGCCTTTGCGCTTCAACAGCGCGGTCGCCACCTCGGACTTCGCGTCGCTCTGGCTGGCGTCGCCCCACACGATCAGCCGGCCGCCGCGCAGCTCCAGCTCGATCTCGGCCGGGCCCTTCACGACCACGGCGGACAGCTGCTTGGCCAGCTGCGGGCTGAGCGCCGCCAGCACCTCCAGCGCCGATCGGGTGGCGGCGTCGTCCGGACCAGGACTGGGTACCCGGGCCAGCGGCAGCCCGCCGGGCCGCGCGGAGACGGTGTGGAACGCGACGCCGTGCTTGTCGACCAGCACGAACTTCTTGCCCTGCGGCACCACCGCCACGGGCGTGCGCTCGACGACGTCGATCGCGATCGTGCCGGGCCAGTCGCGGGAGGCGATCACCCGGTCGACGGGCGCGAGCCCGGCCAGCCGCTCCTCGATGGCGCCGAGGTCGACGCGGGCCAGCGGGACGCCGTCTCGCACGTCGGCGATCTGCCGCACCTCCTCGGCGGAGAGGATCGCGGTGCCGGACACCCGCACGTCGCGGACGCCGAAGACGCCCGTGCCGTACACGATCCAGGTGACCAGCCCGGCGAGGGCCAGCACCGCCCCGATCGTGGCCCACGGCATCGCGGCCCGCAGCCGCCGCTGGCGGGCCCGGGCCATGAAGCGCCGGGCCGAGGCCGGCACGGCGTCGGAACGTGCCCTGACAAGCCGCCACCGCCGCGCCCTGGTCGGCCCGCCGCCACGACTCCCCGGTGCGGTCACGCCGCGCTCCGCGTGGAGTGATCAAAGCTCCTCTCAAGCAGCTCCAACTGCTTGAGAGGAGCTTTGATCACGGGGCTCACGCCTGCGGCTCCAGGGCGGCGAGCAGCTCGTCGCCCATCAGGGAGATGGGCGGGGCGCCCATCGTGACGACCACGTCTCCCGGCTTGGCGCGCCGCACCACTTCGGCGGGCACGTCCTCCCAGGACGGCACGAAGACCTTGGCGCCGGCGGGCAGGTCGACGGCGGCGGTCAGCGCGACGCCGCCCTCGCCGGGCTGGCGCACCTCCCCCGGACCGAAGACCTCCAGGATGACCACCTCGTCGGCGATGCCCAGCGCGGTGGCGAGCTCGGCCTGGAGGTCGCGGGTGCGGTAGACCCGGTAGGGCTGGAAGACCACGATCAGCCGCCCGCCCGCGGCCACCTCGCGCAGTGTGTGCAGCGCGGCGGTCATCGACGTCGGGTGGTACGCGTACTCGTCGTACACCGCCACGCCGGCCGCGACGCCCTTGCGCTCGAAGCGCCGCCGCACGCCCGGAAACGCCGCGAGCGCGCGCACCGCGGCCTCCAGCGGCAGGTCGAGCCGGATCGCGGTGAGCACCGCGGCGGCGCTGTTGAGACCGAGGTGGCGACCGGGCACCGGCAGCGTGACCGTGCCGAGCGGCTTACCGTCCAATGTGGCCTGGTAGCGCACACCGTCTACCGAGGACACGACGTCGGTCAGGCGCAGGTCGGCGTCTTCCGCCTCGCCGTACGTGTACACCGTGCGCCCCTCGCCGCGCAGCAGGTCGGCCAGCGCGCGGGTGCCCGGGTTGTCGGCGCAGGTGACCACGAACCCGCCCGGCCGCACCAGCCGCGCGAACTCCGCGAACGCGGCGGAGAGCCCGGCCAGGTCGCCGTACGTGTTGAGGTGGTCGGCGTCGATGTTGGTGATGATGGCGACGTACGGCCGGTAGAGCAGGAACGAGCGGTCGCTCTCGTCGGCCTCGACCACGAAGTACGCGCCGGTGCCGTGGTGCCCGTTGGAGCCGGCCTCGGAGATCTCGCCGCCGATGACGAACGACGGGTCCTCACCGGCCTGCTGGAGGATCAGCGTGGCCATCGAGGTGGTGGTGGTCTTGCCGTGCGTGCCGGCCACCGCGATCGCCCGCCGCCCGGTCATCGTCGCGGCGAGCGCCTCGGCCCGGTGCAGCACGCGCAGCCCGCGCCGGCGCGCCTCGACCAGCTCGATGTGGTCCTGCGGGATCGCGGTGGAGTAGACGACCGTGTCCACACCGTCCAGATTGGACGCTTCGTGTGTCATGTGTACGGTGCCGCCGAGCGCGCGCAGCCCGGCCAGCGACGGCCACTCACGCAGCTCGCTGCCGGAGACCGGGATGCCGCGGGTGAGCAGGAGCCGGGCCAGCCCGCTCATCCCGACGCCACCCACGCCGATGAGATGGACCGAGCCCAGATCCTCGGCCGTCAAGTCGGTCACTGGCTGGCCACCGCCTCGTACACGAAGTCGAGCAGCGCCTCGTCGCCGTCGCGCCGGCCGTACGCGGCCGCGGCGGCACCCATCGCCGCCAGCCGCTGCGGGTCGCGTGCCAGCGGGACCACCGTCCTTTCGATCCAGTCCGGGCTCATCTCGCCGTCGTCGACGAGCAGCCCGCCGCCGGCCTCCACGACCGGCAACGCGTTGCGCTTCTGCTCCTGGTTGCTGTGCGGGTACGGCACGTACACCGCGGGCAGCCCGAGCGCGGCCACCTCGGCGCACGTCATCGCGCCGCCGCGGCACAGCATCATGTCGGCCGCCGCGTAGCCAAGCTCCATTTCGGACAGGTACGGCAGCGTCACGTACGGGACGGGCAGGTCGCTCGGCGGCGACACCGCCTCGTTGCGGGCGCCGATCACGTGCAGCACCTGGATGCCGGCGCGGGCCAGCTCCTTGGCGGCGCCGACGACCGCGAGGTTGATCGAGCGGGCGCCCTGCGAGCCACCGGAAACGAAGAGCACCGGCAGGTCGGGGCGGAGCCCGAAGTGCGCCCGCGCCGCGTCGCGCGCCGCAGTGCGGTCGAGCGAGGTGATCGAGCGGCGCAGCGGCACGCCCACCACCTTCGCCTTGCGCAACGCCTCGGACTGCACCGGCTGGTGCGGGAAGCCCACCGCGACGTGCTTGGTGAACTTCATGCCCATCCTGTTGGCCACGCCGGGCGGCACGTTGACCTCGTGGATCACGATCGGCATCTCGCGGCGCCAGGCGGCGAGGTAGGCCGGCACCGACACGTACCCGCCGAAACCGACGACCGCGTCGGCCTTGACTTCGTCGATCACCTTGCCCGCCGCGCGGGCCGACCGCCACATCCGGTCGGGCGTGCGCAGCAGGTTCATGTTGACCGAGCGCGGGAGCTGGTAGGCCGGGATCTGCCGCAGGTCGTAGCCGTGCGGCGGGATCAGCTCGTTTTCCAGGCCCTTCGGCGTGCCCACACAGGTGATCCGCACGTGCGGGTCGTGCCGGCGCAGGCAATCCGCGAAGGCGAGCAGTGGGTAGATGTGGCCCCCGGTCCCCCCTCCAGCCAGGACGACCGACCGCAGCACACCCATCACCGTCTCCTCTCGCTCTCCGCACCGGCCCGTGCCGCCGCCGTGGCGGCCTTGGCGGCCGGCTTGGCGGCCGCGGGCTTCGCCGCCGGCGGCAGCGGTGGCAACGGGGCCCAGAGTAGCCGCACCCATTTCGCGGGCGGACGGGCGTGCAGGGCTCGGGCCGCGTCGGGCTCGGCGCGGGCGAAGGAGGCGAGCATGCCTACCGCGGCGAGGGTGACCACGAGGGCACTCCCGCCGTCGGAGATGAACGGGAGCGGCAGGCCGGTGATGGGCAGCAGCCCTACCACCCCGCCGATGTTGATGATGGCCTGGCTGGTCAGCCAGGTGGTCACGGCCGCCGCGGCGAGCCGGCGGAACGGGTCGTCGACCCGGCGGGCGATGCGCAGGCCGGTGTACGCCAACACGGCGAACAGCGCCAGCACCACCACACACCCGACGACGCCCAGCTCCTCGGCGACGACGGCGAAGATGAAGTCGTTGTGCTCGGCCGGCAGCCAGCCCCACTTGAAGCTGCTCTTGCCCAGCCCGACGCCGAACCAGCCGCCGTGGTCGATCGCCCGCCGCGCCTGGAGCGCCTGGTAGCAAATGGACTGGTCGCAGTTTTCCGGCGGGTTGAAGAACGACGTGAGCCGCTCGAACCGGTAGTTTCGCTGTCCCTCCTCACCCGAGCCGCCGCCGACCGAGGCGGCCGCGATGAGCAGGCCGATGCCGGCGAGGCCGAGCGCGGAGAGGGTGCCGAAGACCCGCAGCCGCACGCCGACCGCCCACAGCAGGCCGACCACGACCGCGAGGAGGCAGAGCATCGTGCCGAGGTCGTTGTAGCCGACGAGCACGAACAGCAGCGCGACGACCGGGAAGAGCGGGGTGGCCAGCTCACGCCACCAGCCGAGCGACTCGCCCTTGCGGACCAGCAGGTCGGCGCCCCACATGACCAGGCCGAACTTGGCCAGCTCGGACGGCTGCACCTGGATCGGGCCGAGCCACAGCCACAGCAGGTCGGCCTGGATCGGCCCGAGCGAGACGGTGCCTTCGATCCGGGCCATCCGCCCGTACACGACGAGCAGGTCGAGCACGATCAGCAGCACGAACGCCGTGCCGAGGACCGGCTTGCCGAGCGCCCGGAAGGTACGCGCCGGCAGCCGCTGGCAGGCCCAGAACGCGACGAGCCCGATAGCGGCGAACACCGCCTGCTTCGTGATCATCGTGAACGCGTTGCCGTTGGTCGCGTACGCCTTCACGCTGGTCGCCGAGAACACCATCGTGAGGCCGATGATCAGCAGCAGGGCCGCGCTGGAGATCAGGAGGTAGTAGGACGCGAGGGGTCGCTGGAGCAGCCCGCGCAGCACCGCGAGCGGGCCGGCCTCGGCCTTGTCGTCCTCCCCCACGCCCTTATCATCGGCGCTCCAACACGCACAGCCCGGCTTCTGCTCGGGCGTGTCGCGTGCCGCGTTTCTTCCTGCCCACGCCCGCGTCTGGTCGCCCGTCGTCGCCCCAGGGCTCTAGAGAGCTTTCGAGTCGGGGGTGGCTTCGACCCCCCTTTTGGATTTGAGCTACCGCGATGTCCGTCGTGGTCCCGACCACTGCTCCCGCGGCCTCACCCGTCCGCCGCTGGTCACGCCCACCCGCCCCGGCCCGCCCCGGCCCGCGCATACGGTCCGCCGCTGACGCGGACATGGGCGAAATATGCCTCGAAGAAACGCCACGACGGGTAGCGAATCGAGTGGATCGTAGCTAGCTGACGCCGGTGAGGAAGTCCGAGTAGAACAGGCCGAGGCCGATCGCGACGCCGATGCCGGCGATGATCCAGAAGCGGACCACGATGTTGACCTCGCTCCAGCCGGCGAGCTCGAAATGGTGTTGCAGCGGCGACATGCGGAAGACGCGGCGGCCGGTCGTGCGGAACGAGATCACCTGGATCACGACCGACATCGTGATGATGACGAACAGGCCGCCGATGATGAGCAGCAGCAGCATCGTGCGGCTCGCCATCGCCAAGCCGCCGATCAGGCCGCCGAGGCCCAGCGCGCCGGTGTCGCCCATGAAGATACGGGCGGGCGACGTGTTCCACCACAGGAAGCCGACACAGGCGCCGGCCGCGGCGCCGGCGATCAGCGCTATCTCCAGCGGATCTCGCACGGCGTAGCAGTAGTCGGCCGTGTAGCTCGGGTCGGCGCACCAGTGGCGGTACTGCCAGAAGGCGATCAGCCCGTAGGCGGCGAGCACCATCACCGACGCGCCGGTGGCGAGGCCGTCGAGGCCGTCGGTGAGGTTGACGCCGTTGCTGGCGGCCATCACCACGAAGATGAAGATGATGACCGAGCCGACCTTCGTGACGTCGAACCACTCGATGTCACGGATGAACGAGATCTCGGTGCTGCCGACGGTCTCCGTGTTGGTGCTCGGGAAGTAGAGCGCGACCACGCCGAAGACGCCGCCGACGATCGCCTGCCCGACCAGTTTGTACCGGCCGCTGAGGCCACCGCTGTTGCGGCGCCGCACCTTCAGGTAGTCGTCGATGAAGCCGACCGCGCCGCAGAAGACGAAGAGCCCGAGCAGCACCAGCGCGGTGATGGTCGGGCCGACCTGGGCGATCTGCGCCTCGGGCAGGGTGGTGAGCGCGGCGTGACCGGCTACGTACGCCAGGCACGTGGCGATGATGAACGCCACGCCGCCCATCGTCGGTGTGCCCTTCTTGCCCTGGTGGGTCGCCGGGCCGATGGAGCGGATGGGCTGTCCCGCCTTCAGCGCGGTGAAGACCCGGATGGCGATGGGGGTGCCGAAGAGCGACACGAGGAACGCGACCGCGGCCGCGACGATGACCGCCCTCACGAATCGGCCCCTGGGCGCAGCGAGTCGACCACGTCCCACGTGCGATACCGCGAGCCCTTCACCAGCACGACGTCGCCGGAGCGCAGCTCGCGCCGCAGCGCCGCGACGGCCGCGCTCTGATCGGTAACCAGCACCGACTCTCCTCCCCACGTCGCCACCGCCACCGCGCCCTCGTGGATCGGCGCGGCGGTATCGCCCACCACGAGCAGCCGGTCGACGCCGAGCTCCGCGGCGAGCCGTCCGACCTCCTCGTGGCCTTCCCGTTCGTGCTCGCCCAGCTCGGCCATGTAGCCCAGCACCGCCACCGTGCGGCGACCCGCGCCGATGCCGACCAGCGCGTGCAGCGCGGCCGCCATCGAGGAGGGGTTGGCGTTGTACGAGTCGTCGATGACCGTGACACCGTCGGCACGGTCGAAGACGTCCATCCGGCGGTCGGAAACCACCCGCAGCTCGGAGAGGGCGGCGCCCAGCTCGGCCGCCGGAAAGCCGAGCGCGTGCGCGACCGCCGCGGCGAGCAGCGTGTTGCCCACCTGGTGGCGGCCCGCGATGCCGAGCCGCACGGGCGCCTCCCCGTCGGGGGTGACCAGCGTGTAGGCCGCCCGACCGGCGTCCACGACGACGTCCGCCGCGCGCACCGACGCGTCCGGCGCCTCTCCGGCCAGCACGACGCGGGCCGCGGTGCGGTCGGCCATCGCGCGTACCCGGGGGTCGTCCGCGTTGAGCACCGCGACACCACCCGCCGGCAGCGCCTCGACAAGCTCGCCCTTCGCCGCGGCGATCGCGTCGACCGAGCCGAACTCGCCGATGTGCGCCACCCCCACGTTGATCACCACGCCGATCTTCGGCGGGGCGACCTGGCAGAGGTGGGTGATGTGGCCGACGCCGCGGGCACCCATCTCCAGCACCAGGAAGCGGGTCTTCTCGTCGGCGTGCAGCACCGTGTACGGGTGGCCGAGCTCGTTGTTGAACGAGCCGGCCGTCGCCACGGTCGGGCCGAGCCGGGTGAGCAGCTGGGCGACGAGGTCCTTGGTCGTGGTCTTGCCGGACGAGCCGGTCAGCCCGACGATCGTCAGGTCCGGCAGGCGGTCGACCACGTACCGGGCCAGCGCGGCCATGGCGGCGCGCTGGTCGTCGACCAGCACCGCGGGCACGGGCACCGGATGTGACGCGAGCACCGCGACCGCGCCGGCCGCGACCGCACCCGCCGCGTAGTCGTGACCGTCCACCTTCTCGCCCGGGAACGCCACGAACAGCCCGCCCGGCGTCACCTTGCGGGAGTCGAACTCCACCGTGCCGGTGACCCGGGCCTCGGGGTCGGCGCCCTCCAGGCGGCCACCGACCGCGGCCGCCACCTCCGCGAGCGTCAACGTGATCACGCCATCACCTCCGCGAGCGCCGCGGCGAGCTCCACCCGGTCGTCGAAGGGCAGCACCTCGCCGCCGACCTCCTGCCCGCGTTCGTGTCCCTTGCCCAGCACCGCGACGATGTCGCCCGGCGCCGCCTTGCCGACCGCGAAGTCGATCGCCGCCCGCCGCCCCGCGACCTCGAAGACCTCGGCGCCGGAGGCGCCCGTCGCGCCGTCCAGCACGCCCCGCCGGATCGCCGCCGGGTCCTCGGTACGCGGGTTGTCGTCGGTGACCACCACGACGTCCGCGCCCTCGGCGGCGGCCCGGCCCATCAGCGGGCGCTTCGCCTTGTCGCGGTCGCCGCCGGCACCGATCACGCAGAACACCCGGCCGGTGGCGAGCTCGCGCAGCGCGGCGAGCGCGGCGACGATCGCGTCCGGCTTGTGCGCGTAGTCGACGACGCCGAGCACCGGCCCGGGCGCCTCGACCCGCTCCAGCCGCCCCGGAACGCCGGGGCAGGCGGCCACACCGCGGGCGGCGGTAGCCGGATCGACGCCGGTGGCGGCGAGCGCGGCGATGGCCAGCAGCGCGTTGGCGACGTTGTGCCGCCCGGGCAGGGAGACGCCGGCTTCGACGGGCCCGTCCGGGCCGATCGCCGTGAACCGCTGGGCGTACGCTATGCCCGAAATGTCGGCAGCCCGCCAGGTGGCGTCCGGCGAACCCGCCGCCGAGTACGTCACCGTCGCCGGCTTCATCAACGGCGTCAGTGCCCGGTCGTCGAGGTTGAGGATCTCCACCCGGCAGCGGCCGTCGAAGAGCTTCGCCTTGGCCGCGAAGTAGTCGTCCGCGTCCGCGTGGAAGTCGAGGTGGTCGAGGCCGAAGTTGGTATACCCGCCGACGTCGAAGCGCACCCCGCTGACCCGGCCCATCGCGAGGGCGTGGCTGGACACCTCCATCACCACGGCGGTCACACCCCGCTCGCGGGCGGTCGCGAGCAGCGCGTGCAGGTCGGTCGCCTCGGGCGTGGTGCGGACGCTGTCGACCACCAGGTCGCCCAGGCGCGTCTCCACGGTGCCGATCAGCCCGGTCACGTGGCCGGCGGCGCGCAGCCCGCTCTCCACCAGGTACGCGGTCGAGGTCTTGCCGGCCGTGCCGGTGACGCCGATGACCGTGAGGTGCGCGGTCGGGTCGCCGTAGACGGCCGAGGCGATCGGGCCGAGCGCCTCCCGGGGCTGGTCCACCACGATCGCCGGCAGCCCCGCCTCGGCCGCGGCGGGGGCGCCGGCCGGGTCGGTGAGCACCGCCACCGCACCGGCGCGGGCCGCGTCCGCCACGAACTCGCTCCCGTGGCGCCGGGCGCCGGGCAGCGCCGCGTAGAGGTCGCCCGCCCGTACGTCGCCGCTCGCGTGCGTCACCCCGCCGATCAGTAGGTCAGCCGCCGTGGTGGCGCCAACCAGCGCCGCGAGGCCGGCCAGGGGGCGCGGTGTCACCGTACGCGGACGGAGATTGCCAGGCACGGCGTCAGACCCTACCGGTTGGTGGCACGCCGGCCGTACAGCACGTCCGGCGGTTCAGGGGTAGACGACAAAGTTCGGCGGCTTCCCGCTGCTCACCGGTACCCCGAAGTGGGTGAGCGCGTACCCCATCATGTCGTGGAACGCCGGCGCGGTGACCTCGCCGCCCCCGCCGGCCGGCACGTGCGCGAAGACCGCGATGACGTAGCGCGGGTTGTCCGCCGGCGCCATGCCGACGAACGACGCGACGCTGCCGGGCACGTACTTGCCGTTGACCACGCGCGAGCCGGTGCCGGTCTTGCCCGCCACCCGGTAGCCGTCGACCGCCGCGTGGACGCCCGTGGCGCCCTTGACGGTGGTCACCGCCTCCAGCATCGTGCGCACCTCGCGGGCGGTCTCCGGCGTGATCACCTGGCGCCTGGTGGGCGGCGCGGCCGGCGTGCGCTTGCCGTCCGGGCCGATCGTCTCCTTCACCAGGTGCGGCTGCACCCACGTGCCGTCGTTGGCGATCGCCGCGTACGCCGCGGCCATCTGGAGCGGAGTCACCGCCACGCTGTGGCCGATCGGCACCGAGCCGTACGCCGAGCCGCTCCAGTCCTCCGGTGGCAGCAGCGCGCCGGACGCCTCGCCGGGCACGCCGACGCCGGTCGCCGTGCCGAGCCCGAACTTCTTCTGGTACTCGTACAGCTTCTCCTTGCCCAGCTTGTCGGCGATCGCGATGGTGCCGACGTTGGAGGAGTACGCGAGGATGCCCGGGATGCTCATCCGCCGGGGCGTCCAGTTGGTGTGCGAGTCCTTGAAGCGCTGGTCGCCCTTGATCACGTTCGGCCCCACCATGAACGTGTCGGTCGGCTTGACCGCGCCCTCTTGCAGCGCGGCGCTGATGGTGATCGCCTTGTGCACCGAGCCGGGGTCGACCACGAAGCTCGTCGCGGTGTCCTCGCGGTCCTCGGGCTTGCTCTTCAGCGGCTGGGCGGCGTCGTACGTCGGGTAGCTGGCCTGCGCCAGCACCTCGCCGCTGCGCACGTCGAGCACGACCGCCGCGCCGACGTACGCCTTCGCCTCCTGCATCCGGGCGAAAAGCGTCCGCTGCACCATGTACTGGAGGTCGCGGTCGATGGTCAGCTGGAGCGAGCTGCCCGGCTGGGCCTTGGTCTCCTGGTTGTAGCCGCCCGGGATCTCCGCGTCGAGCGCGCCCTGTCCCACCTCGAAGACCCGCTTGCCGTCGACACCGCGCAGCAGCTCGTCGTAGCGTGCCTCCAGCCCTTCCAGGCCGTTGAGGTCCTGGCTGGTGAAGCCGATGATGCTGGCCGCGAGGTCCTGGCCGGGCACCTGGCGCTGCTCGTCGCGGTCGACGATGATCCCTGGCAGGTTGAGCGCCTCGACCCGCCGGCCGTCGGCGATGGAGACACCACGCGCCAGGTACTCGAAGCGGGACGGGCCACCGCCGGGCTGCTTGCGCTTGGCCATCTTGGTCATCAACACCGACTTGGGTACGGCGATGAGCGGCTCGAGCGCGGCGGCCGTCTTCGGCAGGTCGGTGGCGAGCTCCGGGTCGACCGCCACATAGCGAGCCTCGACGCTCTGCGCGAGCACGGCACCGCCCCGGTCGTAGATGGCGCCGCGCGGCGCGGGCAGGACGACCCGGTCCAGCCGCGTCTCCAGACCCTTCGCCGCGAAGGCCGGCGACTCGGTGAACTGGAGTGTCACGATCCGGATCCCGATCGTGGCGAAGACCGTGAGCGCCAGCACCGTGCCCAGGCGCAGCCGCCGCCGCTGGTCCATCAGCCGCGGCGGGCGCCGCGGCCGCGCGGGCGCCCTCTTCCGCGGCGCCGCTGCCTTTTTCGCCGCCGCGGACGCCTTCGCCGCCGTCGTGCGCTTTCGAGGTCCGGGTACCGACGAGGGGGCGGCTTTCTTCGTGGCCCTCGGAGGAGTCTGTGGCGCCTCCGCCCGCTTGGGCTCCTCCCCAGGCGCGCGGCGGGCGTTGCGCGGCTTGCCGCCCTCGACCACTTGCAGCGCCGGCCGGAAGGGATCGGCGGTCCGCCCGGTGCGCGGCGTCCGCTCCCGCATCGTGCGGCCGCGCGGCGTGTACGCCCGCGCCTCGGAGATCCCGAAGCCGCGCTCCGCCGGTGCTTCGCCGGTCGACGCTCGCTCCGCTCGCGCGGAGTCGTCGGGCTTTCCACCCCGCCGCGTGGCGTCCGTGCCACGGGCGGAACCGCGCCGGGGCTCGTCGCTGCCCCGGCGCGGCACTGTCTCACCTGGGGTCTGGTCCTCGCGTCGCGTGCCCGCTCCGCGTGGACCAGACCCGGAAGACCCCGAAGGCCGCTGCGGCATCCTGACCTACTCCGTCGGCTGCTGGTTGGTGCCGGTCCCCTGCTGGGTGTTACCCGTGCCGCCCGCCTGGTCGCCGGTGCCCTGCTGGCCGGTGCCCGTGCCACCCGCCTGCTCGCCGGTGCCGGTGCCGGTGCCCTGCTGGCTGGTGATCGACGGCGCCTGCGTGGCGGGCGTCATCATGCCGGTCACCCGGCCGTCGGGCAGCCGGATCTGCACCGGGGTGCCCTGCACGAGACCCAGCCGGAGGGCCTGGGCGGTGAGGTTGCCCGGGTCCTCGGCCCGCGCGATCTCCTGCTTGAGCTGCTGCTCCTGCACGTCGAGCGCGGACTGCTGCTCGCGCAGCTCGCTCAGCCGGAAGGCGTTCTCGTTGATCTTCGTGTTGACCACGAGGATGCCCAGCACGCCGCCGACCACGACGACCAGGATCAGCGCGATGAACGGTGCCCGCGGCACCGCCACCGGCAGCGGCGGCGCGACCCGCAGCCACGGCACGACCTTGCGCTCCCGCGGTGCGCCCCCCGGCGCCGCGGAATCCCGCGCGGTGTCGATCGGCTCGGTCTTCAGCGCGGTGTTGCCGACCGTCCGGTGTTCCCGCTCCGCGGTCCGGCCCCCCGACCGCGGTGCTCCTGTCGTCTTGATCCTGCTGCTCCCGATGGCGTTCATGTCCCCTCCCCCTCTTCGATCCGGGCCGCGGCCCGCAGCCGCACTGATGCGGCGCGCGGGTTTGCCGCGACCTCCTCCTCGCTCGGTGGCTCGGCGCCGCGGCTGAGCAGCCGCAGCGTCGGCCCGGTGCCGGGCAGCTCGACCGGCAGGTCGACCGGCCCGGTGCTCCGTGCCCGCGCGGCGAGCGCCCGCTTGGCGATCCGGTCCTCCAGCGAGTGGTAGGACAGGACCACCGCGCGGCCACCCGGCGCGAGGGCGTCGAGCGCGAACGGCAGCGCCCTTTCCAGCGCGGCCAGCTCGCCGTTTACCTCGATGCGAAGTGCTTGGAACGTTCTCTTGGCGGGGTGCCCCCCGGTGCGCCTCGCCGCCGCGGGTATCGCGTCCCGCACCAGCGCGGCCAGCCGTGCCGACGAGGTGATGGGCGCCTTCGCCCGCTCGCGCACGATCGCCGCGGCGATCCGTGCGGCGAACTTCTCCTCGCCGTACACCCGCAGCACCCTGATCAGCTCGGGCGCCTCGTACTCGTTGACGACCTCCTCGGCCGTCCGGCCGCGGGTCTGGTCCATGCGCATGTCCAGCGGCGCGTCCTGCGCGTAGGCGAACCCGCGGTCGGGCGCGTCGAGCTGGAGGGACGACACCCCGAGGTCGAAGAGCACCCCGTCGACCCGCTCGTAGTCGAGCAGGTCGAGCACCCGCGGCAGCTCGTCGTAGACCGCGTGCACGAGGTGCGCGCGCCCGCGGAACGGCTCCAGCCGGGCCCGCGCGTGCGCGAGCGCCTCGGTGTCCCGGTCGAGTCCGATCAGGACGGTCCGGGGATGCGCCCGGAGCACCGCCTCCGCGTGGCCGCCGAGCCCGAGGGTGGCGTCCACGTGCACGGTCGTACGGTCACCCCGGTCGAGCGCGGGCGCGAGCAGCGCGAGGCACCGCTCCAGCAGCACCGGCACGTGCGTGCCGCGCAGCTCCCCCATCTCGACCCCCAGTGACCCGCCCGTGTGCCCATGCGCCCGGTGCCCGAAGAACCGTGCGCCGTACTGCCAGATCCCCATCCGCTCTTCCGTGAGCCTCCTTCGCGGGGAGGCCGGGACGCGCCTGACATCGGGGAAGAGACGTCAGGTGCAGGAGCGGCTGGAGATCTCGCAGTACGGCGTCTGCCAGCCCTTAGAGTCCTCCGGGCAGCACCCCCTCCTCGATGCCCGCGAAGTCGTCTTCGCTCTCGGAGAGATAGGTGTCCCACGCTTGCTTGTCCCAGATCTCCACCCGGCTGCTCGCACCGATCACGACGAGTTCGCGGCTCAACCCGGCGTACTCCCGCAGGTGGCCCGGGATCGTCACCCGGCCCTGCTTGTCGGGCACCTCGTCGTGGGCGCTCGCGAAGAACACCCGGCTGTAGGCCCGAGCCGCCTTGTGTGTCATCGGCGTCTCGCGTAGCTGGCCCGCGATCCGCTGGAACTCGGGTGCTGGGAAGACGTAGAGGCAGCGCTCCTGCCCTTTTGTGATCACGACACCTCCCGCCAGCTCGTCGCGAAACTTCGCCGGAAGGATCAACCGGCCCTTTTCGTCCAGGCGCGGGGTGTGGGTGCCGAGAAACATCGGCCCACCCCCTCGCCTCTGGCGGCTTTCGCGGAGCCGCTGTCCCCCGGGGCCGGCGGGTCCCTCCGGTGAGTAACCCTGCCACTGCGCCCCACTGTACTCCACTTCCCTCCACTCGCAACCGGAATCGCAGCGTTGCTCGGGTGACCCCCTTGACAAAACCGCACGTCAAATGCGGTGGAGGGCGGTGGAGGGTCCGGATGGCGACAGGCCGGAGGGGGCAACCGACCCCAGAGACGATCCAGGGCAAACCCGGATGGGCTTGCCCTGGATCGTTGGGGGGATGGGGTGATGTATCGGTGCCGGGGAGGGAAGTGGAGCGACTAGGCGAGCCGGCGCACCACGTAGTTGCTCGACCAGATCTTGTGCTTGCCGACCCGCACACCGGCGCGCGGCGAGTCGTACATGTAGCCGCCGCCGGCGTAGATGCCGACGTGGGTGCCGTACGAGCCGGAGCGGATCACGATCAGGTCGCCGGGGAGCGCCTTGTTCTTCGCCACGCCGGTGCCCGAGCGCTGCTGGTCGTTCGCCTTGTGCGGGAGCACCCGCCCGGCGGCCTTCTTGTACACGTACTTGGTGAAGCCCGAGCAGTCGAAAGCCGAGGGTCCTACGGCGCCGAACTTGTACGGCTTGCCGATGTGCTTGCGCGCTTCGGCGAGCACCTTGGCCCGGCTGGCGATCACCGCGACCGAGGTCCGGCCGGTGACCGTCCCCTTGTACGAGCCACGTCCGCTGTAGACGGCCCGGTACATGCGGCTCTCGTACGGCTTGATGGAGAGGATCGACTTGCCGGTGGAGTAGACCGGACGGGTGCCGGTGCTGACCCACTTCCCGCCCTTCCACACCTGGAACTGGACGGTGCCGCCCCAGACCGCCTTGCGGGTGCTCGGGTCGGTGATCGTGGCAGTGAGCACCAGCGTGTTGCCCCACGGCAGGCGGGCGGTGTTCGGCTTGATCGTCACGTGTGGAGTGACCGACGCGGCCGCCTGCGCGGCGGCGACGGTGGTGGTCGACACGGGCGCGGCTTCGGCGAGCGCGGGACCGGCCAGCAGCTGGCCGGCGCACACGCAGAGCCCGACGGCGAGCGCGAGCCGGCCGGCCCGCCTTTTCGCGGGCAGCCTGTGCCGGCCCGAACGGAGTTCGTGCACGGTATGTGTTCCCTCCGGCACGCCTGCGAGGTGAGCTGTCGGGTTCGGGCGGGAAGGATTGCCCGGCCGCCGTGGCGGCTTCACCCCAAGGCCTCAGCCCGGCCGGGTCTCCCCGGCGTGGGTCGGGACCGCAGATCCTGGGTCCCCCGTCCCCGCCCGCTATGCCGTTGTGTGGCTCCAAGGTCCGCACCGGACGAGCGGGCAGGGCTCGGCGTGTCTCGGCGGCGCGGCCGGGTGAACGACCCGGCTCAACGTTTGTAGCGGATGCCGTTCTCCACACGCTGTGACGAGAATCTTACGGAGCGAGTTTGGCACGCAAGAATATGAGCGGTCGTTAAGGCCACTGTCCTAAATGTCGCGACACTCTGTCGAACTCGGACTCACGCTTCGTTGATCGCTCACGGTGAGTATCGCCACACACATCGCGCGCGACGGACGGTTTCCCGACGGTCGAGTGGAGATCCAGACTGCGTTGGTAACCTCGCCTCCGTGACGGACGGCAAGATGCCCCTGCGGGCGAAGGTCGCCAGCTCGGTCTCCCGCACGGCGGCCGCCCTGTCGCGAGCGGCTGGGCGCGGCGACGGTTCGGTGATCGGCGGCTGGATCGGCCTCAAGATCGACCCAGACCTCCTCGCCCACCTCGCCGCGGGGCGCGCGATCGCCCTGATCTCCGGCACCAACGGCAAGACCACCACGACCCGCCTCGCCGCGGCCGCCGTGGGCGTGCTCGGGCCGGTCGCGACAAACGGGTTCGGCGCCAACATGCCGACCGGCCACACCTCCGCGCTCGCCAAGGCCGGCCAGACGCCGTACGCGGTGCTGGAGGTCGACGAGCACTACCTGCCCAGGGTGCTGGTCGCCACCGAGCCGCGCGTGGTGGCACTGCTCAACCTCTCCCGTGACCAGCTCGACCGGGCCAAAGAGGTCGCGATGATGGCCCAGATGTGGCGCACCGCGCTTGCCGAGCACCCCGGCGTGCACGTGGTGGCCAACGCCGACGACCCGATGGTCGTGTGGGCCGCCGCCGGTTCTCCCGCCGTCACGTGGTTTAGCGCCGGCCAGCGGTGGCATGACGACTCATGGGTTTGCCCCGAGTGCGGCTCGCCGATCGAGCGCCAGGCCGACCAGTGGTGGTGCACCGGCTGCTCGCTGCGCCGGCCGGTGCCGCAGTGGGTGGTCGAGGACGAGGGCGTGGTCGACCCGCGCGGCGCCTGGCACAAGATCTCGCTCCAGCTCCCCGGCCGGGTCAACCTCGGCAACGCGGCCACCGCGCTCGCCGTGGCGGCCCAGTTCGGCGTCCGCCCGACCGACGCGGTCTCCCGCCTCTCCACGGTCGCCTCGGTCGCCGGCCGGTACGCCCAGGTGGTCCGCGACGGCCGCAACATCCGGCTGCTGCTCGCCAAAAACCCGGCGAGCTGGCTGGAGGCGTTCGACATGGCCGATAACGCGCCGACACTGCTCTCGATCAACGCGCGCGACCCCGACGGGCTCGACACGTCGTGGCTGTTCGACGTCGACTTCAGCCCGCTGCGCGGCCGCCAGGTGCTCATCACCGGTGACCGTGCGTACGACCTGGCGGTACGCCTCGAGGTGAACGACGTGCGGTTCCAGCACGTACGTACCTTCGGCGAGGCGGTGCGGCTCGTGCCGCCCGGCCGGCTGGAAGTGATCGCCAACTACACCGCGTTCCAAGACATCCGAGCGGAGCTCGACCGTGTCCTCTGACAGCACCATCCGCATCGTCTGGATCTACCCCGACCTGCTGTCCACGTACGGCGACCGGGGCAACCTGCTCATCCTCGCCCGCCGAGCCGCGCTGCGCGGGCTGCCGGTGCAGACGCTGGAGGTGCGCTCCGACCAGCCGCTGCCCACCACCGCCGACATCTACCTGCTCGGCGGCGGCGAAGACGGCCCGCAGGCCCTCGCCGCCCAGCGGCTGATCGGCGACGGCGGCCTGCACCGCGCCGTGGCGCAGGGCTCGGTGGTGTTCGCGGTCTGCGCCGGCTACCAGCTGCTCGGCGGCTCGTTCTTCGCCAAGGGCACCCAGTACCCCGGCCTCAACCTGCTCGACTTCCACTCCGACCGGGGCCCCACCCGCGCGGTCGGCGAGCTCGGCGGCCCGATCGACCCGCGGCTCGGCCTGCCTCCGCTGACCGGCTTCGAAAACCACGGCGGCCGCACCCACCTTGGCGCCGGCGTATCCCCGCTGGCCCGGGTCACCACCGGCATCGGCAACGACGGCGCGACCGAGGGCGCGTGGCGCGGCAAGCTCCTCGGCACGTACTCCCACGGGCCCGCCCTCTCCCGCAACCCGGCCATCGCCGACCTGCTGCTGCGCTGGGCCACCGGCTACGACTCGCTCCCCCCACTCGACGACACGTGGTCAGACCGCCTCCGCGCGGAGCGCATGGCCGCGACGGCGGCCTCGTGATCGCCCGCCTGCGGGCGCTGGCCCCCCGCCTGCGAGCGTCGGCCCCCCGCCTGCGTGCGCTGGCGCCCCGCCTGCGGCAGCGGTCGGTGGCCCGCTTCACGCTGCTGCTCGCGATCCTGGTCCTCTTCGGCCTCACCGTGCTGCTGCTCCCCCAGCCCGACCTGGCCGACGCCCCCCGCCTGGTCGACCGCCTCGGCCCGCTCGCACCACCGGCGGCGGTCGTCGTGGGCGCGCTGATGATGGTGGTACTCGTCCCCCGCACGCTGGTGTCCTTCGCGTGGGGCGCGCTCTTCGGCACGGTCGGCGGCGCCAGCTACGCGCTCGGCGCCGCGCTGCTCGCCGCCCTGCTCGGCTTCACCGTCGGCCGCACGCTTGGCCGAGACTTCGTCGCCGAACGCGTCCGCGGCCGCCTCGCCCGCCTCGACGGCTGGTTCGCCCGGCAGAGCGTGCTCGGCGTGGTGACCGTACGCCTGCTCCCGGTCGGCGGCTTCGGCCTGATCAGCTACGGCTACGGCACGACCGGCGCGCGGCTGCGCCCGTTCCTGGTCGGCAGCGTGCTGGCGTCGATACCGTCCGCCTTCGGCTACGCGGCCATGGGCGCCGCGGTGGCCTCACCCGGCGACATCAACTGGTTCGCCATCGCCCCGGCCGGCCTCGGCCTGGTAGCCACCACGATCATCGTCACGAAGTGGCGCCGCTCCCGCCGCGCCGCCGCGGCAGCAGCCGCCTGATCTCTCTCCCGCGGGCGGCGGACACGCGGTCCCAAACTACGTAAAACGCCCCACACGACCACCTCACCGGGTGGTCGCTCGTTTACTCCTGGGCGGGTCGTATGCCCGCATCGCCGGTGCCCCCTGCGCCGGCCACTACCGCACGACAACGGGAGTGGTACGTGAGTGGGGGCACAAGGGTCCTCTGGGCCATCGTCATCGGGTTCTTCGCGCTGGCCATCACGGCCGCGATCATGCCGCCGTTCGTCGCCTTTCTGGGCGCTGTGGTGGCCGTTGCCGGATTCTGGCACGTGACGGCAAAAAAGCACGACGGACCGGTGCAGTGACCTGACCGGCCGCCGCCCGCGGGCGCCCGGGCCGCCCGCATGGCGGCCGCACGGACCGGCCGCGATGGCTTGACGGGCCGGGGTGTGCCCACCGGGCGGCGGCCCGCCCCGGGCCCGGCGGTCCGGCCGCCCACCCCGGACGGTCCGGCGCATTCGGACCCAATGGCCCCATGGTGTCGGGCGCCCAGCCAGTGACCCGGGCCACGTCCCGGCCCGGGGAATGGATCGGGTTACCGGCCGGTTGACATCCCCGGCACGCCGGAACCCCAACCGAGCGTGCCTTCGCGTTCGCGGCCAGTACGACGAGATGCCGCAAGCGCCGCCCGTGGCCCTCGCCGAAGAGCCCGCCGCGGAGCGACCATCCCCCAGCAAACGAAAGGGTTCCCCTGTGATGAAGCACGTCCTCGATCGGTGGCTGCCGTCCATCGACAGGAACCGGCTCCACCGGCCGGCCATGTTCGCCGCTGGGTTGGCACTCGCCGCCGGCACTGTCGGCGGCCCGGCCGCTATCCAGGCCGCCAACGACCCGGCCAGCGCGGCGCCTCCCGCCGCGACGGCCACCGTGGCCGCCAAGGCCGACGGCAAGCCGGCGAACACCGCCAAGAAGCACACCGCCCCCGCCAAGAAGGCGGTCCCGGCGAAGGCCGCCGCCCAGGTCCGCTTCGGCTACCAGGAGCAGAGCACGTACTACTTCTGCGCCCCGGCGGCGACCCGCATCGCGCTCTCCGCGCGTGGGCCCGCGCCGAGCCAGTACGACCTGGCGAAGAGCCTGGGCACCACCGAGAACGGCACCAACTCGGCGCACGAGACCACGCGCGTGCTCAACAAGGTGAACGGGACCGACTTCTACCGCACGCGGGAGATCCCCGGCCCGTCCGCCAAGCCCGCGGAGATGGACCGCCTCCAGGCGGACGTCATGCGCGCCCTGAGCCACGGCTACCCGGTCGTGGCGAACATCAAGGGCACCGCCACCGACGTCAACGGTAAGGCGCACTCGTACGAGGGTGGGCACTACCTGACCATCGTCGGCTACCGCGACCAGGGCCGCACCGTGCGGATCGCGGACCCGTTCGACACCTCGAACGGTGGCACCTACTGGATGAGCACCATCTCGGCCGCCAACTGGATCGCCGAGCGCGGCTACAGCGCCTGACGATCCACAAGGGACCAGTACGATCGGCCGCGGCCGGCGCGAAGCCGGCCGCGGCCGCATACTCTGGACAGATGGCAGCCGTACCCACCCTCACGGCCGAAGGCGTCGAGCGGGTCGCCCCGCCCGGCGACGCACCGATCGCCGAGGTGGCCGCCGGCATCACCCGCGTGGGCCACGCGCTCGCCGAGCGGGCCACGACCACCAACTGGGTCTGCTCCCCCCTGTCGCTGGCATACGCGTTCGCCATGGCACGTGCCGGCGCGGGCGGCGAGACGGCGGCGGAGATCGACCGCGTGCTCGGCTTTCCGGCGGAGGGCACGCACGCGGCGTTCAACGCGATCTCGCGGCAGGCCGCCACCGACCACGTGCGCGTCGCCAACGGCCTGTTCACCCAGCACGGCCTGCCGGTCGGCGCGGAGTTCCTGGAGACGCTGGCCACGCACTACGGCACCGGCGTGCACCCGGTCGACTTCGCCCGCGACGGCGCCGAGGTCATCAACGCGTGGGTGCACGACACCACCGCCGGCCGCATCCCGCGCCTCTTCGACGCCCTCTCCCCCGCCACCCGCCTGGTGCTCGCCAACGCGATCTACCTCAAGGCCCCGTGGCGGCACCCGTTCGCCGAGGGCGAGACGACCCACGAGCACTTCGCCGCGGCCGGCGGGCCGGTGCGGGTGCCGATGATGCACCTCACCGCCGACCTCGCCTACGCCGCCGGGCCCGACTGGCAGGCCGTCGAGCTCCCCTACAAGGGCGCCGACCTCGCCATGCGGCTCATCGTGCCGGCGGACGACCAGGCGCCGGACGCACTGCTCGCGCCCGACCTGCTCGCCGCCGTGACCCGATCACTCGTCCCGACCTACGTCGGGTTGGCCATGCCGCGGTTCGATTACGGCTCGCACATCGATCTTGTACCACCGCTGAAGTCCCTCGGCCTGCGGACGGTCTTCGCGCCGGAGGCGGACCTGGGCGGCATCCACCCCGGGCTCCGCGTCGACGGCGCCGTGCAGCGGGCGACGATCACAGTGGACGAGTGGGGCACCGAGGCGGCCGCCGCCACGGGGTTGATGATGCTCACCTCGATGCGCCAGCCACCGACCACAGTGGTCAGTGCCGACCTGCCGTTCGCCTTCGCCATCACGCACGTGCCGACCGGGGTGCCGCTCTTCGCCGGCGTCGTCGGCGACCCGAGCGACACTAAGGGCGGACGCCAGCAGCCACCCAGATAGTCACCACCGCGAGCAGCTCGCCCGCGTCGGCCGCGCGGTCGACCGCCGCCCACCACGGGTCCCACAGCTCCTCCGGGATGAACCCGGCCTCGCGCGGGATGCTCCGGTTGAAGAGGGGGATCACCGTGCTGGCGTCGTCCGGGTCGGTAAACCACAGCGGCACCGGCTCGCACACCACGTCGACGAGACCGGCGCGCACCAGGCGCCGGCGGAGCGTGCGCCCCATCGTCGGCTGGTGCTGGCGGGCGACCATCGCGCCCTGCCACATCCGCGACACCAGGTCGTCCGGCAGCCCGTCGCTGGCCAGCGAGAGCCAGTCGGTGTCGACGAGGCACACCCGCCCGCCGGCGCGGGTCACCCGCACCAGCTCGGCGACGCCCGCGTCCGGTTCCCCCATGTGCTGGAGCACCCGCTCGGCCCGTACCCCGTCGAATGTCTGGTCCTCGAAGTCGAGGGAGAGCAGGTCGCCGACGGCGTAGGTCACCCGGGCGTCGCCGGCGCGTCCGGTGGCGACGGCGATGGCCGCGGCGGAGGCGTCCACGCCGACGACCTGACCGCCCGGGGCGACGGCCGCCGCGAGGTCACGCGCCACCTCGCCCACCCCGCACCCGGCGTCGAGCAGGCGCTGCCCGGGCCGCGGGTCGAGCGCCCGCTGAGCGGCGGCCCGCACCCGGCGCATCTGCGGGTCGGCGGCCATCCGTTCGAGCGCATCGAAGATCATCGCCTGCATCGGCGGCGGCATGTCGTCGATCGTCGCGAACGGCGTGCGCTCCGGCACCTCGCGCGTCATCGCTGCGCCGCCCATCCGTAGCCGGTGCGCAGCTCCTGCGCCACCGCCTCGAAGCGCACCCGGTCGAGCACCGCGCCCTCGCGGCGGATGCCGTCTTCGTCGACGGTGAGCACCCGGTCGAGCCGCACCCAGCTGGGGCGGTGCTCGCGATCCCAGGCGCCGGGGCCGAGCGCGTACCAGTGGCGCTGCCCCTCGCGGTCGTTGTTGCTGGAGAGCATCAGGCCCAGCAGCGTGCGCCCGTCGCGTCCCACCACCAGCACCGGGCGGTCCTTGCCCTGCCGCGGGTCGTCCTCGTAGGCCACCCAGGTCCACACGATCTCGCCCGGATCGGCGTCGCCGTCCAGGTTGGGCGCGTACACGAGAGTGCGGCCGCCCAGGGCGGCCGGCTGCGGCCGGGGCCGCTTGCGCAGCCTGGCGGCGACGCTCTTCAGGAGGTTGCTCACGGCGTGCACCATATCCGGAATTCGATCTCGACCGGGTCTGTTGGTTGAGAACATGACTACTTCTACGGCTTCCACCGCGACCCGCGGCCGGGTACGGGTGGAGCAGGGCGCCAAGCGGGTCCGCGTGGTCTTCAACGGCCAGGTGATCGCCGACACGACCAAGCCGGCGTACGTGTGGGAGAGCCCCTACTACCCCACCTACTACCTGCCCCTCGCCGACGTGGCCGCCGGTGTGCTCGAGCCCACCGGTCGCGCCAAGCACTCCCCCAGCCGCGGCGACGGCCAGTTGTACACCGTGCGCGTGGGCGACCGCGAGGCCGTGGACGCCGCCCTCCGCCACGAAGACTCCCCGATCGACGAGCTGCGCGAGCTGGTCCGCTTCGACTGGGACGCGATGGACGAGTGGCTGGAGGAGGACGAGCCGGTCTACGTACACGCCCGCGACCCCTACACGCGCGTGGACATCCTGGCCAGCTCCCGCCACGTACGCGTCGAGGTCGACGGCGTCACGGTCGCCGAGTCGAGCCGTCCGTACGTGCTCTACGAGACGGGGCTGCCGCCCCGCTACTACCTGCCGATGGTCGACGTGCGCCTCGACCTGCTCCAGCCGTCGGCGACCGAGTCGTACTGCCCGTACAAGGGCAAGGCGACGTACTGGTCGGTGCGCGCGGGAGACACGGTCCGCGACGACGTGGTGTGGACCTACCGCACCCCGCTCCCGGAGAGCCAGAAGGTGGCCGGCCTCCTCTCCTTCTGGACCGGCAAGCCCGGCGTCACCGTGTACGTGGACGGCGAGCCGATCAAGTAAGCAGCAGCACGGCTTCGCCTCGCCACCCGGCACCGTCACGGCTGAGCAGGACACCGACCGGCCCTTCCGCCGGCGTGACGGTGGCGGGCGGCGAGCCGGAGCCGAAGACCATCGTCACCTCGGCCCGCCGCCCACCGTGGTCGATCTGAAGGTGGATGTGTGCCGGCGGCGCGTTCGCCTCGGGGTACTGCGCCGGCCGGATCGTCTCCAGCCGGAAGCGTCCACTGTGGTCGGTCTGGCCGCGCGCCTCGTAGAAGCAGCAGTCGTCCCCGCCCTTGGGACCGTACAGCCCGCGCGCGTCGGTGTGCCAGATCCGCAGCGGCGCACCAGGCACCGGCTGGCAGCCCCGGTCGAGCACGACCGCGTCGATGGCGAGCACGTCACCGCCGGCGGTGGCCTGGGGCACCCCTTCGGTCGGCCCCGGCGTGAGGGTGACGTCGGCCCTGCCGAACGCGGGCCGCGCGCATCCCGACGCGCCGCTCGGGCTAGCGCTCGTCACCACCGGCGCCGGATCGCCACCGTCGCACGCGACGACCCCGCCGAGCCCGATCACCGCGACGGCGATGCCATGGATGGAGCGCTCGATCATGTCGCCTACGAGTCACGAGGGCGCCCTTCGGTTCCCGCCCATTCCCGCCGCAACATTCATGCAACCCCATTGGCACGGAATGCCAATTCACGGAAATCCCGGAGTGCCATCGCGCGCTAAGCTATCGTACGTCTGAACGTCGGCTTGTCGATGCTCACCGACAGCAGCAATCCACTCTCCGGATCGCGATCTGCCATGTAGCTAGTTGACACTTCCGTTCCGCCGGTATCAGCGCCATACTGTATGGGCTGGTTCTCCTCGGATCAGCGCTGCTTCCAGGCATCGCCTGCAGCCCAGACGCTTGTCCCTCGGAAGCGCCGCGAAAGCCCTCCGATGCTGCGGAGGGCTTTCGTGTCATTTGGGCGCGGAGCCCCAATGCGCATTTCCTGCGATCCATCCGATTCTTCACGCTCACAGCACGTAATCTCGACGGCAGACCGAGTCACCGTACGGGATTCAGCGGCAGCAAACGCCCCGCATGTGACGCGGCGCGCTCCCCATGGGCTGCAGGCAGAGAGGGTGCCAGAAGATGACGAGACGATTCCCACCAAGACACTACGCGCATTCAATCGCGCTACACCCCCACCGCCGCACGAGACGCCCGGCAAACGTGATCTTGGTCATCGTGATCCTAGTGCAGTCGGTCGCGCTGGCCGCGTTGGGCTGGGACGCCCCAGCCATCGTCTCGATCATCGTGACGACGGCCGCCCTGCTCGGCTCCACCAGGGTGTTCTGCCCACTACACACCTGAAGCCGTAGGCGTAACAACCATCTCGGTCAGGCCGCACGCGCGGCCTGACCGCCAAGGTCACCGATGATGCGGCCGATCACCGCACCAGTCTCCTCGGCCGGCAGAGCAAGGCCCTCCAAATCCCAGAAGCCGGACAAGTAGAGAGCGAGTTCCTCCCCGTCATCGCGATCGAGGATGTAACCCCGTGGATTTTCCACGAATAGAAGCGCCTCGACGTTGGCCTCCCTGAACTCCAGGATCACAAACGGGGATCGCATGTTGCGATGCACCCCGACCTCAAACGGCAGGATCTGGATCGTGATCTGGGGAAGTTCCGCCTGCTCACGGAGGTATGCCAACTGCGCGATCATCGTGTCTCCAGGGCCAACCCGGCGACGCAACGCCGATTCGTCGACGATGAAGAACATTTCAGGCGCCTCGGGCTGGCGGAGGAGTTCCTGCCGGGCCAACCGTGCCTCGATCTGGCGGTCCATGATGCGTCTCGATGTCCCCGGCGGGGCAAGGGTCTCTATAACCGCCTGCGCGTACGCCTCGGTCTGCAAGAGCCCAGGGACGAAGAGCGGCTCCCACTGCCGCACGACCGAAGCGGAGCCCTCGTAGTTGAGGTAGGTCAACATCTCAGAGCTGAGGACGTCGCGGTGACGGGACAGTGGCGACTTACGCGCGATCTGGGCCCATCTCGTCAACTCGCCCACCTGATGAGGATCACGGATCTGGTACATGTCGAGGAGAGCGCGCAGGTCAGTGGTGGAAACTCCGACTGCGCCACCCTCGATCCTCAGCAGCTTTGACACCGACCAATCCTGAGCCTCGGCGACATCCTTCTGGCTGAGCCCTTTCGCGACGCGCGCCTCCCGCAAAGCGCGCCTCAGTCGCAACCGACAGATGGACGGATCGAGTGACTCTGCCATGGCTGGGTTCCCCTCGCAAAAGATCGCACAAACGGCGATCACGGATCGCCGTCACTAGCAGTATGACAACTAGCGATGCGCTAGTCACCATCTGGAAGCGGCGCAATGCCGATCCCACCCCCTACCGACGATCAGGACAGAATGCACTAGGAGAACTGACATTGAGATATATGAATATCAATTTGATCTCAAGATACGGTATTTGTCAGACTTTTCCAACCTACGACCACCTCCACACGCTTGCCGATCCCAGCAAGCAAGACGACACGCCGGGGAAACTTGGCCTCACGCCCATTTTGTGTTAGTTAGTGCCCGGTGATCACCTACCGCGCCGAGGGTGGCGATACGACCCACGACGGGCTCGTCGTCCGATGGGCAAGCTACGCCTGGAAGAAGAGCAGTCGCAGTGCCGCTGGCAACGGCAACTGCGTTGAGATATGCATCTTAGAAGATCGGGTCGGTATCAGGGATTCCAAGGCGGAGCCGGGCGGCTCCGTCTTGACCGTTAGCAAACAGAGCTTTGCGAGCTTTCTCGACGCGACAAAGTGCGGCGTTTTCGACCGTCCGACGTACGGCTCTTAAACAATCCATCTATACGACAAACATCGCAACCACCAAATAGCCCGCCGACTGACCTCGGCGGGCTTCACATTGCCCCCAAACCAACAACCGGAACGCTCGTGGGAAAATGAACCTCGGCTCTTGAGAAGAAGGGGACCACGATGACGTGGCGGGATACCGCGCTGGCGCGGCGGCTCGGTCTGCGGGTGCCGATCATCCAGGCACCCATGGCCGGCGGCATCTCCACGCCCCGCCTGGCCGCCGCCGTCGCCAACGCGGGCGGCCTGGGCTCGATCGCCGGCGCCATGCTCACCCCCGACGCGATCCGCGCCGCGATCGCCGAGTTCCGCGCGGCCAGTGACGGCCCACTCGCGGTCAACCTCTTCGCGCCGCTCCCCCGCCCCACCACCGCACGGGTGGCCGAGTGGTCCGCCCTCACCGGTGTCGCGCCGCCCGAGAGCTTCCCGGCGGCGCCCGACTTCGCCGACCAGCTCGCCGCCGTCGTGGGTGAGCGGGTGCCGGTGTTCAGCTTCACGTTCGGCATCCCGCCGTTGGACGGCGTCGACGCGTTCACGGTCGGCACGGCGACCACCGTCGAGGAGGCCCTCGCGTTGGAGCGGGCCGGTGTGGACGCCGTGGTGGCGCAGGGGTACGAGGCGGGCGGCCACCGCGGCACGTTCCTGGCGCCGGTGGAGCGGTCGCTGGTCGGCACGCTGACCCTGGTGCCGCAGGTGGTCGACGCGGTGTCGGTGCCGGTCATCGCCTCGGGCGGCATCATGGACGGCCGGGGCGTCGCGGCGGCGCTGGCCCTGGGCGCGCAGGCGGTGCAGCTCGGCACGTGCTTCATCCGCTGCCCCGAGTCCGGCGCGAGCGAGGCCCACAAAGGAGCCCTGGCCGGTGCCGAGACCACGGTGACCAAGGTGCTCACCGGGCGGCACGCGCGGGCGGTTCGTACGCCGCTGGTCGACCGCCTCGAGGCCGCGGGCCTCCAGCCGCCGGACTACCCGCTGCCGCGCTACTTGAGTCCGGAGCCGCCGATGTTGGCCGGCCAGGGCGCCACCTGGAGTCGCGCCCTCCCGGCCGCGGAGCTCGTCGCCGCCCTGGAGCGGGAGGCCACTCAGCTGGGCTGACCGCCGAGCAGCTCGGAAAACGGCGTCGGCTCGTCGAACGGGTCCGCCACCACCGGCGGCTCGCGGCGCTCGATCTCGACGGCGAGCTCCGCCGCCGCCCGCTCGATGCGGGCCGCGAGCGGGCCCTGCGCGGTGGCGCCGCCCCAGTCTTCGGGCGCGGCGAACACCGACGTCGGCACCACCACCGCCCGCAGGTGGGCGAAGAGCGGGCGCATCGCGAACTCCAGCGCCAGCGAGTGCCGCGCCGTGCCGCCGGTCGCGCCGATCAGCACGGGCTTGTCGACCAGCGCGCCCTCCGGCAGTACGTCCACAAAGGACTTGAACAGGCCGCTGTACGACGCGTTGAAGATCGGCGTGACCGCGACGAGGCCGTCGGCGCGGGCGACCGCGTCGAGCACCCGTTCCAGCTCGGGCGAGGGAAAGCCGGTCAGCGTGTGGTTGGTCAGGTCGTGCGCGCGGTCGCGCAGCTCGACCGTCTCCGCGTCCGCGTCCAGCCGGCGGCGGGTGGCCGCCGCCAGCTGGTCGGCGAGCAGCCGCGTCGAGGACGGCTGGCTCAGGCCCGCGGAGACCACCACGAGGGAACGCCGGCTCACGCGTCGATCCCAGCAGAAGCAGCGGCGACGGCCGCCGCGGCGGCGCGGAGCGAACCGTGCGTCGGCGCGTCCGGCACGTGCGCGGGGCGGCCCGCGGCCATCTCCCGCCGCAGCACCGGCACGACCTCCTCGCCCAGCATGTCCATCTGCTCCAGCACGGTCTTGAGCGGCAGGCCCGCGTGGTCCATGAGGAACAGCTGCCGCTGGTAGTCGCCGAAGTGCTCGCGGAACGTCAGCGTCCGGTCGATCACCTGCTGCGGGCTGCCCACGGTCAGCGGCGTCTGCTCGGTGAACTCCTCCAGCGACGGCCCGTGCCCGTACACCGGGGCGTTGTCGAAGTAGGGCCGGAACTCGCGGACCGCGTCCTGCGAGTTGCGCCGCATGAAGACCTGGCCGCCGAGGCCGACGATCGCCTGGTCGGCGGAGCCGTGGCCGTAGTGCTCGAAGCGCCGCCGGTACAGCTCGATCATGCGCTTGGTGTGCTCGACCGGCCAGAAGATGTTGTTGTGGAAGAAGCCGTCGCCGTAGTAGGCGGCCTGCTCGGCGATCTGCGGGCTGCGGATCGAGCCGTGCCACACGAACGGGGGCACGCCGTCGAGCGGCCGGGGCGTCGCGGTGAACGACTGGAGCGGCGTGCGGTACTTGCCCTCCCAGTCGACGACGTCTTCGCGCCACAGGCGGTGCAGGAGTGCGTAGTTTTCCACCGCGAGCGCGATGCCGTCACGGATGTCCTTGCCGAACCACGGGTACACCGGGCCGGTGTTGCCGCGGCCCATCATGAGGTCGACGCGGCCGTCGGCGAGGTGCTGGAGGTACGCGTAGTCCTCGGCGATCTTCACCGGGTCGTTCGTGGTGATGAGCGTGGTGGCGGTGGAGAGGATCAGCCGCTCGGTGCGCGCGGCGATGTACCCGAGGAAGGTGGTCGGCGAAGAGGGCACGAAGGGCGGGTTGTGGTGCTCGCCGGTCGCGAAGACGTCCAGGCCCACCTCCTCGGCCTTGAGCGCGATCGTCACCATCGCCTTGATCCGCTCGTGCTCCGTCGGAACGGTGCCGTTTGTCGGGTCGGGCGTGACGTCGCCGACGGAGAAGATCCCGAACTGCATGTCACCCATCCTGCCTCTAGTCCTGCTTTCGTTCAACTTTGAACTAGATGCCGATGACCGCTATTCCCCAGCATTTCCAGCTGCTCCGCCGCACGGCTGCCGGGCACCGCCGTGTACACGAGGAGCTTGTGCGCGTCGCTCTCCGCCACGAAACCCTGGCAGTCGAGCTCGATCACGCCGAGCTCGGGGTGGACGATGCGTTTGGTGTCCATGCGCCGCACCGCCACCTCGTGCCGCTCCCACAGCGCCACGAACTCCGGGCTCGCCGCGGTGAGGCTCGTCACGATCTCCCCCACGAACGGGTCGTGCCCGCGCCGGGCCGTCGCCGCGCGCAGGTTGGCCACCAGCACACGGCTGTGATACCCGTGATCGGCCTCGGGATAGACGAGCCGCGCGGCCGGATCGGCGAACCACCGCCAGACGAAGCTGCGGGCCAGCCCGGTGTACCCGGTCTGGTCACCGAGCAGCGCGACGGCGAGGCTGTTTTGCGCCAGGGTCTCGCCGAGCTCGGTGATCACCACGGCCGGCGTGTCGTGCAGCCGGTCGAGGATGCGCAGCGTGGCGGCGTGCACGGCGGCGGAGGGCGCGTGCCTGGGCGGGACCCGGTGGCCGGCGAGCAGGTACAGGTGGTCACGCTCGTCCGGCCTCAGGCGCAGCGCGCGGGCGATCGCGGCCACCATCTGCTCGGACGGCTGCGAGCCGCGCTGCTGCTCCAGGCGGCTGTAGTAGTCGGTCGACATGCCGGCGAGCAGCGCCACCTCCTCGCGGCGCAGGCCCTGGGTGCGCCGGCGCACACCGGCCGCGAAGCCCACGTCGCGGGGCAGGAGCGCCTCCCGGCGCCGGCGGAGGAAGTCTGCGAGCTGGGCCCGATCCACCCGCCAAGGCTATCCAGGGAGAGCCGCTCCCTGGTAAACCTCGCCCTGCCACACCGCGCCCGGCCGCCACAGGATCGACGGCATGGAGAACCGAAAGCTTGGCACGACCGGCCCCACCGTCTCGGCGCTCGGCCTGGGCGCGATGGGCATGTCCGACTTCTACGGCCCGGCGGACGAGGCCGAGAGCATCGCCACCATCCACGCCGCGCTCGACGCCGGCGTCAACCTGGTCGACACCGGCGACTTCTACGGCTCCGGCCACAACGAGCTGCTGATCGGCCGGGCGCTGCGCGACCGCCGGCGCGAGGACGTGGTGATCAGCGTGAAGTTCGGCGGCATGCGCACCCCGGACGGCGGCTTCCAGCCGGTCGGCGCCGACGTGGGCGCGGCGGCGGTGAAGGACCGGCTGGCGTACACGCTGCGCCGGCTCGGCACCGACTACATCGACGTATACCGGCCCGCGCGCCTCAACACCGGCATCCCGATCGAGGAGACCGTCGGCGCGATCAAGGAGATGATCGACGCGGGGTACGTGCGCCACGTCGGCCTCTCCGAGGTGGGCGCCGAGACGATCCGCCGGGCGGCGGCGGTGCACCCGATCGCCGACCTTCAGATCGAGTACTCCCTGATGTCCCGCGGCGTCGAGGACCGGATCCTGCCGGTCACCCGCGAGCTGGGGATCGCCGTCACCGCGTACGGCGTGCTGTCGCGCGGTCTCCTATCCGGCCACTGGCGGCCGGACCGGGAGCTTGTCGCCGGTGACTTCCGCGGCCACGCCCCGCGCTTCCAGGGCGACAACCTCGACGCCAACCTCCGGCTCGTGGAGGCGCTCCGCGCGGTCGCCGACGAGCTGGGCGGCACGGTGGCGCAGGTGGCGATCGCCTGGGTGCTCAGCCGCGGCGACGACATCGTGCCACTGGTCGGCGCGCGCACCCGCGAGCGGCTGGCCGAGTCGCTCGACGCGCCGGCGCTCAAGCTCGGCCCGGCGGAGCTCGCCCGAATCGAGGCGGCCGTGCCGGCGGCAGCGGTGGCCGGCACCCGCTACGACGAGACGCACATGGCGATCCTCGACAGCGAGACATGATCGGCCAGGGCGCGCATGTGTCGAATAGAATTCGGCCGTGGACGAGGTTGATCGTGCGATCGTCAAGCACCTCCAGCAGGACGCCCGGCAGACCAACCGCGAGCTGGCCAGCAAGCTCGGCATCGCACCGTCCACCTGCCTCGAGCGGGTGCGCGCCCTCCGCGAGCGGGGTGTGATCACCGGCTACCACGCCGAAATCAGCCTGGCCGCGCTCAACCGCCACGTGCAGGCCCTGCTGCACGTACAGATCCGGCCGCTGAGCCGGGCCGTGATCCAGGACTTCAAGGCCTTCGTGGCGGCACAACCCGAGGTGATCTCGGTGTTCGTCGTCTCCGGCGGCGACGACCTGATCGTGCACGTGGCGGTGCCGAGCGTCGACGGCCTGCACGCCTTCCTCATGGACCGCCTCAGCAAGCGCCGCGAGATCGTCGGCTTCCGCAGCTCGGTGATCTTCCAGCACGCCCACAACCAGGTGATCGACCCGCTCTGAGCCACCGCGACCAGGAGTCTGGCGAGTTTCTGGCGACAGATTTGCCCACGCTCGCGTCAGCTGAAGACCGTATGCTCCCGCGGGCACCGCTCCCGGCCGGCGGCTCGCAGACCGAGCCGAACCCCCCGGCCGTCCACTGCCAGGCCCGCGGTGCAAGCCCCCGGGCGAGACCATGATCGGCTTCGCACGGTGGTGGCGACTGTGGGTTTGTCCCCGGCCGCGAACGACGATGACCGGCGGACCGCCGGCCCCGCTTCCCACTGTTTGGGGAGGTAGCTCAGCATGTGGGCGGCGCCATGATCGTTAACCCGAAACCCGCGTGACACGCCGGCACGAACGCGGGTTTCGGGCTAACGATCACCGACGCGCCGTGGACACCGGGTCCGACCAAGCCTTGCTTGGCCGGGCCCCAAGCCAGCCAAATCGCGAAGTCAAGGGTCTGAGTACCACGATCCGGGAGCTGCTACATCTTCGTGGCGTAGTCGGCGCACCACTGGAGGAGGATCTCGCTGCCTTCCTTGGACTGGGCGTGCTCCTCCCGGGTGGTGCAGGTCTGCGAGAAGGTGATGCGGGTGCGGCCGCCCTCGTCGGCCAGGTCCATCGCCATCGGGGAGGGGTGCGGGCCGGCACCGTCCATCGTGGTCACCAGGCGTTTGTTCGGTATCACCTCCACGTACGCGCCGGTCATCGGGGTGCCGCCCGACATCGTGATCTTCCAGGCGCCGCCGGGGCGCACGTCGATCTCGGCCGCGCCGGGCGTGGTCTGGAAGACGCCGGCGTAGTGCTCGGCCTCCGTCCACATGCGCCAGACCTGCTCGACCGGCGCGTCCACCACGCGGGACACCGTGTACTCGTAGCCGCTCATGTCCGTCTCCCTCGCCTCGCATCGCGGTTATTTCCGACGCTGGGTTGGACGGCTCGGGGCGGCCGGACTCATCGGTGGCGGGTCAGCAGGTGCGGTAGACGTAGTCGGCCATGTCTCGGTAGGGCGCGACGTCGGCGATCGTGCGCCGGGTCGTGCTGGCCGTGAAGAGCGGGGTGTCGGTCGAGCCGGTCTCGTTGATGAACGTGACCGAGCCGGTCGACATGCGGTAGTGCACCGAGGCCGTGCGGTTGCGCCACCCCCACGTGCCGAGGTCCTGCGCGCCGCAGTCGCTGAGCTTGCCGCGCGGGTACGTGTAGTTGGTGCCGTCGTAGAAGCAGAACCAGTTCGAGGGGCAGTCCGGCGCGGCGGCGGCGAGGTCGGTCCGGACGACGGTGACGACGAACTTGCCCCCGCTGTACGCGATGTCGGCCGGGCCGATCTGGGTGCCTCCGGGGTGGGCCTTGAGGTAGGCGTCGACGCGGTCCTGTACGTCGGCCGCGCGGGCGGGGGTGGCGGTGGCGGCGAGCGCCACGGCGATGGTGGCTGCGGTCAGCAAGGCCGCTACAGGCCGTGCTCGTGCAAATGCAGAGAGCAACATGTCACCCACGGTAAGCGTCTCATTACCGTCGATGCCAGGCTGTTGTCGCCAAATGGGCAAAGGCACACGCGGCCCGGGTCAGCCGGAACGATGAATTTCCGCGATTGTGGGTCACGGGGAGGCAGTTGGCGACATTAACCAATCGGGTGATCAGCAGCGGGGGGCTTTGACGCAGGCTGCGATCCATCAAGGAGTCCATTGTGGGCACCGAAGGGGTGCGGGACGAAGCATGGCACGACGAGCTCTACCGGCGTTACCGGCAGCGGGTGATGGCGGTGGCGGCGTCGTTGTTGGGATACCAGTACAGGCACGAGGCCGAGGAGGTCGCGCAGGAGACGTTCACGACGGCGTGGGAAAAGCGCCACAGCTTGGGTGACGACCCTTGGCCCTGGCTGTACGTGACCACGCGCAACCACGTCTACAACCGGCAGCGGCTGCACGTGCGGCTGCTGCGGGCGCTGACCAGGCTGGGGGAGCCCGGGCCGCCGCACGACGGTGGCCTGCGCGCCTGGGAGCAGCGGCACGACTTCGCGCCCGCGTGGCGGGCGATCAGCGCCGAAGACCGTGAGTTGCTCCAGCAGCGCTACCTGCACGAGATGAGTGACGACCAGATCGCGGCGGTGCTCGGCATCGCGCCGGCGGCCGCCCGCAAGCGCGTGCAGCGGGCCCGCGGCCGCCTCCGCAAGATCATCGAAGACATGGACAACGATCTTCCAGCGGGCGCAGCCCTGCCGGCGGGTAGGGCCGGGTCTCTGGCGCCCGCCGGCGCCCGGAAGGGGAAGTGATGGGACACATCGAGGAGGAGCACGTCGACGAGGTGGTGCGCCAGGTCGTGCTGGCCGCCAACCCCGTCCGTGATCTCCCGGTGCCGCCGCCCCGGGCCACCTCCGCCGAGCTGCGCGCGCGGGCCGACGCCCGGCACGCCGGCCGCCCGCCCACCAAGCTGCGAATTTGGGCGATGCGGTCCAGCCGGTGGGCGCTGCCCACGGCGGTCGGCACCACCGTGGCGGCGGTCGCCGTGCTGGGCGCCGTCGGTGGCGGCCTGCTGACCTCCGGCGAGGCTGTGGAGGAGGCGCCGCCGATGGTGCCGGCGAGCGCACCGGCCGGCAACCCCGGCACCCCGAGCCCGCTGGCCCTGTCGACGGCGGGGCGGCCGCCCGCGGCGCGCTCCCACCTCGCCGCCCTCGCGAAGGCGGCCGGCCGCGCGCCGGCGACGCCCGCCGTGGGCGCCTACACCTACGTGCACGTGCAGACGTGGACGGCCGGGCGGAGCCGGGGGGCCCGCTCGATCTCCCGTGACGAGCGGCTGTGGTGGGCCGCCGACCGGTCCGGCCGGGCGGAGATCACCGTGCTGCCGCAGCCACCCCCCGTCCCGTTGCCGGCGGCGTCCACTTCGGACACCGCTATCACCACCTACGAGCCAGGGAAGGTGTCCGTCGTGGTTGACGCGCCGTCCGCACAGGCCCCACTTCTCGCGTTCCAGCTCGCCGACCGGCACCCGCTCAAGGAGGGTCCGCGCGGGGTGCTGCGGGCGGTGGCCGATCTCTACCGCTCCCACCACCTCGATCCGGCGCAACGCGCGGCCGCGCTCCAGGTGCTCGCCGACACCGACGGCATCGACTACCGGGGCACCGTCGTCGACCGCAGCGGGCGCAGCGGCGTCGCGGTCAGCGTCGACAGCGACGGCGGCACCACCCGCGACGTGGCCGTCTTCGACCCGGGCGCCGGGCGGCTGCTGAGCTACGAGCGGGTCGCCCTGGTCGGCGCCGCCACCTCACCGTCCCGCTCACCCGCCCTGGTGGCCTACGTGCTCTACCTCAACTCGGGCCGCACCGAAGCGGCCGGCGCCACCCCATAAGCCGAGACATGTCCCGGGTCCGCGTCAGCCACGGACCGCCGCTCCCGCCGGAGACCGCGGCGGCCGGCGGCTCGCGGGGCGAGCCGAGATCCCCGGCCTCCGCTGCCATGTCCGCGGTGCAAGACCCAACCGCGCAACCAACAGCGGACGGGTGAGGCCGCGGGGGTGACTGGTAGCGAAGGGTCAAAATTCCGCCATCGGTCTGCTGCGCCTGGCCGGCTTCACCAACATCGCCGTCGCCTGCCGCCACCACGCCCGCGACAGCAACCGACCACTGAACCTGCTCGGCATCGCTTGACCGACTTGCCGGCACCCTGGGGCTGGTGACGAGTCAGGGCTTGCACGTGACCGTGCCGCCGGGTGCCATCACGCCCGCGCGGATGATCACCCAGCGGCCCTCGCGGTTGGTGGTGCCAGACGGTGCTAGCTGGCCGTCGATGGCGAACACAACCACCGCTCCGTTCGGCAGCTTCGACGGTGTGATCCGGATGGTTCGACCGCCTTCAGCGTCCATGCTGAACCCCTCGCCGCCGTAGCCGGAGCCTGGGGAGGGCCAAGTACAGTCCCCGATCCGCACGATCGCCGGTGCGCGTGCTGCCGTCAGAGCATGTCGCAGTGCCGATGGGTCGACGACGTCGTTGGGGTGGCGAAGCTCCACCGTGATGGTGCCGTGCTTGTCGGTGACGACCGACAAGGCCGCGGCCAGCTGGGATGAGGTGGCCTCGGAGGCCAGCTGGGGTGGGGTGGCTTCGGATGCGGCTGGCGGCGCCGCGCCGCCCAGAACGCCGGCCGCGGCCACTGCGACCAGCCCGGCCGCCACCGCAAGCGTGCCCCCCGCAGCGGCGCGGCGTTGCCGGCGGCGGCTGCGGCCGCGTGCCAAAACCGCCTCCAACGGACGGTTCATCCGCACACCGGCGAAAGAGTCTTTTAAGGCGTCCAGCACCTGGTTGTCAGTCAACGTCCGTCCTCCTGAACATCAACGGTGGCCAGCAGCTCGCGAAGCGAGGCGACAGCACGCGACAGGTGCGCTCTCACAGTGCCCTCCGCAACGTCCAGCACACGCGCGGTCGCCTCGGTGTCCAGGTCAAGGAAAATCCGCAGCACCACCACGTCACGCTGCCGCGCGGGCAACCGGCGCAGCGCGGCGAGGACCTTGGCATCCACGCCGGCGTCCACGTCGACGCCTGCTGCGGCGTCGTGGCCATCCAGCCGTACCTCACGCCGGCGGCGACGCCACCACGACACGTGCGTGTTGTAAGCGGTCCGGACCACCCACGCCTGCGGCGCGGGATGGCGGCTGACCTTGCTCCACGACGCCCACGCCCGCGCGAACGCCTCCGCGACAAGGTCCTCCGCCAGCGCCGCGTCGCCGACCGCCGCCAGCACCGCCCGCACGCACCCGTCCCGGTACGCCGCGTAGAACTCCGCGAAGTCCTCCTGAACCCCTCCCACATCCCACATACGCTTCAGCGTTCCGATCCGCTTACCTCGCCAATCCCACAGTCAGAGTGCCCGCCGATCTGGGCGGCGTTCAAGACGAGCGTGCTCGGGCGACGCGCAAGCATCGGCACCGCCCACCGGGCATGAGCGAGCTTGCCACGCAGCGACACCAGGCCCCCGTGCGTAATAGCACGGAGGTAGCAATGAAGAACCCCGACGTCGGCCCCCCTCGCCCCAGGCGCACCCGCGGCCTCGACGTGTTGCTCGTCGTGCTGGCGTTTGCCCTGCTGGCCCTCGCCATGGCGGTAATCCTGTATCTGACCTCGCAGCCGCCTGCCTACGACTCGAGCCAGGTAGTCAACACGCCCGCGATCCAAGAACATGCCGTTCGACCAGTGACGACTTTGCCGAGTCCCTGACCCGGTGCCCGTCACCAGCTCGAACAAAGCGGCCGGATGCAACACCACCCGCAGCCGCAAGACCCGCTGAACAACGCGCGGCGGGCGACCGACCCGCGCCCGAAGCCTGCGGCCAGTCGACAGCCCTCTCGGGCCGCCACTGCGGCTAATACTCCAACATCACTTGTGTGTTGCGGGGTGAGTCTGCGCTGGTAGTGGGCTCGTCTGGCTCGGGCTTGGACTTTGCGTCGCCATTGGGACCAGGCGATGGCGTGGGCGAAGTCGCGAACGGCACCCAAACCCGCCGGTAACAGGGGCCTAATCCATCCGGTCCTCTTTTAAGCGACAGCTAATGGTGTTCATGTGCGGTAGCCCCATAGGCTCGCTGCGACCACACTCTGGGGGGAGACAAACGTGCGAAAGTCCACAATGGGGCGTGCCCTGGCCTGCGCCGCGCTGCTCGCCGGCGCCCTGATCGCCGGTTCCGGCGCGAGCGCCTCGGCCGTGCCGTCGCTCAAGCCCGCACCACCCGCGCTCGCGCCGCCGGCCGGCAACGTGCTGACCGCCGTCTTCGCCGCCCGCGGCGTGCAGGTCTACCAGTGCACGGCGGGCGCGTGGGCCTTCGTGGAGCCGGCCGCCAGCCTCAACGGGTTCTCCTGGCGTCCCAAGGGCCACCACGACGTGATCCACTTCCGGGGGCCGAGCTGGCAGTCCACGGAGGACGGTTCGCTGGTCGAGGCCCGCGCGGTCGCCAACTCGCCGGTGCCCGGCTCGATCCCCGAGCTGCTGCTCCAGTCGACGCGCAACCGCGGCGACGGCGTCTTCGGCAAGACGTCGTACATCCAGCGGCTGGCCACCCAGGGCGGAGTCGCCCCAGCCGGCGCCTGCGTCGACGGCGCGACGGCGGGCGTGCCCTACCGGGCGGAGTACCGCTTCTACTCGCCCGTTTCGTAACCCCTTACCCGCCCGGGATTCGGGCTACCGCGAAGTCCGTCGTGGTCCGGACCCAATGCCACTCACCCTAAGTTGATCAAAGGGCCGGCCTGGACATTCCGGGGGCGCGGGCGACAGGACCGGCGCGGGTCCACCGCTTCACAGGGTGGGCCGGACTCACCGGCCACCGTCTGTGACGCAGCGTCAGCGGGCTCAGGTAGGAAACTACGAGATCTAGGAGAGTTAAGGCTGATATGGCGCCCTAACTCTCCAAGATCTCGAATTTCAGGCCGCGCGCACGGTGGCGGCGGTTACTCAGCGCGACGAAGCCCTTGTTTCGATCTCCGCCGGCTGTTCGGCAACGGGCATTGTGGACAAACACCGCTACATCCGCCGGGGCAAAGGGGTTACCGCGACAAAACGCGAGGGTGAGCCGCGGGAGCAACGGACCAGACCAGGGTCGACTCACGGTGATTGGCAGTGGATCCGGACCGTTGCTTCGCGGCCTCACCCGTCCGCTGTTGGTCGCGCGGTGTGGTCTTGCGGCGCGGGCATGGCAGCGGAGGTCGGGGGTTTCGGCTCGCCCCGCGAGCCGCCGGCCTCCGCGGTCTCCGGCGGGAGCGGCGGTCCGCGGGTGACGCGGACCCGGGACATGGTTTGGGTTTATGGGGTGGCGCCGCCTGCGTCGGTGCGGCCTGAGTGAGGTAGAGCACGTAGGCCACTCGCGGCCTTTGGACGGGCGACCGTCGCGGGCTTCACCGCCGACCCGCGCCCCGCCCAGCGGCTCGGGCGAGAACGCAAGCCGACGACCGGGCCCTGGTGACCGTTATCACGGCACCGCCCGAACGGCACGACGGGCGGCGACCCCCGGCTTCGAGGGCTTAGTCAAGGCCGCGGGCGGCGACGGCCAGCCAGGTCTGGAAGGGGAAGGTGATGCCGTCGTCGTCGGTGTACGGCGCAAGAGTGCGCTCCAGCTCCGCCGCCATCTCCTCGTGCCGGGCCTCGTCGAGCCCGCTCACCGGCTCGGCCAGCGGTGTGCTCACCACCTCGCGGCGCAGAAACTCGCGCGC
Source organism: Phytohabitans sp. LJ34 (assembly GCF_052068095.1). NCBI lineage: Bacteria > Bacillati > Actinomycetota > Actinomycetes > Micromonosporales > Micromonosporaceae > Phytohabitans > Phytohabitans sp. LJ34. Next base: position 71,915 of record NZ_JBQHDG010000003.1, on the reverse strand, counting down.
CGAGGGAAAGCGCACGTCGACGATGCCGATCCGCACCCGCACCGCGCGAAAGCCCGCCGCGGTCAGGAGCCGGTGCAGGTCGGCGCGGTCCGGGCCGGCGAACGGCTCGCGCAGGATCATGCCCGCGTCGGTGCCGACGTAGCGGTCGAGGACGTCGACCACGGCGACGAACGCCGGGTTGACCTCGATGCCCCGCCACACGGCGACCGCCACGCGGCCTTCCGGCGCGAGCACCCGGCGCATCTCGTGCAGCGCGCCGCGGTGGTCGGTCACGAACTGGAGCCCCTGCTGGCACGTGACGAGGTCGTAGCTGCCGTCCGCGAACGGGAGCTCGACCGCGTCCGCCTGCCGCCACTCGACCTCGCCGGGCCCGGCGGCGGCCGCGGCGGCGAGCATGCCCTCGTTGACGTCGATGCCGGTGACCGCGCCCTCGCCGCCGACCCGCGCGGCGGCCAGCCGGGCGACGATCCCGGTGCCGGTGGCGACGTCGAGCACCCGCTCGCCCGGCTTGACTTCGGCCAGCTCCAACAACTGCTCGGCGCACCCGGTGAAGAACGCGGGTACCAGATACTTCTCGTACGCACTCGCCGGCCCTTCGCCGGCGACCTGCCATCGTGGACCCCCCATGAGCGGCACCCTACCCGGACGAGGTGACCGGTAATCAATGAGCGCCGAGGGGCCCGGTCGGCGCGTTTAAGCTGTGGACCATGACGCAGGACGACTCGCGCGACGACATCCGGCAGGGCGACGAGATCGAGGACGACGGCGTCCTCGACACGTCGGACACGCTCGACGACGACCGCGTGGACGACCCGCTGGACACCGGCATCGCGCCGGCCGACCGCTGGAGTGGTGCCGACCGGTACGGCACGACCGCGGCCGAGGAGCGTGCCGGCGAGTCGCTGGACCAGTACCTTGCGCAGGAGGAGCCGGACGTCGACCCGTACTCCGACGACAGCGACGCCGACGAGGACGAGCTGACCCGCCGCGGCTACGAGCGGGAGGCCCGCGCCGGCCGCCTGGTCGCCGACGACGAGGGCTTCGGCGAGGACGAGGAGCCCGACTCGGTCGGCTGGGACCGGGGCATCGACGGCGGCGGCGCGAGCGCCGAGGAGGCCGCGGTCCACGTGGTCGACGACCCGGACGGGCCCGGCGACGGGCCGCTGCGCTGACCACGGCGTCGCTGCCGCCACGGCCCGGCCCCCGGCCGCGGGTCAGCATCCCGGTACCGCACGTCTCCCAGCCGCTGCAACGCTTCCTCGCCACCGAGGCGGGCGGCGCGATGCTGCTGCTCGTCGCGGCCGTGGCGGCGCTGGTCTGGGCCAACCTGCCCGGCGGCGGCTACGAGTCGTTCTGGCACACCGAGGCGTCGGTGCACGTCGGCGACGCCTCACTGGCGCTCGACCTGCGGCACTGGGTCAACGACGGCGCGATGTCGCTGTTCTTCCTCGCGGTCGGCCTGGAGATCAGCCGCGAGGTCACGGTCGGCGAGCTGCGCAACCCGCGCGCGGTGTTCGTACCCGTGCTGGGCGCGATCGGCGGCATCGCCCTGCCCGCGCTCGTCTTCGTCGCGTTCAACCCGTCCGGGCCGGCCGTGCACGGCTGGGGCATCCCGGTCTCCACCGACACCGCGTTCGTGGTCGGCATCCTGGCCCTCTTCGGCCCGCGCTGCCCCGACCAGCTCCGCCTCTTCCTGCTCACGCTCGCGATCGCGGACGACATCGGCGCGATCACGATCATGGCGGTCTTCTACTCCGAGGGCGTCTCGATGACCGCGCTCGGCCTTTCCGCGCTCTTCGTGGTGCTGCTTGTCGTGCTGCGGTGGGTGGGCGTCTGGCAGCTGCGGCTCTACGTCGTGGCCGGCCTCGGCCTCTGGGCCGCCGTGTACGCCTCGGGCGTGCACCCCACGCTCGCCGGCGTGCTCCTCGGCCTGCTCGTGCCGGCGACGCCGGTAGACCCCCGGCAGCGCGAGTGGCTGCGCTTCTACGGCCGCGCGGTGATCGAGCGCGCCGACGCCGCCCGCGCCCGGCTCGCGGTGCTGGCGACCCGCGCGACCGTGCCGGCCAACGACCGCCTCCAGGACGCGTTGCACCCGATCAGCGCCTACGCGGTGGTGCCGGTCTTCGGGCTGGCCAACGCGGGCGTCCGGCTCGACACGCACACGCTCCGCGAGGCGGCCACCTCACCGGTCACGATCGGCATCGTCGTGGCGCTGCTGGCCGGCAAGACGGTCGGCATCAGCGCCGGCAGCGCGCTCGCGTTGCGCACCCGCCTCGGCGACCTGCCCGGCCGGGTGCGGTACGGCCACCTCATCGGCGGCGGGCTGCTGGCCGGCATCGGCTTCACGATCTCGCTGTTCATCACCGACCTGGCCTTCGAAGACGAGACGCTCCGCGACCAGGCGAAGATCGGCATCCTGGCCGGGTCACTGCTCGCGGCGGCGCTGGGCTCGCTCGCGCTGCGGTACCTGGGCGAGCGGCTCCCGCTGTGCACCGTCGACGAGGACACCGGGCCACCGTCCCTCCCCACCGGCCCCTGGCGAGACCCGACCCTCACCCAACCGTAGGACCCTTTTGCCCCGGTCCGCGTCACCCGCGGGGCCGTCCGCTCCCACGGGCCGCACGCTCCCACGGGCCGCACGCTCCGGCCGGCGGCGAGATCCCCGACCTCCGCTGCCGGCTCCGCGCACCAAGCCCAAACCCCCGGCAGGCGACTCGCGCGCCTCGCCCGTGCCGTCCCGACGGCCATCGACCCACGGGCTGAAGCAGGTCGACGCCGCGGGGCGCCGTCCCAGACGGCCGCGACAATCAGCACCTAACGCTGATGATCGTTCGCCCATTACCCGCACTCTTCCCGGCGTGTCGTGTCGTTTTCGGGCGAACGATCAAGACGCCGCATCGCCAACCGGTGGAAAGGGAGTGGGCCGACGATCACGGCCATGATGGATCTCCTGCCCGCACAGGGTGGGCCGGCCTCGCCGGCCACCGTCTGTGACGCGGCGTCAGCGGGCTCGGGTAAGAAACTTCGAGCCGCGTGCACGGCGGCGGCGGTTACTCACCGCGACGAAGTCCCCGCTTCGATCTTCCGCCGCCTGGTCGGCACCAGGCATAACCCGAGAGTGAGCCGCGGGATCAGCGGACCAGAGGTAGGGCTGGATCACGCGGACGTCGTGGCCACCGCACTAACGGTGGAGGCCGAGCGCGCTGCGCAGGGCGTTGAGCTCCACCCGGCCCTGGTACAGCCGACCGTTGACGAAGAGGGTGGGTGTGCCGCGCACGCCGGCCTCGATGCCGGCGTTGTAGTCGGCCTCCACCGCCTCGCGGTGCGCCTGGGCCGCGTCGCCGGTCACCTCGCCCTCGACGCCGGCCGTCTTCGCGTACACCGCCAGGTCGGCGTCGGTGAGCCGGTCCTGGTGGGCGAAGAGCAGGTCGTGCATCGGCCAGAACTTGTCGCCGGAGGCTTCCGCGGCCAGCGCCGCCGTGAGCGCGAACGGGTGCTTGGTGAACACCGGGAAGTGCCGGTAGACCAGCCGCGCCGCGCCGCCCGAGCCGTCGATCAGCTTGCGGAGGACGGGCTTGGCCGCGCCGCAGTACGGGCACTCGAAGTCGCCGTACTCGATGATTGTCGTGGGCGCTTCGGCCGCGCCGTACACGTGCCGGTCGAGATCGACTGTCACGCCGCCAGCCTAATCTTTTCCGCCTTGAGGAACTGGAGGTTCCGCAAGGGCCGATAGCGTGAGCGTCATGAGCCTTCGCGGATTTGCCACCCTCAACTTCTGGGCCGACGACCTCGCCGCCGCGGCGACCTGGTACACCGAGTTCCTCGGCGTCGCCCCGTACTTCAACCGGCCCGGATATGTCGAGTTCCGGCTCGGCGACCACCAGGCCGAGCTCGGGATCATCGACCGGCGCTACGCCCCGGCCGGAGTCACCGGCGAGCCCGGCGGCGCGATCATGTACTGGCACGTCGACGACCTCGCGGCCACCGTCGAGCGGCTGATCGCGCTCGGCGCGAGGGAGTTCGAGCCGATCACGCCGCGCGGCGACAGCGGCTTCGTCACCGGGTCGGTCGTCGACCCGTTCGGCAACGTGCTCGGCGTCATGTACAACCCCCACTACGTCGACGTGCACGATGCACGAGTTTCCTGACGCCGCCGCCTGGGAGGCGTGGCTCGCCGATCAGCACGCGACGAGCACCGAGGCCTGGCTGCGCATCGGCAAGAAGGGGAAAGGGCTCCCGCTGATCGCCATCGCGGACGCGCTCGACGTCGCCCTCTGCTACGGCTGGATCGACGGGCAGCGCCGCTCGCTCGACGAGGTGTCGTTCCTCCAGCGATACTGCCCGCGCCGCCCGCGCAGCTCCTGGTCCCAGGTAAACGTCGCCAAGGTCGCCGCGCTCACCGCCGCCGGCCGGATGCGCCCACCGGGCATCGCCGAGGTGGAGAAGGCCAAGGCCGACGGGCGGTGGGAGGCGGCGTACGAGTCGCAGCGCACCGCCGAGATCCCGCCCGACCTCGCCGCCGCGCTGGCCGGCGACCCGGTGGCGGCGGCCGCCTTCGCGCGCCTCAGCCGCTCCGACCGGTACTGGATCATCCTTCAGCTCCTCAAGACCCGCACCCCGGAGGGCCGGGCGAAAAACGTGGCCCGGACCGTCGAGCGGCTCAAGGGCTGATGCTGGAAACCTCGGTACGCCTGCTGCGCCTCATGGGACTGCTCCAGTCCCGCCGCGACTGGTCCGGCGCCGACCTCGCGGAGCGGCTCGGCGTCACCACCCGCACCGTCCGCAACGACGTCGAGCGGCTGCGCATCCTCGGATACCGGATCGACTCGAGCACCGGCACGGCCGGCGGTTACCGGCTCGGCGCCGGCCGCGCGCTGCCGCCGCTGGTGCTCGACGACGACGAGGCGGTGGCCGTCGCGGTCGGCCTGCGCGCCGCCGCCGCCGGCTCGGTCACCGGCATCGAGGACACGTCGCTGAGCGCGCTCACCAAGCTGGAGCAGACGCTGCCACCCCGCCTCCGCGGCCGGATCGACGCGTTGCGCGCCGCGACGGTGTCGGCCGCCGGCGGCGGGCCGACCGTCGACGCCGAGGTGCTGACCGCCGTCGCGGGCGCGGTCCGCGACCAGCTGCGGCTCCGCTTCGACTACGCCGACCGAGGGGGTACCGGCTCCGTGCGCGAGGTCGAGCCACACCGCCTCGTCTACACCGGCCGCCGGTGGTACCTGCTGGCCTGGGACCTCGATCGCGACGACTGGCGGACGTTTCGCGCGGACCGCATCCAGCCGCTGCCGCCGGCCGGTCCGCGGTTCGCCCCGCGCGAGCCGCCGGGCGGCGACGCGGCCGCGCACGTGCTGCGCGGCGTGGGCGCGCGGGCGTGGCGGCACCAGGCGCGGATCCGGCTACACGCGCCCCTCGCCACGATGAACGAGCGGATCGAGCCGGGCGGCGGCATGCTCACCCCGGACGGCGACGGCGCCTGCGTGCTGGAGACCGGCACCGACTCGCTGCGCGACCTCGTGATCTACCTGACCAAGCTCGACGTCGGCTTCACCGTGCTCGACCCGCCCGAGCTGCGCGACGTGCTGCGTGACCTGGCTACGCGCTATCTGGCGGCGGCAGATGCTCCTCCGCCCACTCGGCCAGCTGGTGCAGGGCCGGCATGAGCGCCTCGCCGCGCGCGGTGAGCGCGTAGGAGACCGTCACCGGCGGGCCCGGGTCGACCGTGCGCGAGATCAGGCCGCTGTCGGTCAGCTCGGCGAGCCGGTCGGAGAGCACCGAGTCGCTTACCCCGTCGATCGCGCGGGCCAGCTCGCGAAAGCCGGCCGGGCCGGGGCGGAGGCTGCCGAGCACCACGCCGGTCCAGCGCTTGCCGAGCAGCGTGAAGGCGCGGGCCAGCGCCGCGTCGCCGCGCTCGCAGGCGGCGATGTCGACGTGTTGCGCGGATCTCACTGCCACCCGCCCATACTAGCCACTTCGCTGGTGCTAGCTTTTTCGAAGCAGCTATGCCAACCGGTGTAGCACCGAGATGACGAGTGGAGTCCCAATGAGCCCCAGCGTGGTTGTCATCGGCGGCGGGTACGGCGGCTACAAGGTCGCCAAGGCCCTCGACGAGGTCGCTGACGTGACGCTCGTCGACCCGTCCGACGCGTTCCTGCACAACGTCGCGTCCTGGCGCGCGCTGGTCGAGCCGGAGTGGCTGGACCGCATCTTCTTCCCGTACGACCGGCTCCTGCGCCACGGCCGCTTCCTGCGCGACCGGGCCGTCGAGGTCGACGGGCGCCGGGTCACCCTCGCCTCCGGCACCCGACTCGAACCCGACTACCTGGTCCTGGCCACCGGCTCGTACTACCCGTCCCCGGCCAAGTGGGGCGACGCGGACTCGGCCACCGCGCGGGCCGGCATGCGGACGAGCCACGAGGCGCTGCGCGGCGCCGGGCGGGTGCTCGTCGTCGGCGCCGGTCCAGCCGGGCTGGAGCTGGCAGGCGAGATCAAGAGCACGTTCCCGGACAAGCGGGTGACCGTCGCGGACCGCGCGGCGGACGTGCTGCCCGGGCCGTTCGACCAGGAGCTGCGCGAAGAGCTGCGCCGCCAACTCGACAAGCTCGGTGTGGAGCTGGTGCTCGGCAGCCCGCTGCGCGCCCTGCCGCCGGCCGAGCCGGCGACGTCCGCCGCCGTCTCGGTGACGACCGAGGATGGCGAGGAGCTGGCTGCCGACATCTGGTTCCGCTGCTTCGGCGTCGTGCCTGCCACCGGGTACCTGCGCGGCACGCTCGCCGAGGCCCGCGACGAGGCCGGCTACCTGCGGGTCGACGACCAGCTGCGGGTACACGGCCAGGAGCGGGTCTTCGCGGTCGGCGACATCTCCGACGCCGAGCGCAACATGGCGGGCCTGGCCGGCATCCAGGCCGACTTCCTGGCCGCCAACCTCAAGGTGCTGATCACCGGGGACGGCGAGCTGGGCCGTTACCAGGTCAACCCGCCGATGATCGGGGTGCCGCTCGGCCCGGAGGGCGGCGCCGGCCAGCTCCCCGGCGTCGACGGGGTGGCCGGCCCGGAGCTGATCTCCAACATCAAGGGCCGAGCGATGCTGGTCGAGATGCACACGGAAAACTTCGCCGCCTGAACGAGGTGCGGGGGTGCTGCATGCCCACGGCACTCCCGCCCATCCCTTCTCCACCAGCGCCACGGACGCGGTCAGCGTGCCGTCCCGGGCCGGCCTCGACGGTGCGGGTCGCGGTGTTCAGGTGGGCGCCGGCGGCGGGCCGGCCACCGCGGGCGCCGTGGGCGCGGCGGCCACCAGGACGGCCGCCTCTCCGTCGGGCCGCCGCCACGGCCGTCGGGCCGCCGCCACGGCCGTCGGGCCGCCGCCACGGCCGTCGGGCCGCCGCCACGGCCGGTCAGGCCGCCGCCATGGTCGTCAGGCCGGTGTGGAGGCGAGAGTGGCGAGGAGGGGCGCGAGCTGGCCGCGGGCGCGGGCGCTCGCCAGATGGTGGATGTAGTCGCGCGACTCGACGATCTCCCCGTCACGAACGCGCAGGACGAACACGCACGGCACGCCCACCGCCCCCCGATACTCGAACTCGGCCACGATCACCTCCGGGTCGGCCGTCTCGTGGATCGTGATGTTGGCCGGCCGGCGGTCGAACGACACCCCGGAGGAGCCAGCCGCGGCGAAGTGCGCCCGGATCTCCTCGCGGTCACGCAGCGCCGGCGCACCGAGCGGATGGAAGGGATGCGTGACGTGGGTGCGCTCGGCGTAAAGATCGGGCAGCTCCGCCCACCGCCCCTCACACACACCGTGCACGAGCCGGAGGAACACCTCACGCGGACTGAGATCGCTGGTCATGAGAACCTCGCAGGTGGACGCGACAGTTATCCGAAGTCGATACTCCGACTATACGGAGTGCAGACTTCGGTAGTCAACGGAGGCGGGCATTGGACGTTCCGGCACGACGGCGGGCGCCGCGCGCCGACGCCCAGGTCAACCGCACCCGCATCCTCGACGTGGCCGAGGACGTCTTCGGCGCCGGCGGCGAGACCGCCTCGACGGAGGAGGTCGCCCGGCTGGCCGGCGTCGGCATCGCCACCGTCTTCCGCCACTTCCCGACCAAGGCGGCACTGCTCGAGGCGGTGCTCGTGCGCCGGTTCACCCGCCTGCGCCAGCGGGCCGACGCGCTGCTCGACGCCGGCGACCCGGGCCGCGCGTTCTTCGACTTCTTCGGCGACCTGGTGACCGACGCCGCCACGAAGATCGCCATCGGCGACGCCCTACTGGACGCCGCTGGCGACCGTGGGTCGGTGTCCGAAGCCGCACAGGGCCTGCGCCGCGCGGTCGGCGCCCTGCTCGACCGCGCCCAGCGAGCCGGCGCGGTCCGCGACGACGTCGAGCTCCCCGAGGTGTACGCACTGCTGGTCGGCACCTCGCGCGCCGCCGCGCACGCCGCCCTCGACGACGAGGTGCGCGCCCGCGTGCTCGCCATCGTCTACGACGGCCTGGCCCCACTCCCCCGCTGACCCGCGCCGCACGGCGGTCACGCGCCGGCCGAGGATCTTCGACCAGGTCGTCCAGAGACCCTTTCGACGTCGCGGCCGCCGTCCGTCGTGACGTCACTTCGAGGCAGATTTCCCACGTCCGCGTCAGCCGCGGACCGTTTGCTCCCGCGGGCACCGCTCCCGGCCGGCGGCTCGCGGCGCTCGCCGAAACCCCGGCCGTCCACTGCCGACTCCGCGAGACAAGCCCCGCGGCCCCGCTCCGGCGACCAGCTTCGAGATTCAGATTCGGGGTGGCTATGCCCACTGAATCCGTTATTTGGAAAGAGATTTGAGCTACCGCGACGTCCGTCGTGGTCCAGACCGCTGCTCCCGCGGCCTCACCCGTCCGCCGTTGGTCGCGCTCACCCCAGCGCGCAACCGGCCGGCAGGAAAAAGGGTGCGGGTGACGGAGCTCGCGCCAGGCGGTGGTCGACGTTTGTCCACAATGTATGTTCCGGTCGGCGATCCGGGAAAGCAACGGGGGTTGTCGTCGCCGCGGGTAACCGCCACGACGGGTGTGAGCGGCGCGAGATCCGAGATCTAGGAGGCTTAGGGCGCTATTTCAACCCTAAGCCTCCTAGATCTCGAAGTCTCGACCCATGAGCTGGTGACGCTGCGTCAGGATGGCGCAGGTAGGCCCCGCGAAGACCCCGGCGGGGCTTGTCTCGCGGAGCTGGCAGTGGACGGCCGGGGATTTCGGCGAGCGCTGCGAGCCGCCGGCCGGGAGCGGTGCCCGCGGGAGCATACGGTCCGCCACTGACACGGACGCGGGCAAATCTGCCTCGAAGCAACGCACGACGAGCGGCGACCCCGAAAGGTCTCTAGATCTCGAAGCCCCGACCCGGGCTGGTCATGCTGCGTCAAGATAGCGGAGGTAGTGGTCGACGCCTGCCCGCGACTCAGCGCCCAACCCGCCCCGGGCGGAGCTCCAGTAGGGACATGTCGACCACCAGGTCGGCGGCGGAGCGGGAGGCGGCGATGAGCCTGGCGTTGGGGTCGTCCACTATGGAGACCCAGCGGGCGGCCTCCTCGGGCGACTTGCCGAACTCGATGTGCCGGGCGACCAAGCGCGACCGGCGGATCGGCTCGTCCAGCTCGACGTACCACGTCTCGGTCAGCTCCGCGCGCACCGAAGGCCACGGCTCGACGTCGGCGAGCAGGTAGTTGCCCTCGGTCACGACGATCCGCGCCTCCGGGTCGACGCCGATGCTGCCGGCGATCGGCTGCTCCAGGTCGCGGGCGAATCCGGGCGCCCACACCGTGCGCCGGCGGTCGGTGCGCAGGCGGCGGAGCAGCGCCAGGTAGCCGTCGCCGTCGAAGGTGTCGATCGCGCCCTTGCGGCCGCGGCGGCCCAGGCGGTCGAGCGCCACGTCGGCCAGGTGGAAGCCGTCCATCGGGACCAGCGCCGCCGGCACGCCGGCCGCGGTCAGGCCGCCGACCAGGAGCTCGGCGAGGGTGGATTTGCCGGCGGCGGGACAGCCGGCGATCCCCAGGATCACGCGCTCGCCGAGCCGCCCAGGCGGCCGGCCCGCTCCGCGCTCCGCGGATCCGAGCTCCCCGCGTTGCCGGCCCGCCCTGTCCTCCCCGGATCCGAGCTCCCCGGCCCCGGCGTGGGCGGCCTCGGCCAGCGCCACCGCGCGGGCCACCAGGTCGTCGAACACGTGGCTACGTTACGCGGGCACCAGGTCGGCGGGGCGGGACACCGGCGTGGTGGGCTCGGGCCGAGCCGCGCGGGCGGTCCAGCCGGAGACGACGAGTGCCTGGCCGAGCAGGTACGTGGCCATCACCAGCGCGCCGCGGCCGGGCAGGTCGGCGGTCTCGGCGACGCCGACGCCGATCAGCGTGTCGGAGGCGAGCAGCAGGCCGCCGCCGATGCCGGCGCGCCAGCCCCACGACGTGGCCGTCGCGGCCATCAGGGCCATCAGCGCGCCGTAGCCGGCCATCGGCAGGGCCACGCCCCGCTCGCTCAGGCCGGGCCACAGCCAGACCAGCGCGCCCGCGGCCGCGGCGCCGTACCCGGCGAGATGGAGCCACCGGCGACGGCGGCGGAAGGCGCCGGTGCGGATGAACTCGACGGCGTAGATGCCGTACGCCAGCGCGAAGAAGACCATCCCGACCATCAGCGCGACAGTGCCGCCGAACTGGAGGGTGACGTCACCGGCCCAGGCGAGTGCGAGCGACAGCAGCAGCCGGCGGGACACGCGTGCCCCGCGCTCGCGGTGAGCGGCCACCGCGTACAGCGCGAGCACCGGCATCAGCAGGGGCTTGGTGATGTCGCCGACCAGGTCGCCGTGCACCGCCACACCGGCCACGTGGACCGCGCCGAGCACGGCGAAAAGCACCGCCGCCTGCCACGAACGAGACATCACCACACTATGACAGCCGCACGCGCATGATCACGGCGATTCGATCGCACCGTCGGGCCGCCGCACGCGGGTGGCCCAACGCTCGTGCCCGTACCGCTTCGGCGGGTGCTTCGCCGCCTGTTCCTCGTCGATGTCGATCCCCCAGCCCGGCGCGTGCGGCGGCTCGACGTACCCGTCGCGGGCCCGCGGCGTGCCCGGGAAAATCTCGTGCACCACGTCCGGGTACGCGTGGCCCTCCTGGATGCCGAACGCGGACGTGGTCATGTCGAGCGCGAGGTTGGCCGCCTGCCCGATCGGTGACACGTCGGCCGGGCCGTGCCACGCGGTCTGCGTGCCGGTCAGCTCGCACAGCGCGGTCAGCTTGCGGGCCGGGGTCAGCCCGCCGACGGCCGAGACGTGCAGGCGCAGCAGGTCGACCCCGCCGCTCGTGACCAGCCGGGCCGCCTCGGCGACCGAGCCGAGCTGCTCGCCGGCCGCGATCGGCACCGGCGAGGCGGCCCGCACCTCGGGCAGCCGGTCGTAGTGCTCGGGCGCCACCGGATCCTCCACGAAGAACAGGCGGTAGGGCTCCAGAGCGCGGCACAGCGCGATCGCCTGCTTCGGCGTGAGCCGGCTGTGCACGTCGTGCAGCAGCGACACCTCGGCACCCAGCTCCGCGCGGGCGCGGGCGAAGAGCTCGGGCGTGACGGCCAGGTATCGCTGCACGTCCCAGCCGTCCGGGTAGGGCGCGCGTGGGTAGCCGCCGGGTGTGCCGGGTGCGCCGTACGTGCCGAGGCCGGGACCGCCGGTCTGGAGCCGGATGTGGCGGTAGCCCGCGTCGACCAGCGACCGCGCCTGCGCGATGGTCTCGTCGATCGTGGCGCCGGAAGCGTGCGTGTAGAGCGGCACGGCGCCGCGTACCCGGCCGCCGAGCAGCTCGTAGACGGGCACGCCGAGCCGCTTGCCGAGGATGTCCCACAGCGCCATGTCGAGCCCGGAGAGCGCGTTGTTGAGCACCGGACCGTTTCGCCAGTACCCGGACAGGTGCACCATCCGCGTGATGTCTTCGATGTCGCCCGGATGCCGGCCCACGACGAGCGGCGCGAGGTGCTCGACCGCCGCGGCCACCGCCTCGAAGCGCTGGGTGAACGTGGCGCACCCCAGGCCGTACAGGCCGGGCTCGTTGGTCTCGACGCGCACGACGACGAGCGTCACGTCCGGCGCGGTGACGATCGGGCGCACTCCGGTGATCCGCAGGCCGTCGCGCGGTGCCCACGGCGGAAGGTAGTCACTCACGCGGTAGTACCTCCACCGTCGCGCAAAACGCTAAGACCTCGGCAACTTACTACGCCGACTGCCGGCGCACCAGCCGCGCCGGGATGACCACCTCGGTGGACGGACCGGTGACGGTGCCGGAGATCCGCTCCAGCAGCAGCCGCGCGCACGCCCGGCCGATCTCCCGCGCCGGGTTGGCCATCGTGGTGAGCTGCGGCGTGACGAGACTGGCCGCCTCGATGTCGTCGAAGCCCAGCACCGCGAGGTCGTCCGGCACCCGCAGCCCGCGCTCGCGAGCGGCGTCGACCGCGCCGATCGCCATCATGTCGTTGGCGCACATGACCGCGTCCGGCGGCTCGGGCAGCTCCAGCAGCCGCCCCACGCCCTCCGCGCCACCGGCCCGGCTGAACTCGGTGTACGCGACCAGCCGCGGGTCGACCGCCACGCCCGCCTCGGCGAGCGCGGCCCGGTAGCCGGCCACCCGCTCGGCCGCAGGCCCCTCGGCGGCCGGCCCGCAGACGAACGCGATCCGCCGGAACCCACCGCGCAACAGGTAGCGCGCCGCCTCCGCGGCACTGCCCTCGTCGTCGCTGTGCACGAGATCGACGCCGGGCAGCGCCTGGCGCCCGCCGAGCCGCACGACCGGGATGCCCGCGTCGATAACAGGACGGAGGTCGTCCGCATGCGTGTGGAACACCGCGAACGCGATGCCGTCGACCTGCCGCGAAATCATCTTGTCGAGGGCATGGCGCTCGAGGTCGCGCTCGCCGTTGGTGTTGGTCACGATCTCGTCGTATCCGGCCGGCCCGAGCACATCCTGCAACCCGCGGGCGAGCACCGGGTAGAACGGGTTGGTGATGTCCGGTATGACCAGCCCGATGGTCAGGCTCCGCCCGGCACGCAGCCCGCGCGCGACGACGTTGGGCCGGTAACCCAGCTCCTCGATCGCGTCGAGCACCCGCCGCCGGGTCGCCTCGGAGACCGGGCGCCGCCCGTTGAGCGCGTGCGAGACGGTGGTCGCGCTGACCCCGGCCAGCGCCGCGACCTGTCCGATCCGTGGCCGGCCGCCGCGAGACGCCACCTGCGCCCCCTCTCCCGGCGGGTCGTCGCCCAGGTGCCTCACATCCCGGCCGGCCCGCTGTGCGGATGCTACTCCGTCCCTCCACCCCGCGGATCCTCCGCGCCGCGCCTCTTGGCCACCGCGCGCACGCCCGTCACCTCGCCGGCCAAACCCATTTCTCGAAGCCAGATTTGCCCCGGTCCGCGTCACCTGCGGACCGTATGCTCCCGCGGGCCGCCAGGCCCGCGGGACAAGCCCAAACCCGCGCGCCGGCGGCGACCGCGGTCAGGCGCGGTCGGCCAGGGATTTCATGCGGTGGCGACCGACCACGGCGAGCGCGATCACCGTCCCCAGAAACAGGGCCGCGCCGGCCACCCACCAACGCCACGTGCCGCCGCCGTCCGATGTGTCCGAGGCGGGTGCCGGGGGTGGCGCGGTCTGCGCGACCCGCGCCTCGATCGCCGCCTCCGCCTTGCCGGCGTTGGGCTCCGGCGCGACAACCACGACCGTCCACCTGCCGGGCGTCAGCACCGGGCCGCTGGTGTAGAAGCCCTGACCCTCGTTGGCGGGGTTGAGCTGCACCGGGCCGACCTTGCGGCCGCCCTCGCCGGTGGCGTTGAGCACCAGCCGCAGCACCTGGTCCGCCACCGGGTGACCGTCCTTTTTGTACGTCGCGCGGACCGTCACACCGGTCGCGCCGTCGCCGGCGACGTCGAGCACCAGCGGGCCGCCGTGCGCGGCCGCCGGCGCCGCGGGCCACAGGGCGAGCAGGGGCACGACCGCGAGTACGGCCAGGAGCCTGCCCAGAAGCCTTTGGGGCATGTCACTTTCCTTCCGGTGCGCCGTCGGCGGTCAGCGCCCCCTGCCCCGGCGCCGCCGGCAGGAAGACGTGGGCGTGGCCGTTGCCGGAGTCGATGTTGAGCACGTCGAGCTGGGTGGCGGCCGTGGACCAGGTGGCGACCGCGATCTCGCGCTGGCGGCCGGCCAGCTCGAAGAGCGCGGGCGACGGCTGGGCGAGCGCCGCCGCGTACGTGTCGACCGCCGCGTCCAGCGAGCGGACCGCGGCCGCGAGGCCGGAGCGGGCGATGTTGACGCCGGTGCCACCGGACGGCGGGTTGGCGAAGTCTTCCACCGCCTTGCCGGTGACCGCCTGCCAACGCTCCACATCGGACTTCGTCGCCGCCCGCGACGGCGGCAGCGCGGCGCCCATCCCTTCGAGCACCGGCACGAGCGCCTCCCGCACCTCGCGCGCCTTGCCGGTCAGCTCGACGATCTGCGCCGCGTCCCGCTTGGCCTCCTCGGCCTGTAGGGACGCGACCTTGTCGTCCACCGGGGAGGAACCACCGGCCGCGACCGCCCCGATCGGCCCGGCCAGCAGCGCACCGAGGGCGAACGCGATCAGGAGTGGCGCCACGCGCCGCCCCGCCGACGGGCCGGACCGGACGCCCCGTGCCGCCGGGCGGGCTTTGACCTTGTTGCTCATCCGAAGCCTTCCGAAGAGGTGGGGCCGGCCGGTGCGGTGGCCGGCCCCACGCGATCGGTTAGAGCTTGCCGCCCTCGGGCACGCGGGTCGCGTCCCCGTCGAGGCGGCCGGTGCCGGCCAGCGACACGCCGCCGTTGGCCTTCTTGCCGGCCGCCGACGCCTGACCGCCCAAGCGGACGATCATGGCGTTGGCGTCGCGTACCAGCACGCTCCGCACGTCCGGGTCGGTCACCAACGTAGTATCCGACGCCAGCCCGATGAACGCTTGGAGCTGCTGGATCGCCCGCTTGTCGTTGCCGGTGGCCTCGGAGACCCTGGCCGCCTCCAGCTTGTTGGACAGCTGGCGGTGTGCCTTGGTGGAGAGCTGGCCGGTCGACTTGAACCGGTCGATCAGGTTCTGCATGTCCCGGAACGAGGTGGTGACGAAGAACCGCACGTTCGCCGTCGTCTCGTTGCCGGCCTTGTCGGTGGCGGTCACCACCAGCTCGTGGAGGCCGAGCGTCAGGTCGTACATGACCTGGAGCGTGCCGGACTGGAAGGGCTTGCCGTCCAGCTTGCCCACCAGCGACTGCACGCCGGAGGTCGGGTCGACCGCCTGGAACGTGACCCGCACGTCCTGGCTGTCGCCGTAGAGCTGGCCGTCGGCGATACCGGAGACCAGGACCGTCGGCTTGTCGCCGTCGATCCGCAGCACCGCCGACTTGAGCGTCTCGACGTTGCCGGCCTTGTCCGTCGCGCGGTAGAGCAGCTCGTGTTCGCCGTTGCCGGTCACGTCGACCGGCTGCGTGTACGGCGTCCACGGGCCACCGTCGAGCGACCACTCGATCTTCTGGACACCCGAACCGGCGTCGGTCGAGGCGAGTGTCACCGGTATCGCCCCCGCGTGCCACCCGCCGTCGGACGGCGGCGCGAACGTCGCCGTCGTCACCGGCGCGGTCGCGTCGATCTTCACGGGTACCGACTTGGTCGCCTCCACGTTGCCGGCCTCGTCGACCGAGCGGAAGCGCACCTCGTGCGTCCCGTCCCCGGCGACCAGGATCGGCTCGGTGTACGCGGTCCAGGTCGTGGCGCCGTCGAGCTGGTACTCGGTGCGGGCCACCCCGCTGCCGCCCTCGTTGTCCGTCGCGGCCAGCGTGACGGTCGCGGGGCCGGTGTACCAGCCCTCGACCGCCGTGCCGTCCACAGTGGCCACCGTTACCGGCGCGGTCTCATCCTCTTCCTCCTGCTCGGTGCTGAGCCGGAAGTAGTCGAACGAGACCGTCTTGCGAGCGGTCTGCGGCCCGCCGAGCGAGAACACGCCAACCTTGGGTGTGGCGCCAACAGCCGCGTTGGTCAGCGGCTCGAGCGCCGTCCAGGTCTGCCCGTCCGCCGAGTACGACGCGGTGTAGACGTTGCCCACCTTGGCCAGCCGCAGGTACCACACGGCCGACGTCAGGCCGGTGGGGCCGGGCTGCGGGTTCTGGATCACGGCGGCGATCTCACTGCGAAGCTCGATCCGCCGCGACACCGCCGACCCGGGCGAGTTGTCCACGACGAAGTCGAACTTCAGGTAGTTGTCGTCGTCGCCGTACACGATGAGGCCGCCCTGCTGGTACTGCTCGTTCAGCAGGCTGCCGTCCACCTTCGTCTCCATCGTCCAGTCGCCGGACGGCGCCTCCTGGAGGATGAAGTTCGTCGGTGCGGTGTTGGGTGTGGTGTAGATGTCACCATTCGGGACGTCGATGTGCAGCGACCCGCCCTGCACCCGGTACGCGGCCGGGTCCTCGTGGAGGATCGCGTCCCAGCGGCACTTGTCCAGGCTCGTGCCGTTGAACTCGTCGGACGGGGTCACCGGTCCGGCGGGCTCGTCGGGCGAGATCTGGAACCAGTCGAACGTCGCGTCGATCACCGGTGCGGTCCCACCGCCCTGGAGGGCGAAGAGGCCCACCTTCGGGTTGGTGATGCCGGCCAGGTCGGCCGCCCGGCCCACCGGGGTGAAGGTCTGCCCGTCGGCGGACATCGCCGCGGTCAGGTTGGTGCCGTCACTCGTCACCCGCAGGTAGATCGTGTCCGAACCGGCCGGTGCGGCGGCGCTGTCGGCACCCTCGTTGCGCGGCGTGCCGGCCGTCTCCCGGATGAACTCGACCCGGCGGCTGCCGTTGTAGAGCATGTCGACCTTGGCGTAGTTCTGGTCGTCGCCGTACACGAGGAGACCGGCCTGCTGGTAGTTGGCCGCCGCCGCGATCGTCACCTTCGTGGTGGCCTGCCAGGCACCGTTCGGCGCTGGCTGGAGCACGAGGTTGGCCGCGGTGTTGGTCCCGCCGTAGAGGTCACCCACCGAGGTGGGCAGGACCAGCGATCCACCCTGGACGGAGTAGAGCTGGTTCTCCCGGACCACTGTGGACCAACGCGTCTTGTCGAGCGTGGTGCCGAGGAAGTCGTCCGAGCGTGCCCCGAAGCAGGACGTGTTCGGCGCGTTCACCTTCACGGTCGCGGTGGCGTACCCCTTGGCACCCTTGCTGTCGGTCACCGTCAGCGTGGCGGTGAACGTGCCCGGCGCGTTGTAGGTGTGCGTGGCGTTGAGCGTGTTCGCGGTGCCACCGTCACCGAAGTCCCACGCGTACGTCAGCGGCGTGTTTCCATCCGCGTCGGTAGCCGTGCCGGTGAACGCCACCGCGAGCGGCAGCGTGCCCGTCGTCGGTGTCGCGGAGACGCTCACCACCGGCGGCGCGTTGTCGGTGACGCCGCGGCCGAGGAAGTCGACCCAGTTCACGTTGAACAGGCCGCCGCCGCCCGTGTCACCCGGGTTGTTGCGGGCCACGAAGTAGAGCGGTCCGCTGGCGGTCTGCGGCGCGGGCAGGTCCACCGAGACGTCGGTGAACATCTGCCACCCGCCGGTCGCCGGCACGGTGGCGGTGAGCAGCAGCGGGCCGTCGACCGCGCCGGTGCGCACCTGGATCGTGCCGCCGTTGCCACCGGAGGCGACCCGGAAGCGCAGGGTGTCGATGCCGGTGAGGTTGGTGGGCGAGAACGACCACCAGTCGCCGTCCTCGATGAACCCGATGTTCTGGAAGCCACCGGCCGTGTCACTGGTCGTCTCACGGACCACGCCGGGGTCGCCGGTGCCGAGGCCGTCCGGCGCCTTGCCGGTGGCCGCGAAGTACTCGGCCTGCTTGCGCTTCGGCTGGAGCACCTCGACCGAGCGGCCGGTCAGCGGCTTGGATCCGCCGGAGCCGCCGCCGTCGGTGTACGTGGCCTCGAGGATCGTGAACACGTTCGCCTCGGCACCGTGTGAGGCCGCCAGCGCGGTCTGCACGGTGCCCTCGCAGCCGGTGTACGACTGCATCGGGTGGTTGTGCTCGTCGTGACCCAGGTAGACCTGGAGGTTCACCTTCGAGCAGTCGATCGTGCCGTCCTCGGGGTCGGTCACCTTGACCGTGTACTTGATCTGGTCGCCCCAGTCGAAGAACCCACCCTGCGGCGGGAACTCGATGGTCACGGTCGGCGTGGTGTTGCCGACGGTCACCGGCACGTTGGCCACGGCCGTGCGGCCCTTGGGGTTGGTGACGGTCAGCTGGGCGGTGTAGTTGCCGGCCGCCGTGTACTGGTGCGACGGGTTGGCCTGGTCGGAGGTGCCACCGTCGCCGAACGTCCAGGCGTAGGTGAGCGCGCCGCCGTCCGGGTCACGCGAGCCCTCGCTGGAGAACTGCACGGTCAGCGGCGGCTGGCCCGACGTGGGCTCGGCGGAGGCGACCGCGATCGGGGCCCGGTCGGCCGCGATGTAGTCGATCCGGTAGACGCCGGAGTTGTCGTTGTTGCCGCCGAAGCCGGTGCCCCACTCGATCATGTAGAGCGCGCCGTCCGGGCCGAACTCGAAGTCCATCGGCCGCAGGAACGTCATGCCGGTCAGGATCTGGTTGATGTCCACAAGGGACTTGGCGTCGTCGTCGAGCTGGAACGTGTACATCTTGTTCTGGTTCCACTCGCCGAACATCGCCTTGCCGTCGTAGTACGCCGGCCACTTGCGGTCGGAGGTGAGCGCGGCGTCGTACCGGTAGACCGGGCCGCCCATCGGCGCGCCGCCGCCCCCGATCTCCGGGAAGAGCGGGTTGCCGCTGTAGTCGTAGTCGACGGTGGCCGCCTTGGCCGCCGGCAGGTTGGTCAGGCCGGTGTTGTTGGGCGAGTTGTTGACCGGCGCCGCGCAGTCGAACTTCGCGCCGCTCGGGCCGGACGGGAACGTGTAGTCGTTGTACGCGTAGTTCGCGCCGTGGCAGTACGGCCAGCCGTAGTTGCCCGGTGTGACCACGTTCCACTCGACCGTGCCCTCGGGACCGCGGTCGGGGTTGGCCGCGTTGGCGTCCGGGCCGTAGTCCGCCACGTACAGCGTGTCGGTCTGCTTGTCGATGCCGATCCGGAACGGGTTGCGGAAGCCCATCGCGTAGATCTCCGGCCGGGTCTGCGCGGTGCCCTCGGGGAAGAGGTTGCCCGCCGGGATCGTGTACCCGCCGCTTGCCTGCGGCTTGATCCGGATCACCTTGCCGCGCAGGTCGTTGGTGTTGCCGGAGGTGCGCTGGGCGTCGTAGTCCTGCCGGCCCGGCCGCTCGTCGATCGGGGTGAACGAGTTCGACTCGAACGGGTTGGTGTTGTCACCCGTGGCCAGGTAGAGGTTGCCCGCGCCGTCGAACACCATGCTGCCACCCGCGTGGCAGCACGTGTTGCGCTGCGTGGTCACCTCGATGATGGTCACCTGGCTGCTCAGCGCGATCGAGTCGCCCTGCACGGTGAAGCGGGCCACCCGGTTGCGGGCGATGCCGTCGTTGGGCGCGTAGTAGAGGTACACCCAGCCGTTGGTGGCGAAGTTGGGGTCGAGGCGGATGCCGATGAGGCCGTCCTCGTTGCCGGTGAAGACGTCGAGGTCGATCGCGGTGACCGTGGTGCGGGTGTCCGGCTTGACGATCTGGACGCGGCCGTCGCGCTCGATGTAGAAGACCCGGCCGTCCGGCGCGATGTCCAGCTCCATCGGGTTGCTGGTGTTGCTGTCCAGCGTCACCTTCTCGAAGCTGCTGGTCTGCGAGGCCGCGCAGTCGGAGTCGACCGCGCCGGCCGCGGTCTGGATGCCGCCGAGCAGGTGCGCCAGGAAGTTCGGCTCCGAGTACGACTCGATGGTGTGGCCGCTGCCCGTGTACCAGGAACGGCCGCCGTCGAAGTCGTGGCACCACGCGGTCGGGTGGTCGGCGCCCATCGCGCCCGCGCCCGGCGTGTAGCTGCGCTCGTCGAGGCTGGCCAGCACGTGCACGTCGGCCCGCGGGTTGGTCTGGAAGTTGTACCACTCGTCGAAGCGGGACCACTTGGCCGGCAGCGAGGCGGTCGACGGGTGCGCCGGGTCCTCGACCTTGATGGTCGCGGTCTGGTTGGCCGGGTGCGACGCGAAGTACGCGCCGACCAGGTCGCCGTACCAGGCCCACTGGTACTCGGTGTCCGAGGCGGCGTGGATGCCGGCGTAGCCGCCGCCGGCGCGGATGAACCGCTCGAACGCGGCCTGCTGGTCCGCGTTGAGCACGTCGCCGGTGGTCGAGAGCCAGACCACCGCCGCGTACTTGTCGAGGTTGGCGTCGGTGAACGCGCCGGCGTCCTCGGTCGCGTCGACGGTGAAGCCGTTGTCCGCGCCGAGCTGCTGGATCGCCGCGATGCCCGCGGGAATCGAGTCGTGGCGGAAGCCGGCCGTCTTGGAGAAGACGAGGACCGAGAAGGGCTCGGCCGCCGCTGCGGCCTGTTGCGCTATCGGGGCGGCCTGGACCGGTGCCGGTCCGGCCACCAGCGCGGATGCCGCGGCGAGGAGGGCCGTGGCGGCGAGGAGGAGGGGACGTCTGGCACGGTGAGCTCGGCGATTTGCGGGCACGAAGGAACTCCTTCGCTGGATGAGGACAGCGGGATATCTCGCATCGGCTCGCCGAAGACCGATGCGCGTGGGGGGTAAGGCACGGCGCCAGCCCGCCGAGGCCGCCACCGCAATTTGTCATCTGACTAAACGAATTAAGCCAACGGGAACCGTCGATGGCAAGTCACGTTCAGGTAACACAGCCCGGCCGTTCGGACGAATCGCTCGTCGTCACGGCCGGGCTGTCCCCCTATTCGTGATTAGCAAAGAATGTCCGCCACCGCCTGGTCCGCCCGGTGATACACCGCGAGAGCCTCCTCGTCGCCCGCGAACCGGGTGCTGATGGCCAGCACCACCGCGCGGCGGCCGTCGCCGGTCACGCCGTCGACCGTGCTGGTGCCGGGCACGTCGCCGCCGTGGCTCCAGTAGCCGCCGCAGGACGTGGGTATCCACATGACGCCGAGGCCGTACCGGACGCCCGGCCAGACGTCCTCGAACGCCTCGGCCGGCACGGTGCGGTGCATCTCGGCCATCTGGCGCGGCGCCAGCAGGCGTCCGCTCTGGAGAGCCTGCCAGAAGCGCACCAGGTCGCTCGGCGTCGTGACCAGGTCACCGGCGGCCCAGCCCCAGCTCACGTTGAGCAGCGTGGTGTCGAGCAGCGGCCCGCCCGGCTCGAACTGCTGGTAACCCTTGGCGTGCGGCCTGGGCAGGGTGGGCACGTCGCCCGGCGAGTACGTGCGCGACAGCCCGAGCGGCCGCGTGATCCGCTCCCGCACCACCGACGCCCACGCCTTGCCGGTGAGCCGCTCGATGATCATCCCGACGAGGATGTAGTTGGTGTTGGAGTAATCCCAGCTCGTGCCCGGTGCGAAGACCGGCTCGTGCTTCATCGCGATCGCCACGAGCTCCTCCGGGTCGAGGTGCTCGAACCTGTGCTCCAGGTACTCCTCCGCCGAGTTCAGCCCGGCGAGGTCGTTCGTGTAGTTGTAGATGCCGCTGGTGTGCTGGAGCAGCTGGCGCACGGTGACCTGCCGCCCGTCGTTGCCGTTGCCGGAGACCACGCCCGGCAGCCACCGGTCCACACTGTCCTCCAGCGACAGGCGCCGCTCGGCGACAAGCTGGAGGAGAATCACCGCGGCGAACGTCTTGGTGTTGCTCCCCATGCGAAAGTAGCCGTCGTGGGGCACGGGCGCGCCGGTGCGGATGTCGGCCACACCGGAGCGCGCCGTGCTCGTGCGGCGCCCGTCGGCGGCGATGCCCTGCACGCCGGTGACCCCCAGGCCGGTCAGGTCGTCGGCGGCCTGCTCCAGCAACCGCCGGTCGCCACCCGCCGGCGCCACCCCCGCGGCGGCACCGGTGGCCGGCACGACGACCAGGACAGCGGCCAGGGCGACCCCGACCGCCGCCCTGCCCGGATGGATGCGCATAGATCTCCTCCTCCGTTGGGCTCACATGTCCTATGTGCACCCTACGAAGCTGGTCTATGTACGAACATCCGTGTTCGCCCCGACACCACCCCCTACGGGGCGCCCACTACCGGTAGGCCGCCCGAGGTCAGCCGTCGCGGAGAGTGCCGGCCAGGACGCCGCGCAGGAAGAAGCGGCCGAGTAGGAGGTAGATCGCCAGCGTCGGGATGCTGGCCAGCAGCGCGCCGGCCATCGCCTGGCCGAACGGGATCGACTGTCCACCCGCGACGTTGTTGAGGGCGACCGTGATCGGCCACGACTCGCGGGTGGTCATCATCGCGCCGAACATGAAGTCGTTCCAGGACGCGGTGAACTGCCAGATGATGGACACCGCGAACGCCGGGCGCGCCAGGGGCACCGCCACGTCGAGGAAGGTCTGCCAGACGCCGGCGCCGTCCAGGCGGGCCGACTCCATCAGGGAGTCGGGTAGGCCGACGAAGTAGTTGCGGAAGATCAGCGTCGTGATCGGCAGGCCGTAGATGATGTGGATGAGTGTGAGGCCGGCCAGGCCGCCGGTGCGGTCGGCGCCGCCGCGCAGGCCGAGGTCGGTCATGGTCTGGGCGAGCGGGATGACGATCGCCTGGTACGGCACGAAGATACCGAAAAGGATCAGCGGGAAGACAACGTTGGCATAGCGGAAGCGCACCTTGGCGAGCACGAAGCCGTTGGCGCAGCCGAGCAGCGACGAGATCAGGCTGGCCGGGATGGAAAGGCTCAGGCTGTTGCGGAAGCTGGTGGAGAGCTTCGGCCACACGTCGGTGAAGTTGTCCAGCGACAGGCTGCTCGGCAGCGAGAAGATGCCGGTCACCGTGACGTCGGACGGGTCCTTGAAGGCGGTGACCAGCAGCACGTACACCGGCATGAGGAAGAAGCCGACGAGCAGCCACAGCCCCACGTACCGGAGGACGGTGAGCCAGCTGGCGTTGCGCCGCGAGCGAAGAGCCGCGCCGGGCTCGGTGGGGGCGGGCTGGTGCACCGGGCGCGGGATCGAGGTGCGGGCCGGGGCCGGGATGCCGGCGGTGCCACGTACGGTCATCGCCGCTCCGTTCGCAGCCAGTGGCGGATGTAGGGGCCGATGATCAGCACCACGCCGATCAGCAGCACGGTCGCGATGGTGGCGCCCCGGTCGTAGAAGCCGCCGTCGAACGTGGTGAACCACATGTACAGCGATGGGGTGTCGATCTTCAGGTTGCCCTGGTCGAGCGCGTAGAGCAGGTCGAACGTCTTCAGCGAGATGTGGATCAGGATGAGCACCGCGCTGAACGTGACCGGGCGCAGCGCCGGCCGCATCACGTACCAGAGGACCTGCCACTCGCTCGCGCCGTCGATCCGGGCCGACTCGCGGAAGGTGTGGGGTATCGCGCGCATGCCGGCGAGGAAGAGCGCCATCACGTACCCGGAAAGCGCCCAGCCGGCGGGGAGGGCGACCGCCGCGATCGCCCAGGAGGAGTCGGACTTGTGCCAGTCGCTGCGCAGGAAGCCCAGGCCGAGGTCGCTGAAGAGCTTGTTGAGCCCGGCGGTGTCGCCGCCGCTGCCGTTGTCGAGCAGCCACCGCCACACGATCGCGGTGGCGATGAACGAGATCGCCATCGGGAAGAGGAACACGCCCCGGTAGAACGCCTCGCCCCGCGCGCCCTTCTCCAGCAACAGCGCCATGACGAAGCCGAGCGCGAGCGCGCCCACCACGAACACGGTCGTGAAGACGACGATGTTGCGGGCGTCGGTGCGCCAGCGGGCGTCGTTCCACAGTGCTGTGTAGTTGTCGAGCCCGACGAAGTCGTAGACCGGTGTGAGCCCCTGCCAGCTGGTGAACGAGACGCGCACGTTCCAGCCGATGAAGCCGTAGACGAAGATGCCGACGAGGATCAGCGACGGCGCCATGAGGCCGAGCCCGGCGAGCCAGCCCGGCACGCGGCGCATGCGCGAGGGGCGGCTCACCGGCGCCGGCGGCTGGTGCAGCCAGTCGCGCTCCACGCCGGCCTGCGCGTGGCGCGGACGGTGCGCCTGGGCCGTGCCGATCAGCTCGACGCCGTGCGGGCCTTCGGGAGCGCTCATCGGGTCGCCTCGTAGGTGCTGTCCAACGTGGACGCCAGCTTGGGCAGGTCGCCGGTCTGGTTGAAGAGGCCGAGGGCGGAGTCGATCTCGGCGTTGTACGCGTTGTTGGCCACCACGCCGTGGGCGAGCGAGCCGACGATCCGGGTGCGCTTGTCGCGCCACTGCCCCAGCGCCCACCCGAGGTAGCCGGGATAGAGCTTGGCGTCGGCGTCGATCCGCGCGGGGATCGATCCCTTCTTGGGGTTGAAGAGGTTTTGCCCCTCCGTGGAGCCGCACTCGATCAGCCACTTTTCCGCCAGCTCGGGGTTGCGGGCGCCGGTGGGCAGCGTGAACGCGTCGGAGAGGAACGAGTAGACGCCGTCGCTGCCGGGCGAGGCGACCGCCGCGTACCCCTGCTGCCACCGCTGCTTCTTGGGCCCTTCCAGGTAGCCGGAGGCCCAGTCGCCCATGACCGCGTACACCGCGGTGCCCTGCACAACGCGGTCGATCTGCGGCTGCCAGTCACCCGACGCGGAGCGCAGGTCGGAGTAGGAGAGCACCTTCTGGTATGTGGCGAGCGCCGCCCCGACCTCCGGCGTGCTCCAGCGCAGCGAGCCGCCGAACAGCTGCTGGTACCGGTCCGCGCCCAGCTCGCCGAGGAGCACGGTCTCGAAGAGGTGCTTCTGTGTCCACTGTGGGCCGATCGCGAGTGCCGTGAGGCCGGCCTGCTTGATCTTCTCGGCCTGCTCGAGGAACTCGCTCCAGGTCTTCGGCGGCCCGGCCAGCCCCAGCTTGTCGAGCGTCGCCGGCGTGTACCACATCAGGTTGGCGCGGTGGATGTTCACCGGCACCGCGTAGATCCGGCCGTCGATCGTGAGGTTGTCGAGCAGGCCCTTGGGCAGCACGTCGCGCCACCCCTCGCGGTCGTACAGCGCGGTCAGGTCCCGCACCTTGCCGGACCGCACGTCGTCTTCGAGCTCCAGCCCGGCGTGCCGCTGGTACGAGTCCGGCGGGTCGTTGGCGAGCAGGCGGCTGGCCAGGATCGCCTTCGCGTTGGAGCCGGCGCCTCCGGAGACGGCCGCGTTGACGAACGTGACGCCCGCGTTCTTCGCCTCGAACTCCCGCGCCATCGCGTCCAGACCCTCTTCCTCACCGGGCCCGGTCCACCAGGAGTAGACCTCTAGTTGGTTGTCTCCGCCGCCACCACCGGCCGCGCACATCGGGATGCCCGCGAGGAAGGCGACGACGACCAGCGCCAGGACCCCGATCCGTCCTTGCCACATTTTGCTTAAGCCTCCCTTGCGTGCGACATAAGGTACGCCTTGATCACTAAGCGCTATTCGCCCGATCAGTCAGTGTCCGCATCGTCCGTAGAGGCACTGTCACGTTTCGTAATCGACGCAGGACAGGGGGTGTGTTTGGAAGCGCTCCCGTTCTTGAACGCTTCCGTTTTGTGCGGTGTCAACGTTGGCTCAGCTACCGGAAAGGTTACGGAACGTGTCCGCCATCGCCGCTACCCGACTGGCCGCCGCGAACACCGCCTCCGGCCGGTGACGGTCGCCGTCGAGGTGACTGAGCGTCTCGATGCCCATGTAGTACGCGACCGCCGCGGTCGCCAGCTCGCGGAGCGGGAGCAGCGCCGCGATCGGGGTGCCCGCTGCGAACCGGCCGAGCACCGCCGCGGCCAGCTCCTCCCACCGATTCACCTCCACGAGCGTCTGCGCGGCCAGCTTCGGCGAGCCCTTGGCACCGGCGACCATTTCCTGCACAGCCGCGATGTGGCCGGTGTCGGCGTCCTCCGTGTACAGCTCGCGCAACGTCTCGACCAGCTCGGCGAAGCCGCCGACGGCCGCGGTCCGCTCCGTGTACCGGGCGATCCGCTGCTCGCTCGTGTACCGCATGGCCGCGACGAGCAGGTCCTCCAGGTCGTCGAAGTGGTAGTAGATGACGCCCGGCGCGAACCCCCCGGTGGTCGCGATCGCCCGCGCGGTGGTGGCGGCGAAGCCCTGCTCGGCCAGCGTCTTCACGGCGGCGCTGAGCACGCGCTCCCGGGTCTGCGTCTTCGGCGGCATGTCTCCGATCAGATCACCCGGCGCGGCACGACGCCGGAGCGGGTGAGAAACGGGTCGAGCCGCCGCGACAGCCGGGCCAGGTGGTGGCTCGGCACCTGCGGGTAGAGGTGGTGCTCGAGGTGGTAGGTCAACTCCAGGAAGATCGCCGGGATCACCCGCCCGCGCAGCGTGCGCGTCTGGTCGAGCGGGTCGTCGCCGTAGTGGCGATGCGGCAGGTGGACAGTGAGCAGCGGGTAGACCCAGCTGCCCACGATCGCCATCACGGCGTACCCGAGGACGGCCGGCGTGGCGGGTAGGAGCGCGAGGCCGGCGGCGACCGCGACGAACGGCGCCGCGCCCTCCACCGCGAGCCACCCGCGGTCGCCCGGCGAACGCCGCCACGCCCACCACCAGAGACGGGCGAGGAAGACCGGCCCGTAGGCGAGCGCGCCGAGCGCGGTGAGGTTGGCCGGATACCCCTCCGGGTCGTCCTCGTGCGGGAAGAGGCGGTGGTGCTGGAGGTGGGTGACGCGGTAGGCGTGCCCGCTCTCCAGCAGCACCAACCCCAGCGCCAGGAGCGCCCACTCGCTCGCCCGCGGGCCCAGCCCGATCGCGCGGTGCACCACGTCGTGGGTCACCGTCACGACGGCCACGAAGATCCCGAACATCACCACGGGGGTCAGCCACCACCACCCCATCCAGGCCGCGACCCCGAAGACCACCATCCCGATGAACGGGCGGGAGAGCGCGATCCGACGCTGTCTCCCACTGGTCGTCAGAAGATCGGTGCCGAGCTGTGTGAGCGAGGGCTTCATGTCATCTTCTCCGTCACGATCCGGCTCCCGAGTACACATGCGACGGTGCCCAGCCCCGGCCAGGTCGAGTCGCCGACGAGCCAGAAGCCGGGCACCCCGATGTCGTGCGGCACCGCGCGCTGGTTGCTGTTGCGCGTGGTCTGCCGCACGCCGCCCACCGCACCGCCCGGCCGGAAGGCGAAGCGCTCGTAGGCCCGCGGGGTGCCCACCTCGTAGACGACGGGCCGCTCACCCAGCCGCGGGTAGGCCCGCCGCGCCAGATCGACCAGCCGGTCGCCGACCCACTTGGCGCGCGCCGCGTGCTCGGCGTCGTCCAGCCCCTCCCAGGCCGGCAGCGCGGTGTGCGTCGACAGCATCACCGCACGGTGGCCGGCCGGCGCGCTGTCGAGGTCGCCCGGAGCGGAGACCGACACGAACATGTTGTTGCCGTCGCCGAGCGGCTCGTCGTAGCCGGCGAGGATCTGGTGGTGGGTCAGTGCCTGGCCGTCCACTTCGGACTCGGGCACGCCGAGGCACACCATGACCGCCCCGCCGAGCGCTGTGGCGTCGCGCTCCAGGTATGGCGCCAGCCGCCGCCCGACGCTCGGGTCGAGCGCCGCCGTGGTGGCCGCCGGCAGCGCGCTGACCACGTGCCTCGCTCTCACCGTGCCGCGCTGGGTGTGCACGTGGAAGGCCCCGGCGGCGCCGGTCACCCGGGCGACCCGGTGCGCGGTGCGCAGGTGGCCGCCGATGCCACGGTAGTGCGCGACGAGCCGGCGCCAGAAACCGCGCATCCCCCCGTGCGCCCGGGTCAGCCCGGCCCCCCGGATGGTGATGCCGAGTGCGGCGTTGATGAGCGGCGCCCGGTCGACCGTGCCGTGCACGGTGTCCTCGACGAGCATCGAGAGCAGCGCCACGAGCGGCACGTCGCCGCGCAGCCCGTGGCGACGCAGGGCCCCGCCCATCGTGGCGTTGAGGTGCCGCCCGGCCGGCAGCCCGCGCAGGCCGACCGCCCGCAGGTCACGCCAGGCGTCGGCGGGGGTACGCACCGGCAGCCGCACGCCTGCCCGGCTCGCCCGCCAGAAGGTGCTCGCCAGGTGGTCGAGCAAAGCCCAGAAACGCAGGTGGCGGTCGCTGCCGCCGAACACGCGCAGCCGCTCGGCGTGCCAGGCGTCGTGGTCGCGGTGCAGGGTGACGGTGCGGTCCGGCAGCCACACCCGGTAACCCGGCAACGCCTCCCCCGGCACCGGCGGCATGCCGGTGGCGTCGAGCAGCTCGGCCCCCACCCCGCCCGGCTCGAAGTCGACGAGGGTGGTCGCCCCCACGTCGAAGGAGAACCCCCGCCGCCGGTAGTAACCGGCACAGCCGCCCGCGTGCCCGTGCGCCTCCAGCACGACCGTCGAACGCCCCGCCGCCTGGAGCCGCAGCGCGGTCGCCATGCCCGCGAGCCCGCCCCCGAGCACCGCCACGTCGTAGTCCTGAACATCCGTTCTGAACATGTGTTCAGACTAGGCCGCCCGCCATCGCGGCGAAAGACCTCATCGCCGGTGCTCTCAGGAGGTCAGGTCGGGCACCAGGTCGGCCGGGTGGGGCAGGCCGGCCATCTCGTCGCGGACCTCGGCCGCCGCGGCCGCCAGCTTCGCGTCGGTGAGCAGCCGGCGGAGGACGTCGGCGTCGATCTGGCGCACCGGGACCGCCAGCCCGGCACCCCGAGCCGCGACAAGCTCGGCGTTGCGGCGGCGGTCTCCCGGACCGGGCACCACGATCTGGGGCACGCCGGCGGCCAGCGCGGCCAGCAGCGTGCCCGCCCCGCCGTGGTGGACCACACCGGCGCAGGTGGGCAGCGCCTCGGCGAACGGGGTCCAGCCGACCGCCCGCACATTCGGCGGGAGGTCGCGCGTGGCATCGGGGCGGACCAGCACCACCTCGGCGTCCACACCGGACGCCGCCGCGATCGCCGCGCCGATCAGGTCGCCACCGCCCGGGCCGGGCACCGTGCTGTGGGTGACGAGCACGCGCGGGCGGCCGTCCTCCGGCGGCTCGCGGAGCAGCTCGGGGAGCTCACCCTCGCCGCCGTACGACACGAAGCGCATCGGCCGCACCTCCCGCGGCCCGACCAGGCTGGGCGGGGCCACGCTCAGCACCAGCCGGTCGGCGGGCAGCCCGTCCGGCCGCTGGTGGCGCATCGCGGCGGTGGTGACGCGGACCAGCTCGGCCTCGTCGAAGAGTGTGTTGCCGTGCAGCACCGCGGGGACGCCCACTTCGGCTGCCGCGTGCGCGCCGGCGGCGGCCAGCGGCTCGTACACCACGAGGTCTGGTGACCACTCGCGGGCCAGCCGCACGGCACCGTCGAGCAGCTGGTCGTTGACCGCGCCGAAGAGGAGCGCCACGCCCCTCGTGCCGGCCTTGCCGGCCAGCTCGGCCCGGCCGATCAGCGGGTGGCGCAGCAGCACGCGGCGGGCGATGCGGCTGAAGTCGAAGCCCGGCACGACGTCGTCGACCTCGAGACCGGCTGGACGCGCGGCGGCCGCGTCGCCGCCGGCCGCCACCCGCACCTCGTGGCCCGCCTCGCGCAGGGCGACGGCGAGCGGCACCATCGGAAAAAGGTGCCCGATCAGCGGCGCTGACACGAAAAGAATGCGCACCAGGCGACCTTAGACCCGGTCAGCCGCGGTATCGGGCCGGGGGCGGTGCCGCCACCGGGCCCAGCGTGGGCTTCAGCCACCTGTCGTAGATGCGCATCCAGCCGCCGTCGGCGCGGAGGCGGTCGAAGACGCCGTTGACGAAGCGGACGAAGTCGGTGGCGCCCCGGGCGAACGCCAACCCGTGCGGCTCGTCGCTGAACCGCGGCCCCACGATCTTCGTGGTCGGGTCCTGCGCGGCGAGGCCGGCCAGCACGTTGTCGGTGGTGGAGATGGCGTCGACCTGGCCCTGCTGGAGCAGCACGAGGCAGTCCGTCCAGTCGACCGCGGCGACCGGCACCGGCTTGGCGGGCGCGTCGATGATCGCCTGGATCGAGGTGGTGTTGGCGGCCGCGCACACCCGCTTGCCGCCGAGATCCTGGATGCCCTTGGCGGTGGAGGTCTCCGGCACGAGCACCCGCTGCCCGGAGTCGAGATAGTTGGTGGAGAACTCGACCTGCTCGCGCCGCGAGCACGTGATGGTCATCGAGTTGGCCACCAGGTCGACCTGCCCGTTGACGGCGGTGAGCCGCTGCGCCTGGGTGACCACCACGTACTGCACGCGCTCCGGGTCACCGAAGATGGCCTTCGCCACCTCGCGCACAAGGTCGATGTCGAAGCCCTCAAGCCGCCTGGTGGTCGGGTCGCGAAACCCGAAGAGGTAGTTGTTTTGGTCGACCCCCGCGATCAGCCGGCCACGCGCCAAAATTTTGTCCATCGTGGAACCAGCGGGCATCCGCCCGAACGGGGGCAGCGCGCCGGCGGGGCGGAGACTCGCACGCGGGTCGCAGGCCGGCTCGGGCGGCACCGCGCTCGGCGGCGGAGCCGGGTCGATGACGTCCTGCGGCACCGGCGCCTCGGCCCGCGCACCGCCCGGCGGCCGCTCGGGCGGGTCGGACGAGCAGGCACCGACCAGCACCAGAGCCAGGAAGGCGGTCGTGACCACCCGAAAGCCACCACGCATAAGCCCACACCCTAAGACGCCCCGGCAACCACGACCCGAAATCACCGCTCCGTATGTGTGCGCGAGGCCGGCGCCTTCCGAGACCGGCGGCCCGGGGTGAGCGCGACAAAGCGCGGAGGGTGAGGCCGCGGGAGCAACGGTCTGGACCACGACGGGCATCGCGGTAGCTCGCATCCGCTGTGGTCCTGCGCCGGCGGGCGCGCGTGGCGTGCGGAAGGTCAGGGCGGGCCCACGCCGTTGCTCGCGGCGTCGCCGGTCTCCACGAAGTGGGGGACGGCCGCCGCGACGCTGCGGCGGCCGTCCCTGTGGTGGGTGCGGAAAGCTCAGCTCGGGATCGTCCACCGCTGGCTGGCGGCGGTCCCGCAGGTCCAGAGGTGCACGACGGTGCCGTCGGTCGTGCTGCCGCCGGCGATGTCGAGACACTTGTTGGAGTTGGTGTTGACGAGCGTGCCGTTCGCCTGCGGTGCCCAGTTCTGCGCGCCGGTGCCGTTGCAGGTCCACAGCTGGATCTTCGTGCCGTCGGCCGAGCCCGCACCGGAGACGTCCAGGCACTTGCCCAGCGCCCGCAGCGTCTGCCCGGTCCGGGTGAACGCCTGCGACGTGCCGCCGTTGCACGTCAGGATCTGCATCTGGGTGCCGTCGGCAGTACCGCCGCCGCGCACGTCGAGGCACTTGCCGCCGAGGCCGACGATCGCGCCGCCCGGGACGGGGCCGCTCGACTTGACGAACGTGAAGTCGTCGACGTCGAAGAGCCCGCTGCCGCTGCCGGTGAACGTCAGGTACACGTTCGCGTTGCCGGCCGGCACATTGGACAGTGTGGTGTTGACGGTGGCGAACGTGTTCCAGCCGCCCGTGTTCGGCACCGCGACCGAGCCGAGGATCGGCCCGGTGGTCGAGCCGGTGCGCACCTGGAGCGTGCCGCCCGGTCCGCCGGAGACCACGCGCGCCCGCAGCGAGGTGGCGCCGCCGACGTTCACGTTGTTGTACGCGGCCCAGTCGCCCGGCTCGATGAAGCCGAGCGTCTGCCCGTTGTTGGCTCCGGTCTTGCCGACCGCCTGCACGCCGCTCTGCGCGCTGAACGACTCGGCCTGCACGGTCACGTCACCGCCGACCGGAGGCCCGCCGAGGTCTTTGATCCGGATGTTGCGGAACGAGACGTCGTCACCCGTGCCGTGGTTCTGTATGCCGATGTAGCCGTCCAGGTTGCGGGCCGGGTCGGTGTTGGTGAAGTCGTTGATCCGCACCCCGTTGAGGAAGACCTGGATCCGCTGGCCCTCGACGAGGATCTCGTACGTGTTCCACTCCCCCGCCCGGTTGAGCGCCGCGTCGCGGGCCGCGAGGTCGGCCGACTTGAAGCCGTAGATCGCGCCGGTGGTACGGTCGGCCGCGTCGGTCGGGTCGATCTGGATCTCGTATCCGTTGCTGACCGCCGAGTTGGGATCGGTGGAGGCGGGGAAGCCGACGAAGATGCCCGAGTTGTCGTCGCCCGCGACCCGCCAGTCCAGCTTCAGCGAGTACGAGGTGTACTGCCGCTGGCTGTACCAGAAAAGGCCCATGCCCCCGACGGAGGTGAGCGTGGCGTCGGAGTTGGTGAAGCTGCCCGGCCCGGCCTGCGACCAGCCGGCCGTCGATCCATTGTAGAGCGTGGTGTAGCCGGTCTCCGGCCGACAGTCGGCCTTCGAGCGGCCGGCCGCGTACCGGATGCCGCCGAGCAGGTGCGCCCGGAAGTTGGCCTCGCCGTAGCTGGCCTGCGTGTGCCCGAGCCCGGTGTAGAACGAGCGCCCGCCGCCGAACGTCTTGCACCACGTGATCGGGTGGTCGGCGCCCATGCCACCGCCCGAGTACGAGGACTCGTCGAGGTTGGCCAGCACCCGCGCGCTGGTACGCGGGTTGGTGCGGTAGTTGTACCACTCGTCGGTGCGGGTCCAGGTCTGCGGCAGGTGCCCGGTGGCCGCGTGGCCGCGGTTTTCCACCCGGATGTTGGCCTGCTGGATGGCCGGGTGCGAGGCGAAGTAGCCGCCCACCAGGTTGCCGTAGAACGGCCAGTCGTACTCGGTGTCGGCGGCGGCGTGCACGCCGACGTAGCCCTTGCCGGTGGCGATGTACTGCTCGAACGCCGTCTGCTGCGCGGCGTTCAGCACGTCGCCGGTGGTGGAGAGGAAGACCACCGCCTCGTACTGCGCGAGGTTGCCGGTGGTGAACGCGGCGGCGTCCTCGGTCGCGGTGACCGTGAAGGCGTTGGCCGCCCCCAGGTCGCGGATCGCCTGGATCCCTTGTGGAATCGAGTCGTGCCGGAAGCCGGCCGTCTTGGAGAAGACCAGCACGTCGTAGGGTGCGTCGGCCGGGTTCGCCGCGACGGGGGTCGCCGGGGCGGTGCAGGCGAGGACCGCGAAGACCACGGTCGCCAACGCGATGGGGGTTCTACGCATCGTCCCTCCTAAAGGGTCCACTGCTGGTTGGCGGCGCCGGTGCACGTTCTCAGCTGCACCACCGTGTTGTCGGCCGTGCTTCCGTTGAGCACGTCGAGGCACTTGTTCGAGTTCGCGTTCACGAGCGTGCCGTTGGCCTGCGGCACCCAGTTCTGCGCGCCGGTCCCGTTGCAGGTCCACAGCTGGATCTTCGTGCCGTCGGCCGTGCCCGCGCCCGAGACGTCCAGGCACTTGCCGAGCGCGCGCAGCGTCTGCGCGCTGCGGGTCCACGTCTGCGCGGCGCTGTTGTTACAGGTCAGGATCTGGATCTGGGTGCCGTCCGCGGTGGCGCCGCCGCGCACGTCCAGGCACTTGCCGCCCAGGCCGGTGATCCGGCCGCCACCACCGGTGCCGCCGGTCACGAACGTGAACGAGTCCACATCGAACAGTGCGCCCGCCCCGCCGGCGAACGTCAGGTACAGCGTGGTGGTCCCGGCCGGCGGGTTGCTGATCGTGCCGTTGACGGTCGTGAAGGTCTCCCAGCTCCCCGTGGGTGTCACCGTGGCGGAGCCGAGCACCGTGCCCGTCGGCGAGCCGGCCCGCACCTGCAACGTGCCCCCGGCGCCGGCGGAGGAAACCCGCGCGGTGAACGAGGTGGCGTTGGCGATACGGTACGGGTCGAACGCGATCCAGTCGCCGTTGTCGATGCTGCCGACCGTGTACCCGCCCTCGGCCGTCGCCTTGGCGTGTGTGCCGATGCCGGACATCGTCTTGAAGTGCTCGGCCTGCCGCTTGCGCGGCTGGAGCACGTGCTGCGTGTGCGTGGTGAGCCCGCCGTTGTCGGTGTACTCGGCGTCGAATATGCCGAAGATGTTGGCCGCGTCGTCGTGCTCACCGTCGACCGGGATCGTGATCGAGCCGGTGCACCCGTTCTGCGACGTGATCTGGTGGCCGTGGCTGTCGTGGCCGAGCACGTACGTCATCTTGACCCGCGCGCAGCTGATCGCACCGTCCTCGGTGTCGGCCACGGAGATGGTGAACGGCACCGTGTCGCCGAAGGAGAAGAGCTGGCCGTTGGCCGGCGCGCTGATCGTCACCCGGGGCGGGGTGTTGCCGACGCTGATCGTGACGCTGTCGGAGCCGGTCGCGCCCTGCGGGTCGCGGACGGTGAGCGTCGCGGTGTACGTGCCGTTCGTGCTGTAGGTCTTGCTCGGGTTGGCCGCCGTCGAGGTCGTGCCGTCGCCGAACGCCCACGAGTAGGTGATCGCGCTACCGTCCGGATCGGACGAACCCGCCGACGAGAACTGCACGGTCAGCGGCGCCGCGCCCGACGTGGGGTTGGCGGTCGCGTTCGCGATCGGCGCGCGGTTGCCACCGACGCCGACGAAGTCGTAGCGGTACAGCGCCGAGTTGGCGTCGCCGCCGAACCAGCCGGTGCCGTAGTCCAGGACGTAGAGGGCGCCGTCCGGGCCGAACGCCAGGTCCATCACCTGGGTACCGGTCCACGGGAACGTCTCGATCCCCTCGATCGCCCCGCTCCCGCTCACATGGATCGGTTTGATCCAGCGCCGCCCGAACTCGCCGGCGAAGAACTGCCCGTCGAACCCGGCCGGGAACTTCGTCGTGGAGGGGTTCGCCGCGTCGTACCGGTAGACCGGGCCGGCCATCGGCGACTCCGAGCCGCCACCGAACTCGGGCGGCGAGCCGGCGTCGCCCGCGTACCGGATCCAGGCCGGGCGGGCGGCCGGGAGCGTGCCCTGGCCGGTGTTGCGGAACGAGTTGTTGGTCGGGCCGCCCGTGCAGTTGAACTTGGGCCCGGTCGCGTTGGTCGCGAAGTTCCACTCGTTGTACGTCTCGGTGCTGCTGTTGGAGCCGGTGCAGTACGGCCAGCCGTAGTTGCCCGCCGAGGCGACCCGGTTGAACTCCACCTGCCCGCTCGGCCCGCGCGTCGCGCTGGTCGTGCCGGCGTCCGGGCCGTAGTCGCCGACGTAGACCACGCCGGTCGCCTTGTCCACCCCGATCCGGAACGGGTTGCGGAAGCCCATCGCGTAGATCTCGGGCCGGGTGTTGGGCGTGCCGGGCGCGAAGAGGTTGCCGGCCGGGATCGAGTACGTGCCGTTGGCGTTCACCTTGATGCGCAGGAGCTTGCCGCGCAGGTCGTTGGTGTTGCCCGCGGAACGCTGCGCGTCGAAGACCGGGTTGCGCTCGGTCCGCTCGTCCAGCGGCGCGTAGCCCGCCGAGTCGAACGGGTTGCTGTCGTCCCCGGTGGACAAGTAGAGGTTGCCCGCCGCGTCGAAGTCGATGTCGCCGCCCACGTGGCAGCACATGCCCCGGTCGGCCGGCACGTCCAGCACGTTCACCTGGCTGGCCATGTTGATGGTGTTGTTGCTGTTGAGCGTGAACCGCGACAGCCGGTTGACCCCCTGCCAGGTCGCCCACGTGGCGGCGGTGCCGGTCGCGGGCGCGTCACCGGCCGGTGTGGACAGCGGCGGCGCGTAGTACAGGTAGATGAACCGGTTGGTGGCGAAGCCGGGGTCGACGCCGACACCTTGCAGGCCTTCCTCGTCGTGCGAGTAGACCGGGATGGTGCCGATCACGGTGGTGTTGCCGGCCGCGTCGGTGCGGCGCACGGTGCCGTTGCGGGCGGTGTGGATGACTGAGCGGTCAGGCAGTACGGCGAGCGTCATCGGCTCGCCCACCTCGCCGACGCCGCTGGCCAGCGTCACCCGCTGGAAGTCGGCCGCGTTGATGGGATGCGCCTGCGCGGGTGTGGCGGTGACGATCGTCGTACCCGCCGCGACGAGGAGTAGAGCGGTGCTGGCGGTGCGTGCCCGGCGGTGCCTCAGGGCGCGCGGGATCGGCGGCGCGGGGCGGCGCCGAAAGTCCAGGATGGACATGGCGGTGGGTTCCCTCTCCTGACCTTTGCCAGGCAAGGGCGCGCGCCGTCGCGCCAGATGCCGTGGGCGGTGGGCCGACCCGAGCGTGGGGGCTCGTGCCGGTGAGATGCTCGGCGCGGACACCCGGGCTGGATGACCGCGCTGGTGAGCTAACCGCGCCGTCGGCTACCTCGGCGAAACAGCTGTGTCGTGGCCGTCACATTAATTCGTCTAGCTAGATGTGTCCATACTTTCCAGCGCCCCGTACCGTACTTTCGCTCGCACGGCAAAAAGTCCCCCGGACGGCACGACGACGCGAGCCGCGCCCTCAGGCGCGGCTCGCGTTCACCCCCGATCTTCACCGGGCTGGCATTACCCTCGGCTGCCCACGGACCGGCGCCTTGTGACGGGCTCGGCGGCCGCGGCGGGCCAGCCGGGCGACGGCGAGCAGTCGCTCGCGGTCGGCCTCGGCGATCAGCTCGCGCTGGCGGTCGTTCGCCTGGGCCAGGATGAGGTCCGGATGCATCAACATTGTTCTGTCTCCCTTTGTGGTTCCCCGTATCCGCTGATGAGTCAATCTTCGGCCGGTAAGGGAGCGACCACATCGGGAGCGCTTACCTATCTTGGCGGCCCCGGAGCCTTACGCCGGCCCCGGGATGCCTTAGACGGCCGCCGCGGACCGCATAGGTACGTCTAGGTATACCTAGAGACCTGTCGGGGTCGGGGTGGCTTCGACCCCCTATTTAGTTAGACAGAGATTCGAGCTGCCGCGACCTCCGTCGTGGTCCAGACCGCTGCGCGGGGCCCCGGGGAAACGTGGAGCGCAGCGGAGCGTTTTCTTGGGGTGCGTTTCCCGCGGCCTCACCCGTCCGCCGTTGGTCGCGCCTGCGCAACCGGCGGGGGTGGATCGAGCTCGCGCCAGGAGAGCCGGGCGAAAAGGGGTGAGCGGGACCAGCCGAACACTTCCACCCCGAAAGGTCTCTAGCTCCAGTCGAGCGCCCCGCTGGCCTGCAAGAAGGCGACAAAATGGCCTGAAGGCGGCAGTGGAGCACCTCGAAGAACGCGGTTTGTCGATCATCGCCGCAGTGGCAGAATTACCGTGATAGTGGTCAGTCCTGCCACTGTCGGGGCCGGCGTCCGGCGGGCAGGCTGGGCCGATGACCGGTGACCGGCCACGGGCCGCCACGGCCACCTACGCGATCCTCCACACCGGGTACGGCGAGCGCGAGGTGGCCGCCACAGTCGGCTTCGTGCGCGACGGCGACACGCTCGTGGTGACCGACCCGGGCATGGTGCGCGACCGCCGCCTGATTCTCGACCCGCTTCGCGCCCTCGGCGTGGCGCCCGAGGAGGTGACCGACGTCGTGTTCAGCCATCACCACCCCGACCACACGCTCAACGCGGCGCTGTTTCCGGCCGCCCGCTTCCACGACCACTGGGCGATCTACTCCGGTGACCGGTGGGAGTGGCGGGACGCGGAGGGGTACGAGCTCACGCCCTCGATCCGGCTGATCCGCACACCCGGCCACACGCCGGAAGACATCACCACGCTCGTGGGCACCGCCGACGGGGTGGTCGCCTTCACCCACCTGTGGAACACCGCCGACTCGGTCGGCGACCGCCACGCCACCGATCTCGCGGCGCTGCACGCGGGGCGGCGTCGCGTCGCCGGTACCGTCGACATCGTCGTGCCGGGGCACGGACCCGCTTTCCAGACAGGACGGACATGATCTACGAGCTGCGGCAGTACACCCTGTGGCCCGGCAAGCGCGAGGTGCTCGTCGAGCTCTTCGACCGCGAGTTCGTCGAGGGCCAGGAGGCCACCGGCATGCGGATCGACGGGCAGTTTCGCGACGAGGACCGGCCCGATCGTTTCGTCTGGGTGCGCAGCTTCCCCGACATGGCGCGGCGAGCCGCGTCGCTGCAAGCCTTCTACGGCGGCCCGGTCTGGCAGGCCCACCGCGACGCGGCCAACGCCACGATGATCGACTCAGACAACGTGCTGCTGCTCCGTCCCGCCGGCCCGGTGTGGGAGCTGCCCACCGAGCGCCGTCCACAAGAGACTGACTCGCTGCTCACCGCGTCTATCGCGTACCTGCCGGAGCCGGTGACCCAGGACTTCCGCGACTTCTTCGCGGCCGAGGTCGCACCGATCACGCCGGTCATCGCCTCCTTCGAGACCGAGTACGCGGAAAACACCTTCCCCGCGCTGCCCGTGCGCACCGGCGAGCACGTGTTCGTCTGGTTCACCCGCGACGAGGCGCCGCCCGCGGTGCCGGCGCTGGAGGGCTGGCTGGCCAAACCGCTGGAGAGCCTCCGCCTTAGCCCGACGGCCCGCTCCCTCCTCCGTTAGAGAGCTAGCGCGCGGCGAAGGCGCGGCGGTACTCGCGGGGTGGCACGCCGCGGTGCTTGAGGAACTGTTCTCTGAGGACGGTGGCGCTCGCGTATCCGACCCGCCGCGCCACCTCCTCTATGGACAGTGAGGTCTCCTCCAGCAGCGCCTCCGCCCGCGCCAGCCGCTGGCGCAGCAGCCACGCGTGCGGCGTGGTGCCGGTCGCCGCCTTGAAGCGCCGCGCGAACGTGCGCGGGCTCATCAGCGCCCGCGCCGCGAGTTCCTCGACCGGCACGGTGCGGTGCAGCTCACCCGCCGCCCACTCCAGCGCCGCCGCGAGCCGCGCGTCGTCGCCGCTCTCCGGGACCGGCACCTCGATGTACTGCGCCTGCCCGCCGTCCCGATGTGGTGGCACGACGATGTCGCGGGCGATCGCGTTGGCCACGGCGGCACCGTGCTCGCGGCGCACAAGGTGCAGGTAGAGGTCGGTGCCGGCGCCCGCGCCGGCCCCGGTGACGAGTCGCCCCTCGTCGACGTAGAGCACGCCGGGCTCGACCCGCACCTTCGGGTAGCGCGCCGCGAACTCCGCCGCCAACCGCCAGTGCGTCGTCGCGCGCAGCCCGTCGAGCAGCCCGGTCGCCGCGAGGATCCACGAGCCCACGCAGTGGCTGGCGACGATCGCGCCGCGCGCGTACGCGGCCCGGATCGCCGCGAGCACCTCGGCTGACGGCTCACCCCGAAACGAGTCACCCGGCAGCAACAGCACCAGGTCGCCGTCCGCCAGCCGCTCGACGCCGTGCTCGACCGCCAGCCGCAGCCCGACGTCGGTCGTCACGCTCCCCGGGCGGTCGGTGCAGAACGTGATGTCGAACCCCGGCAGCCCCAGGTGCCGGCGGTCGCCGAAGACCGACGAGAGGAGCCCCAGCCCGAGCGTGCTGGCCTCTTCGGGAACGAAGGCCGTGATCGACCGAAAGCCGCCCACGGGTCAGAGCGGCTGGTAGAGCAGGTCGGCCACCGCGTCAGGCACGTCGATCACGATCGTGTGGTACGTCT
This sequence comes from Phytohabitans sp. LJ34, assembly GCF_052068095.1. NCBI lineage: Bacteria > Bacillati > Actinomycetota > Actinomycetes > Micromonosporales > Micromonosporaceae > Phytohabitans > Phytohabitans sp. LJ34. The sequence goes on along the minus strand of NZ_JBQHDG010000003.1, from coordinate 32,704 downwards.
CGATGCGCGACACGACGTCTTCCCGCGGCCCCTTGTGCCACGCGTCGCCGCCGTAGAACGCGTCCTCCAACGCGGCCCGCTCCTCGACCGACGCGAAGCGCCGCACGAGGTATGCCTCCTCGTGGCCTTCCTCGTCGACGAGCGAGGGCCCGAACCGGACCACGCTGATGCCGTGCTCCCCGAGCAGCGGCAGCGCCACCTCCCGCATCACCCGGAGAAAGTCGTCACGCGTACCCGGCACGAGCCGGTAGGTACGAATCTCGATGATCGCCACCCACCGAGCCTATGCCGCCCAGACGTGGGTGTGGCGGCCCGCGGTGTCGAAGCGGGGCCAGCCGGGGTCGCCGGTCGCGGCGAAGGTCGTCCATGACGTGCGGAGGCGGGCGGAGAGGTCGGCGAAGTCGGCCGGGGGTGGGGAGCCGATCAGGCGGGCGGCGTAGCGGCTGTCCGCGTTGCCGAACGTGAACGGGACGTCCACCCCGTGCGCGGCGCCCATCGGGCCCTGCCAGGCGAAGTCGTACAGCCAGGTCCGGCCGCCGGCGGTCGCGTGTGCCTCGGCCGTCCGGGTGGTCGGGATGCGCATCAGGGCGTCGGACACCATCTCGGCGAAGACGTCGGCGTCCGTCGCGGCGCGGTACCCGGCGGCGTCCACACCCAGGCGAGCCGCGACCGCCGGGATGTCCAACGGCGACGGGATCGGGATGCCCAGGCCGCGAAACTCCTCGTGGGTGTAGCCGCAGACGAGGTCGACCGACGCCGGCACGACCTCCCACGGCGGGCCGGCCACCACGTCGCCGTCGATCACCGGGCCGTAGTAGCCGACGCCGGGGCCGCCCAGTACCGCGTCGGGCACGTCCACGAGCGCCGCCGGCGACAGCGCCGCCGGGTCGCCCACCGCGGCCGTGAGAGCGGCCGTCACGCGTTCGGCCTCCACCATGGAGTGGTAGCCGCGGGGGATGCTCTGGGCGATCACCCGGCGGCAGAGGCCGGACGCCGCCGCCACCAGGACCGCGGACGCCGCGCCGGCCGACTGGCCGAAGACCGTGACGTTGTCCGGGTCGCCGCCGAAGGCCGCGATGTTGTGCCGCACCCACTCCAGCGCGGCGATCTGGTCGCGCAGCCCGCGGTTGTCGGGATGGCCGGGCAGGTGGCCGAAGCCCTCGAAGCCCAGCCGGTAGTCGAGCGTGACCACGACGACGCCGGCGCCGGCGAGCGTGGTGGCGTCGTACTGCGGGGTGGCCGGCGAGCCGATCTTCCAGCGGCCGCCGTGTATCCACACCATGACCGGCAACCGGGCGGCGCCGAGGTCGGGGCTCCACACGTTGAGCGACAGCGGGTCGCGCGGCCGCGACGACGGCCGCCAGATCGACGGCACGCCGGGGGCCGGCGCCGGCTGGGGCTGCGGCGCGGCGAACGTGACGCACTCGCGCACGCCGTCCCACGGCTCGGGCGGTGCGGGCGCGCGGAAGCGGAGCGGGCCGTCGGGCGCCGCCGCGTACGGGATGCCCTTGAACGTGCCGCCGCTCCCCCGGACCAGTCCGGCGGAGGTCTTGACGGAAGGATCGACCATCCGATGACCGTAGCGTGACCCGGATCACGACACGCCACACGATATCTAGTGCGTGACTCTCGCCGACCCACTACATATGGTGTTGACCGCGCGGCGGCCGGACCGCTGCCGCGAGGGAGACAGGGGGAAGAGAGTGACGGTCATCGAGGCGCTTCCGCGCGCCCAGATGCTGGTCCGCAAGCGCGACGGCGCGGCCGAGCCGGTCGACGTCAACAAGATCGTCCGGGCGGTGCGGCGCCACGCGGGCGGGCTGCCGGACGTCGACGCGATGCGGGTGGCGACCCGCACGATCGGCGGCCTGTACGACGGCGCCACCACCGCCGAGCTGGACCGGCTGTCGATCCAGACGGCGGCCGAGCTGATCGGCGAGGAGCCGCAGTACTCCCGCCTCGCCGCCCGGCTGCTCGGCGGCTACCTCGACAAGGAGGTGCGGGGGCAAGGGATCGCGAGCTTCAGCCAGGCGATCCGGCTGGGGCACGCGGAAGGGCTGATCGGCGACGGGACGGCCGCGTTCGTGGCCGCCAACGCGCGCAAGCTCGACGACGCGGTCGACGCGGAGGGCGACCGCCGGTTCGAGTACTTCGGCCTGCGCACGGTCGCCGACCGGTACCTGCTGCGCCACCCGCGGACCCGCCTGGTCATCGAGACGCCGCAGTACTGGCTGCTGCGGGTGGCGTGCGGCCTGTCCCGCACCCCGGCGGAGGCCATCGGGTTCTACCGACTGATGTCGTCGCTGGCGTACCTGCCCAGCTCGCCGACGCTGTTCAACTCCGGCACCGCGCACACGCAGATGTCGTCGTGCTTCCTGGTCGACTCGCCGCGCGACGAGCTGGACTCGATCTACGAGCGGTACGCGCAGGTGGCGAAGCTGTCGAAGTTCGCCGGCGGGATCGGCATCTCGTGGACCCGGGTCCGCGGCCGGGGTGCGCTGATCCGCGGCACCAACGGCCTGTCGAACGGCATCGTGCCGTTTCTGCGCACGCTCGACGCGAGCGTGGCGGCGGTCAACCAGGGCGGCCGCCGCAAGGGCGCGGCCTGCGTCTACCTGGAGCCGTGGCACCCCGACATCGAAGACTTCCTCCAGCTGCGCGACAACACCGGCGAGGACGCGCGGCGCACCCACAACCTCAACCTGGCCAACTGGATCCCGGACGAGTTCATGCGCCGGGTCGAGGCGGACGGTGACTGGTCGCTGGTCGATCCGAGCGACGCGCCGGACCTGCCGGACCTGTGGGGCGAGGAGTTCGACGAGGCGTACCGCGTCGCGGAGAAGAAGGCCGTCAGGACGGTCAAGGCCCGCGACCTGTACGGCCGGATGATGCGCACACTGGCGCAGACCGGCAACGGGTGGATGACGTTCAAGGACGCGTCCAACCGGCTGTCCAACCAGACCGGTGCGCCCAGCAACGTGGTGCACCTCTCCAATCTCTGCACCGAGATCGTCGAGGTGTCCAGCGACGGCGAGACCGCGGTGTGCAACCTCGGCTCGGTCAACCTGGCGGCCCACCTGACCGGCGGCGGGATCGACTGGGAGCGGCTGCGGGCGACCGTGCGCACGGCGGTGGTCTTCCTCGACCGGGTGATCGACATCAACTACTACCCGAGCGCCGAGGCGGCCGCCTCCAACCCGCGGTGGCGGCCGGTCGGGCTGGGCGTGATGGGGCTCCAGGACGTGTTCTTCGCGCTGCGGCTGCCGTTCGACTCGCCCGAGGCGCGCGAGCTCTCCACCCGGATCGCCGAAGACATCTACCTGACCGCGCTGGAGACCTCCGCCGGCCTGGCCGAGGAGGCGGGACCGCATCCGGCCTACCCGCAGACCCGCGCCGCCGGCGGCGACCTCCAGCCCGACCTGTGGGGCGTCGAGCCGACCCAGACGGCGCGGTGGGCGGCGCTGCGGGAGCGGGTCGCCGCGCACGGCTTGCGCAACTCGCTGCTCGTCGCGATCGCGCCGACCGCGACCATCGCGTCGATCGCCGGCTGCTACGAGTGCGTCGAGCCGCAGGTGTCGAACGTGTTCAAGCGGGAGACGCTGTCCGGGGAGTTCCTTCAGATCAACACCTATCTGGTACGCGAGCTGAAGGACCGTGGACTGTGGACGGAGCCGATCCGCGCCGAGATCAAGCGGGCGGACGGCTCGGTGCAGGGCGTCGCGGCCCTGCCGGAGGACGTGCGGGTGCTCTTCCGCACGGCGTGGGAGCTGCCGCAGCGGGCGCTCATCGACGTCGCCGCCGCGCGAGCGCCCTATGTGGACCAGTCGCAGTCGCTCAACCTCTTCATGGCGGCGCCGACGATCGGCAAGCTCTCCTCGATGTACCTGTACGCCTGGAAGTCCGGCCTCAAGACGACGTACTACCTGCGCTCCCGGCCGGCCACCCGCATCCAGCTCGCCACGGTCTCCGTCAAGGCCGAGGCCTGCGACCTCGAAAACCCCGAATCCTGTGAGGCGTGCCAGTGATGTTGCTCGACCCCGGAATGGACCTGACGCTGCGGCCGATGCGCTACCCGCGTTTCTTCGACCGCTTTCGCGACGCCATCAAGAACACGTGGACGGTCGAGGAGATCGACCTCCACAGTGATCTGTCCGATCTGGCCAAGCTCTCCTCCGCCGAGCGCCACCTGGTGAGCCGGCTCGTCGCGTTCTTCGCCACCGGAGACACGATCGTGGCCAACAACCTCGTGCTCAACCTCTACCAGCACGTCAACTCGCCCGAGGGGCGCCTGTACCTCTCCCGCCAGCTCTTCGAAGAGGCGGTGCACGTGCAGTTCTACCTCAACCTGCTCGACACCTACGTGCCCGACGAGACCGAGCGGAACGAGGCGTTCGCCGCGGTCGAGAACATCCCATCGATCCGGCGCAAGGCCGAGTTCTGCTTCCGCTGGATCGACTCCGTCTTCGACCTCCGGCGACTGTCCACACGGGACGAGCGCCGGGCGTTCCTGCTCAACCTCGTCTGCTTCGCCGCGTGCATCGAAGGGCTGTTCTTCTACGGCGCCTTCGCGTACGTGTACTTCCTGCGCTCGCGCGGGCTGTTGCACGGCCTCGCCTCCGGCACCAACTGGGTGTTCCGCGACGAGTCGATGCACATGGCGTTCGCGTTCGACGTCGTGGAGACCGTGCGCCGCGAGGAGCCGGACCTCTTCGACGACAGGATGGCCGCACAGGTGACGGACATGCTCGCCGAGGCGGTGGAGTGCGAGGCGCGGTTCGCCGAAGACCTGCTCGGGCAGGGTGTGCCGGGCCTGTCGTCGACGGACATGCGCGCCTACCTCGAACACGTCGCCGACCGGCGGCTCGCCCAGCTCGGCCTCCCGCCGAGGTACGGCTCGACCAACCCGTTCGCCTTCATGGAACTCCAGGACGTGCAGGAGCTGTCGAACTTCTTCGAGCGCCGCGTCTCCGCATACCAGGTCGGCGTGACCGGAACTGTCGGCTTCGACGACGACTTCTGAGCTAGGTTGGGGCGCGTGCTGTTGCACCACCGAAGCTGGGGCTCGCCCGACAGCCAACCCGGGAGCGACCCGGTCATCCTCCTGCACGGCGGTGGCAGCGACTCCTCCACCTGGGAGGGTGTCGGTGCCGCCCTGGGCGAGGTGTGGCACGTGCACGCGCCCGACCTGCGCGGTCACGGCAAGAGCGAGTGGCCCGGCGAGTACACGCTGGAGCTGATGCGTGACGACGTGCTCGCGCTGATGGACGAGCTCGGGCTGGCGCGGGCCTCGTTCGTCGGGCACTCGATGGGCGGTTTCGTCGCCTACCTGCTCACCCTCGACCACGCGGAGCGGGTGAGCCGGCTGGTGCTGGAGGAGACGCCGCCGCCGGTGCCGCTGGCGCTGCCCGTGCCGGCGCGGCCGGAGGGTCCGCTGTCGTACGACTTCGACGTGCGGCCGGCCATCGTCAAGCAGCTCAACGCGCCCGATCCGGAGTGGTGGATACGGGCCGACGAGGTCACCGTGCCCACCTTGGTCATCTCCGGCGGCCCGGCCAGCCACCTGCCACACCGCACGATGTACGAGTTCGCCGCGCGGCTGCCCGGCGGGCGGCTCGTCACGATCCCGGCCGGCCACCGCGTGCACGTCGCCGAGCCTGACCGCTTCCTGGAGGCGGTCGTCGGATTCTTCGAAGACTGAAACGCGCCGCCGCTCCCGCGTCGTGATCAAGGTATGCGGGGTGTACGGATCGCGGTGGTCGTGGCGGCGTGCGGGGCGGTACTGGCGGGGGCGCTGGTCTTGCGCGCCGGGATGCCGGAGCGGGCGATCCCCTCCGCGGCACCGGCCACACCGCCCCCGACGTCGGCCACGCCGTCCCCGACGCCCAGCCCGACGGAGAAGCCGCCACCACCCGAGATCGCCTACCCGGACCGGGGCGAGGGTACCTACCGCTTCGCCGCGGGCGGTGGAGGTGTGGCGGGGCGGTCCGGCCAGCTGATGCGGTATCGCGTGGCGGTCGAGCGGGGCATCGAGAACATCACGCCGGACGCCTTCGCGGCCGAGGTGACCCGCACGCTCGCCGACCCGCGAAGCTGGACCGGCGACGGGCGTTGGCGGCTCCAGCGGGTCGGCAACGGCTCGCCGTACGACTTCACCGTCTACCTCACCACCCCGCGTACCCGCGACGAGTACTGCCCCGGTGACGACGGGTACACCTCGTGCCGCAACGGCGAGCGCGTGATCATCAACGTGGCGCGGTGGGTGCACGGCGTACCGCGGTATGGCGCTCCCCTCGACGACTACCGCGAGTACCTGGTCAACCACGAGGTGGGCCACCGGCTCGGCCACGGCCACGAGAAGTGCCCCGGCCGAGGCCGGCCCGCGCCGGTGATGCAGCAGCAGACGCTCGGCCTGCACGGCTGCGTCGCGTGGGGGTGGCCGCTGCGCGACGGGCGGCTCTACCAGGGGCCGGCCGGCTCGTACGACGACCCCATCCCGGAGTCGCCATGATCACGCTGACCTGCGGATTGAAACGGATCGGGCGCCCGAACACGTGTACACGTGGGGAGGGCGATGATCTCGTTCGACGAATTCGTGACCGCACGCGGCCCGGCGCTGCTGCGGTTCGGCTACCTCATGTGCGGCGACCGGCACCTGGCGGAGGACATCCTCCAGGAGGTGCTGGCCAAGATGTACCGCCGGTGGGGCCGGATCGCGCGCACCGAGCCGCCGGAGGCGTACGTGCGCCGGGCGATCCTGCACCAGTACCTGTCGTGGCGCCGCCGCCGCGCCAGCACCGAGGCGGTCGTGGCGGAGGTGCCGGAGCACGCCGACCCGCGTCTGATGGCCGAGCAGGTGGCGGTGCGCGACGAGATGTGGGAGCTGCTCGGCACGTTGCCCCGGGTGCAGCGGGCGGTGCTGGTGCTGCGGTACTACCTCGACCTGCCCGACCCGGAGATCGCGGACCTCGTCGGCTGCGCCCCGTCGACCGTGCGCGTGCACGCCTTCCGCGCGCTCGGCGCGCTGCGGGCGCGGCTGTCCGAGGACCTCACCACGGAGGCTCGCAGTGGATGACATCGAGCACCTCGTCCGCGTGACGCTCACCGACCGGGCCGCCGCGGTCGGCGAGCCCGCCGGCCTCGCCCACGCGGTCCGCGGCCGGGCCCGCCAAGCCCGGCTCCGCGTGCAGGCGGCGGGTGCCGCGGTGGCGGCCGCGGCGGTGCTGCTGGCGGTGCCGGCCGCGACGCGGCTGTGGTCGCCCGAGTCAGGATCCACTGTGGACGTCGTCGCGGCATCCGCCCCGGCGGCGGTGGCCGCCGCGCCGCCGTTCCCGTTCACGCCGACGGTGCCGCTGCCGAGCTACGGCGAGCCGATCGCGGAACTCTCCGCCGGCGAGCCCGGCCTGCGGTACCGCGGCGGCGACCCGGAACGCTGGCTCACCGTCTCGGTCACCCGCGAGCGGCCCGCCCCGTCCGCGCCGAAGTCGTACGGCGCGGCGGTGCGCGAGCGGAAGGCGGCGCTGGAGGTCGGGCCCGACGGCTCCACGCTCACCTGGCAGGAGGCGGACGGACGGTGGCTGCGGGTGGCGGCCGACCCGCACCTGTCCCGCGACGACCTGACCGGCTACGCCGCCGGACTCGCGCCGGGTGCGGTGCCGGTGCGGTGGCCGTTCACGTTCGAGACGGTGCCGCCCGGCATCGTGCCCGACGTGGTAAACCTCGCCGCCGTGTCGTTCCGCCCGGAGGGCAACCCGCCGAGCCACGGCTTCGCCGGCAACCTCACCGTTTTGCTGTCGGACACCGCTGAGGTGACGCCGAGCGGCCGCCCGATCGCGGTCGGGACGCGGGCCGGCTGGGTCACCGCGTCTGCCCTCTCGGTCGACCTCGGTGACGGCCGCACACTCGTCGTCCAGTCCGAGATCGGGCTAGCGGAGGCGGAGCTCGTCGCGTTCGCGGCCGGGATCCACCCGACCCCCGACGCGCTGGTCGGCCGCGGCTAGCGAAGTTTGTGCGCCATCCTCGGGGCTTGTCCCGCGGAGCCGGCAGCGGAGGCCGGGGATTTCGGCTCGCTCCGCGAGCCGCCGGCCTGCGCGGTCTCCGGCGGGAGCGGCGGTCCTCCGCTGACGCGGACCCGGGACAATCTTCTGATCTTCTGCCAACCAATGCAGACCGCCCCCTTGGGTCGCCTCGCCTCCCACGGCGGCGAGGCGACCCAGCACGGCCTAGCAGTCGACCGTGATCAGCACCGCGCTGCCCGCCGGCAGGTCGACGCCGAGGCGGCCGTCACGGACGCGGACCCGTTCGGCCCGGCCCGGCGCCAGCCGGCCGCTGTCGTCGACCACCCCGCCCTGCACGGTGGTGTCCGCCGCCGCGAGCCCGCTGCCGGTGAGGCGGAGCACCTGCGCGGTGCCGCCGCCCCGGCCCACGGCGAGGTCGAGGCGGACCGGGCCGGTCGACGGGTCCTCCTTCTGGATCATCGCGATCCGCAGCCGCCCGTCGTCGCCGCGGACGGCGTACGCGTTGACGTTGCGGTCGGTGGCGAGGGCCACGGGCAGGAAGCGGCCCGGACCCATCCGCCGGGCCAGCCACAGCCCGTAGAAGATGGGCATCGCCCGGTATCGCTGGGCCGCCTCGCCCGCCGTGTCCGCCGCGCACATCGGCGTGTAGAGCTGCCACCGGCCGTTCCAGATGGGTTTGCCGCACACGCCGAGGCCGCCGTGGAAGTTGACGCCGTCGAGTCCGAGCTGCGCCATCTGGAGGCTGTAGTCGAGCGCCCACAGCGCCGAGGCGTGCGTGTTGCTGACCCCGTCGATGCCGCCGCCCCACGCCGAATTGGTCTCGTCGACGCGGATCGGCAGGCCGTTTTCCTTGGCGGCGGCGAGGTTGGTGGAGACGGCCGAGCGCTGCGCGGCGTTGGTCTGCGGCGACAGCAGCCGGGCGATCGTGCCGGTCGGATCCATGCTGTACTGGTGGATCATGAGCATCGTCAGCCCGTTGCCGCGCTCCTCGCGGGCCAGAGTGGTGGCCCACGACGAGCTCGGCGAGGCGGTGTCCGGGCCGGCGATCCGCTGGTTGCCGGCGGCCGCGGCACACGCCTCCCAGTCGGCCCTGTAGTCGGCGTACGCGTAGCCGGCCGACCGGTATCCGCGCATCGCCCACTGGTCGGGCTCGTTGCCGCACTCGACCGCGACGAGCCGGTGGCGCAGGATCCGGAACATCTCGCGCGCCTGGTCGGCGGCCGCGACCGGATCCCACCGGCCCACGTTGATGCCGACCTCGGCCCGCCAGCCGGTGGCGCGCAGGAAGCGGTCGAGCCGCTCGATGTCGGCCGGCGTGACCATGTGCTTGACCCACTCGGGCAGCGGGTCGGGCGGCTGCTGGCCGCGCGGCAGCCACAGCGTGTCGCGGTCGAGGGTGTTGCCGGAGAAGCGGACGTTGCTGGGGCCCAGCGTGCGCAGCAGCGCGGCCAGGTTGCCCTTGGCGGGGTCGATGTTGCCGATGCCGAGCTCGCGCATCTCGAACGAGAGCCCGACGAAGTCCGCCGGCAGCCGGCCGGACGGGTGCGCGGTGTCAACGGTGACGGTCACCGGTGTGGCGGCCGGTGGTTCGGCGGCGGCCGGCGCGGCGCCGGCGATGACGGTGGTGAGCGCGACCGCGGTGATCGTCGCGCGACGGACGGGACCCATACAGGCTCCTCCCCTTGGTCCCGGGAGTCCGGCGCCGCCCCGCGCGCACTTCCTTCACGACTTAGTTCGATGTCGATGCTATGTACATCGATAGGGCTTGGTCAATTGACGAGCGGGCCGGTCGCACTGGCGGCTAGGGCTCGCGCCGCACCTCCGCGAGAGCGTGGGCGCTGATCGCGGCAAGGCGCGGGCTGTCGTCCGAAAACGCACCGATGGCGGTGGCCAGGTTGAGCGCCCAGCCGCGCGCGCGTACCCAGGTGTCCGCGTCGGTGCCGGTGAGCGCGTCGTATCGGGCCCGGAAGGCGGCCCGGCCGGCGGCGTCGAAGGTCAGCCACGCGGTGGACAGGTCGCTCGCCGGGTCGCCGCCGGTGAGGTCGCCGAAGTCGATGACCGCGGCCAGCCGCGCCGGCCCGGAGGGCGCCAGCACGAGGTTGCCCGGGTGCAGGTCGCCGTGCAACCAGTACCGCGGCCCGCCCCAGACCGGCGCGGAGACGAGCCGCTCCCAGAGGGCGAGCAGGTCGGGCGTGCCGGCGAGGCGCTCGCGTACCGCCGTGTCGCGGGCGGTGAGCGGCACACCGCGCCACGGGTTGTGCGGCGCGTCGGCGGGCGCCGGGGCGTGCAACCGGGCCAGGAACTCGGCCAGGTCGGTCGCCGCCGGCCCGCGCTCGGCCGGTGACACGTCCGCGGCCGGGCGCCCCTCGAACCACGGGCAGATCGACCACGGCCACGGGTAGCCCTCGCCGGGCACGCCGGCGCGCACCGGGGCGGGGACGACCCCGCCGGCCCGCGCGGCGAGGGCCGGCAGCCAGCGCTGCTCGTTGCGGATCAGGTCGACGGCGAGGGCCCGGCGCGGCAGCCGCACGCAGAGGTCGTCGCCGAGGCGGTAGATGGCGTTGTCCCACCCGTTCGCGACGAGCCACAGTGGACCGTCGAGGTCCGGGTGCTGCGCCCGGACGAGCCGGGTGACGAGACTTGCGTCGATATCGACCTCAGCCGCCGGTGTATCCACGCACACATCATTCCCTTCTGCGGAAACCCGCGACAACCAGTCGGGCGGGCTCGGGCGTTCCTCAGGAAGACGGCAGGACCACCTGCTTTTGACAGACCCCATAACGCCCGCTCGCCGCGCCGATACCCCCGCGCGGCGCGATACAACGCGGGCTAAATCAGGAAGGGAGTCGGCAAGATGCACAAGATGCATCGGTCGATGCGCATCGTCATGCCCGCTGCCATCGCGACGCTCTCACTCGTCGCGGCGGGCTGCGGCGGTGGCAGTGAGGATACCGGAGACACGGGCGCGACCGCCAACGCGTCCATCACCATCAACGGCACGCAGCCCGAGGTCGGCCTCGTGCCCGGCAACACCAGCGAGACCGGCGGCGGCAACATCGTCGACCACCTGTGGACCGGCCTCGTCACCTACCCGCCGGGCGGCGGCGACCCGCAGAACGCGGTGGCGGAGTCGATCGAGACGGCCGACTCGCAGAACTACACCGTGCGGATCAAGAAGGGCACGAAGTTCCACGACGGCACCGAGGTGAAGGCGAAGAACTTCGTCGACGCGTGGAACTTCACCGCCCTCGCCACCAACGGGCAGCAGCAGGCGAGCTTCTTCGGCGACATCGAGGGCTTCACCGCGGTCAACCCGCCCGACCCGGACGGCGCGGGGCCGCGGGAGGCACCCAAGCCGACCGCGCAGACGATGTCCGGCCTGAAGGTGGTGGACGACTACACGTTCACCATCAAGCTCCAGGCGCCGTTCTCCATCTTCAAGACCAAGCTGGGCTTCGCCGCGTACTCCCCGATGCCCGACGCCTTCTTCCAGCAGGGCCCGGACGCGTTCGGGCGCCAGCCGATCGGCAACGGGCCGGTCAAGTTCGTCAGCTGGACCGACGACGTCGAGCTCAAGCTGGCCCGCTTCGACGACTACACGGTGGGCGACAAGGTGAAGGTCAAGGAGGTGACGGTCAAGTTCTACCAGCAGATCACCGCCGCCTACGCCGACCTGCTCTCCGAAAACCTCGACTTCCTCCAGCAGGTACCGGTCGAAAACCTCGCCGACGAGGCCTGGAAGGGCGACCTCGGCGACCGGGCGATCGAGGTCGCGGTCCCCGTGCAGCAGAGGATCGCGTTCCCCATCTACGACGAGCGGTTCAAGAACCCGGACCTGCGCCGGGCGATCTCGCTGGCGATCAACCGGCAGGAGATCTCCGAGAAGGTCTTCTTCAACACGCGCAAGCCGGCCACCAGCTGGGCCCCGCCGGGCACCCCGGGCGCCGAGGGGTTCGCCTGCACCGCGTGCGAGTACGACAAGGACGAGGCCGTGGCGCTGCTCCAGAAGGCCGGCGGCTTCCAGGGCCAGCTGGTGTTCCGCTACAACTCCGACTCCAGCCACAAGGGTTGGATGGAGGCGGTGGCGCAGAGCGTCAAGAACACCCTCGGCATCGACGCGGTGGCCCTTGGCATCACCACGTTCGACGCGTTCCGCCAGCAGGTCAACGCCCACAAGATGGACGGACCGTACCGGGCGGCATGGCAGGCCGACTACGCGGACGCCGAAAACTGGGTCGGCCCCTTGTACATCAAGGGCGCAGCCTCCAACGACGGCCTCTACGAAAACGCGGACGTCGACCGCCTCTACGCCGAGGGCACGAAGGCCTCGACCCCGGACGCGGCGCACGCCAAGTTCACCGAGGCCATCAAGATCGTGGACGCCGAGGTGCCGTCGATGCCGATCGTCACGGTGTCCCAGCAGTCCGGCATCTCCAAGCGCCTGAAGCCCATCAAGACCGACTGGGTCGGCGTCATCGACCTCTCGTCGGTAGAGCTCAAGTAGCGACCTGAAACCACACCGGGGGGATGGGGCCGCGCGGACTCCCCGCGCGGCCCTGCCCACGCCCCCAAGGGGGCAGCCCTGAATGGGAAACTGCATCTATCGGAGTCGAGGTGGCCGGCGCTAAGTTTCCTTTAGGACAAAGATTTGAGCTACCGCGACGTCCGTCGTGGTCCAGACCGCCGCTCCCGCGGCCTCACCCGTCCGCCGCTGGCCGCGCTCACCCCGTCGGGCCGCGCGACGGTCGCTGTTTGTCCACAATGCCTGCTCCCGGATCGGCGCTCTGGGAAAGCAACAGCGGTTTCGTCGCCGCCGGTAACCGCCGCGGCGAGGTGAGCGGCGCGAGATCCCAGATCTCGGAGAGTTAAGGCGCTATTTCAACCCCAACTCTCCTAGATCTCGAAGTCCCGACCCATGAGCTGGTAACGCCGCGTCAGGACGGCGGAGATAGGCCCCGCGAAGCCCCCTTCGGGGCTTGTCCCGCGGACCCGGCAGTGGACGGCCGGGGATCTCGGCTCGCCCCGCGAGCCGCCGGCCGGGAGCGGTCCCCGCGGGAGCATACGGTCTCCAGCTGACACGGACGGGGGAAAATCTGCCGGAGCGCCACCACGCGCGTAACCGCTGGTCGCGCTCACCCCGGCGGCTGCGCCGGGCCTCACGGCCCCGGGCCTGGTAGGTGCGCCCTCATCGGTGGATCGTGGACCGCGGGCCTGGCAGCGGAGGCCGGGGGTTTCGGCGAGCCCTGGCGAGCCGCCGGCCGCAGCGGTCTCCGGCGGGAGCGGCGGTCCGCAGCTGACGCGAACCCGGGAAACCTGTCTCGAGGGGCCCCTGACTCCGAAAGGTCTCTAGACTCGGTGGGTGATCATTCGAGCGGCGGAGATGGGCGATGCGGCCGCTGTGGCCGAGATCTGGTACGAGGGTTGGCAGGACGGTCACCTCGGCCACGTGCCTGACGCGCTCGTCGCGATCCGCACCGAGGAGTCGTTCGGCTCGCGGGCGGCGCAGCGGGTGGACGACACCACCGTGGCGGTGCGCGACGGCGAGGTGGCCGGGTTCGTGATGGTGGTCGGCGACGAGGTCGAGCAGGTGTACGTCTCGCGCCGGCACCGGGGCAGCGGTGTCGCCGGTGACCTGCTCGCCGCGGCGGAGCGGCTCGTCGCGTCGGGTGGGCACGCGCGTGCCTGGCTCGCCGTCGCCACCGGTAACGCCCGTGCGCGGCGCTTCTACGAGCGGTGCGGCTGGGTCGACGAGGGGGCCTTCGACTACCCCGCGGCCGGCGAGGACGGGCCGATTCCGGTGCCCTGCCAGCGTTACGTGAAAGCCGTTTAGACACCGGTCGCGGCGGAAATCTTCATCGCCTAGGGCTTGCCTCGTTTATCCATGACGATCAAAGTCAGAGGATGAGGAAGCTCTCCCGCCGTACCTTCGTCCTCAGTGGCATCGCGGTCGCCAGTGCGGCCGCTCTCCCGACCCGATCCGTGGCCGCGGCCGTTCCGTACCCATTTCGGCTGGGCGTCGCGTCAGGTGAGCCGGCACCTGACAGCGTCGTGCTTTGGACCCGGCTGGCACCCGCCCCGCTCAACGCCGACGGGCAGGGCGGCATGCCCACCTCCGACGTGGTCGTCGACTGGCAGGTGTCGACGACCGACCGCTTCACGACGCTCGTCGCGGCAGGCGTGGTGACCGCGCGCTACGCCGACGCCCACTCCGTGCACGTGGTGGCCGGCGGGCTGGCGCCGGACGCCGACTACTTCTACCGGTTCCGCGCGCAGGGGCACATTTCGCCGGTCGGGCGCACCCGCACCGCGCCGGTGGCCGGCACGTTCGGGCGTGACCTGGTGATGGCGTTCGCGTCCTGCGCGCACTACGAGTCGGGTTACTACACCGCGTACCGGCGGCTGGCCGAGGACTCCCCCGGCCTCGTGCTGCACCTCGGCGACTACCTCTACGAGGACGCGACCACGGCCGGCTCGGTGCGCGAGCACGTGGGCGCCGAGATCGTGTCGCTGGCCGACTACCGGCGGCGGTACGCGCAGTACAAGTCGGACCCCGACCTCCAGGCGGCGCACGCGGCCGCGCCGTGGCTCGTGGTGCCCGACGACCACGAGGTGGAAAACAACTACGCCACCAACACGCGCGCGGACAGCAGCCCGGCGCTCACCGCCGCACAGTGGACGGCCCGGCGCACCGCGGCCTACCGCGCCTACTACGAGAACATGCCGCTGCGCCCCTCGGCCGCGCCCAGCGGCAACAGCATCGCGCTCTACCGGCGGGTCCACTGGGGACGGTTGGCGACGTTCCACATGCTCGACACCCGGCAGTTCCGCTCGGACCAGGCGTGCGGCGACGGGTGGAAGGTGTGCGCCGACGCCGACCTCGCCTCCCGCTCGCTCACCGGCTCGGCGCAGGAGACCTGGCTGCTGGACGGGCTGGCGCAGCACTCCGGCACCTGGGACGTCCTGGGGCAGCAGGTGTTCTTCGCCCGGCAGTACGACGCGGCCGGAGCGTCCAACATGGACGCGTGGGACGGCTACCGGGCTTCCCGCACACGGATCCAGCAGGGCTGGGTGCAGCGCGCGGTGCGCAACCCGCTGGTGCTGACCGGTGACGTGCACCGGGCGTGGGCCAACGACCTCAAGGCCGACTACGCCAACCCCAGCTCGGCGACGATCGGCACCGAGCTCGTCTGCACGTCGATCACGTCGGGCGGCGACGGCAGCGGCACCACGACGATCCCCAACGCGGCGACCAACCCGCACCTGCGCTTCCACTCGGACCGCCGCGGGTACACGCGCACGACCATCTCGCAGACCCAGGTGCGGGCCGACTTCCGCACGGTGGCGAGCGTGACCGAGCACGGCGCGGCGGTGTCCACGTTGCGCTCGTTCGTCATCCTCGACGGCCAGCCCGGCCTCCAGGCGGTGTGACATGTCGCTTGTTTCGACGGCGACGGCCATCCTGATGCTCGGCGTGGAAGCCGTGACGTGGTCGACCGCCAACAGCACCGCCACCGGCGACCAGGACGTGCCGGCGATCGCGGCCAACCGCAACGGCCACGTGGCCGTGGTCTGGGAGGACGACCGCGACACCACCGCGCCCGCCGACGACGCGCACTCCGAGATTTTCCTGCGGCTCTTCAAGGACGGCGCTCCGGTGTACGAGCTGAAGCTCTCCGCCGGCGGCACGAGCGGCGTCGCGTGGAAGCACGTCACGCCCGACGTCGGCCTCGACGACCGGGGCAACGCGGTCGTGGTGTGGGCGGACGACCCGGACGGCAACGGCTACTACAACGTCCCCTACCGCGTGGTATCACCCACCGGCACGGTGCTCGCCTCCGGCCGCGCCAACGCCAGCACCGACGGCCAGCAGGTCTTCCCCAAGGTGTCGGTCGACCCGGACGGCGTGCCGGGCAGCACGAGCGCGGTCGCGTTCACGGTGGCGTGGGAGGACATCCAGGGCACGAACCCCGCGACGGTACGGGCGGCCGGCTACACCGCGGCGACCACGAAGGCGTACGAGGTGGTCGCCAGCCAGACCACGGGCGACCACCGGCGGCCGGACGTGGCGGCGCTCCCCTCGGGCGAGGCGCTCGTGGTGTGGGGCAACGGCGGCGACATCGGCCTGGTCCGGCTGGCCCGGGCCAACGGCGCCGTCACCCTGTCCCGGCGGCTGGCGAACGCCCAGACGGCCGGCCAGCAGCAGCGGCCCGCGGTGGCGGCCGGCTACGCGGGCGACTTCGCGGTCGCGTGGGAATCCGGTGGTGTGTGGGCGCGGTCGTTCACCGCGGCCGGCAGCCCCCGCCACACCGACCTGGCGGTGGCGTCGGCCGGGGTGGCGCCCGGCATCGGCATCGACGACCAGGGCAACGTGGCGCTGGCGTGGACGGTCGCCGGCGCCGACCCGCAGGTGTGGGTCGCCGGCCGCAACCCGGACGGCACCGGCGACGGGCGGCTCGGCGCGCAGATGCTCAGCCAGGCCACCGCGGGGCGGCAGGAGCAGGTCGCGATCGCGGTGTCGCCGTGGTCCGAGGTGAGCATCGCGTACACCGACGACAACGACGGAAACCAGTTCGACCAGATCATCCTGGGCACGGGCGTGACGAACTCGAACTGGTGAACCTCACCCCGCCACCATCCTGAGCAGCTGCTGGATCTGCGCCCGCACCGTCTCGTCGGTGCGGGCGGCCAGCGCCTTCACCTGCGGGTTCTGCCCACCGGTCGCCTCCATGCGGGCGAGCTCGACGGCGCCGTGCTGGTGCCCGATCAGCATGTTCAGAAACGCGGTGTCGAACTCGGCGCCGCCCAGGCGCCCCAGCTCGGCGATCTCCTTGTCGCCGAGGGCGGGCAGGCCGCCGTGCGCGGCGTGCGCGTCCGGGTGGGCGTCGGAGGTGAGCGGCTTGCCCCACGCCTCCAGCCAATCGGTGACGGCGCGGGTCTCGGCGGCCTGCGCGGTGGCCAGGTCACCGGCCAACCCGCGCACGTCCGCCCGGGTCGCCCTGCTTCGCCCCAACTCGAGCAGCGCGGCCGCCGGCTCGTGGTGCGCCAGCATCATCTGGAGGAACATCAGGTCGGTCCCGTTGTAGGCACCGTCCACAGTGGCCGGCAGGGTCACCGCCGTGGTGGCGGGAGGCGGTGTCGGCGCCTGGTTTCGGGGCTCCGCACCGCACGCCCCGACCGCGAAGACTGTCACCAGGACGAGCGCTCGTCGCATGCTTCCGCCTCCCGCCGTGTGACGGGTCCGCGCCGCGCCCGGGGCGGCGCGGACCCTCGATAGAGGTCAGCCGCAGGCGCCCTGGTCGCGCCAGACGCCCCACTGGCCGGTCGTGCCGGGGGTTTCGCCCTGCGTCCACCACTGGGCCTGCCAGCGGCGACCGTTGTGGGAGACCACAGCTCCCGCGGTGTAGACCGCGCTCGCGCTCCACGCCGTGCCGCACGCGGGGGCGGGCGGCTGCGTCGTCGGGGGCGGGTTGCCACCGCCGCCGCCGACCTGGAGGTCGACGCAGGCGTAGAAGGCCATCGCGGTGTCGGCGATGTTCCACCGGGCCAGCACGGTGATCCGGCCGCTGCGCCCGCCCAGGCTGACGCTGTGCGAGACGTTCGCCGCGGGTTGGCGTCCACCGTCGTCGAACACGGCGATCCGCGAACCGCCGACGAAGTACTCCCAGGTGCTGGTGGCGTGCCGGGCGGTGAGCACCCAGCTGAACGTCACGTTCTGTCCGACGGAGGTGGTCGGCCAGTTGCGGTTTTCGTTGAGCACCGCGAACCGGGAACCACCGCCGTTGCACTGCATCGAGCCCTTGGGCGCCTCCACGCTCTGCGGCTCGTAGACGATGTCGCCGCAGTCGGCGACCCGGCCCTGGGCACACATCGCCTGCCGGCTGGGCGGCGAGGAGACGTAGCCGTGCGCCTGCGCCGGCGTGACCGCCACGAGGAGCGAGCCGATGACGGCGGCGAGCGTGAGCAGGGGGAGGGTGATGCGTCTTCGCATTAAATCCTCCTTGTTTAGGGGGATCCGCTCGGGTTGATGCGCATCAACATACGGTAAACAAAGCTAACAGTAAATAGCCTTAACCAAATATTTCGATGCGTGTGCTATGCGGAGCCCTCGCCCGAGCGGAGGGCGACCCCACGGTGGAGGGGCAGGGAGCACGCGGCGCGGCGATCAGCTGGATCACACCGGATTCCGACCGATCCTAGAGCCGCCTCACCTAGCCTCCTCGATGTGAGTCGGTTCCGGTTGAGTGTGGTCGTCCCGGCGTACAACAACGCTCCCCTGCTCGACCTGACGCTGGGCGGGCTGGCGCGGCAGACCATGCCGGCCGCGGACTTCGAGGTGATCGTCAGCGACGACGGCTCGCCGGTGCCGCTCGCGCCCGCCGTCGACAAGTACGCCGACCGGCTCGACGTCACGTGCGTGGTGGCGGAGCGCAACCGTGGCCGCTCGGCCGCCCGCAACGCCGGTGCCGCCCGGGCGCGCGCGGACGTGCTGCTGTTCGTCGACGCCGACTCGGTGGCCCACCCGGCGCTGCTCGAGCGGCACGCCGCGTTCCACGCCGCGCGCGAGGGCCGGCCCGGCGTGCTGCTCGGCAAGCGGTACGACATCGACTGGGCCGCCGCCGGCGCGCTGACCCGGGGTGAGTCACCCACGCCCGAGATGCTCGACGCCTACCGGGGCGACCCGCGCGACGGGCACACCGCCCACCCGCAGCACCTGGCCGACTTCGCCCGCGCGCCGTGGCTGCTCGGGTTCACCCACAACGCGTCGGTCGACAAGGCCACGTTCGACGCGGTCGGCGGCTTCGACGAGGCGATCGTCAAGTGGGGGCTGGAAGACAGCGAGCTGTTCTACCGCGTCTTCCACCACCACGGCTGCCCGCCCGACCTCTTCGTCCGCGAGCCCGCCGCGATGGCGTACCACATGCCGCACTACCGCCCGACCGGCGAGCTGCTCGGCACGCTCGACAACCTGCGGTACATCGCCCGCAAGCACCCGCGCTACGACTTCGAGGCCATGCACAGCCCGGCCACGCTGGGCCAGGTGATGGGCAAGGTGCGGCTCTACTCCGACGCCGTCGACACCTGCCGGCGCGCCGGACTGGGGCGCCCGGCCGTGCTGCCCGCCGAGGTCCGCGCGGGGCTCGGCGACCGCACGCTGATCGCCGGCTACGGCGTGTCCGGGCTGCCGCTCGGGCCGGGCTCGCACACGTTCGACCAGGACGCGCCGATCGGCGACACCAACTGGCACCGGCTCGGCCTGATGCTGCAAGACTTTCGCACCGGGCAGTTCAGCCAGTTCGTCCACATCGACCTGTGGCGCTTCCTGATGCCCGACGACCTCAGCCTGATGGTGACCAAGGCGCTGCGCAAGGCCGACCGGGTGGTGCTCGTCGCCGCCCATGACGCGCCCGACGCGGCGTCGCTGCTGCCGGTGCCGTTCGTCGACGACGTCGACTACGCCGCGCGGATGCTGGAGGCCCGCTTCGACGTCGCCACCACCGTGCACGAGGAGGCGACCGTCCTCACCATCAGGTGAGGCGCATGTGCAGGCGGATCGTCGTGGCGCCCGGCCGGGTGTACACCCGCACGAGGTCGCACAGCTGGTTGACGAGGATCAGGCCACGCCCGCCGTAGAAGCTGTCCGGGGGCGGCGGCACGCGGCCGGCCAGCGGCGCCGCGATGTGGCCGCCGTCGCGCACCTGGCAGACCAGGATGCTGTCCTCGGTCCAGATCGCCAGCGCGCCGGTGCCCGGCGTCGTGTGCGCGGCGGTGTTGGTCGCCAGCTCGTTGACCGCGATGATCAGGTCGTCGGTGCGGTCGGCGCCGAGCCCGGCCGTCTCGGCCGCCTCCGTGACGAAGGCGCGCACCTTGGCCAGCCCGCTCAGCTCGATCGTGGTGGTCGCCGCGCCGGCCGGCGGGTCGGGCAGTGGGAGGTTGAAGCTCCGCGCGACCGCCACGGGGTCCTCGTATCCCGGGCTCGTCTCGCGGGCCGCGGTCGTGGCGATGACCGGGTGGGTGCGGTAGGCGTCTTCGACCGCGTGCGGGGCGAGCCCGGCCACGTCGTACGGGCACAGGATGCTCGCCGCGCGCCCGGCGAAGGCCGCGTTGATCAACGCCTCGTGCTGCACGCAGGCCGGGTACTCGAGCGGGCTGCGGCTCGGCCAGATCGGCTCGCCGATGATGCGCACCGGCCGGCCGGGGTGGGCATCGGCGAACGCGAGCAGCACGCCCGGCAGGATCCGCCCGGGATTGGCACCGGCCCGGGTCATGTCGTGAAACCGCACCCGCTCCGCGTCGGCGCCGAGACCCGCCCGGATCCTCTCGAGGTTCGCACCGGGCACGGCGACCGCGACGGGCTCCCCGGCGGCCAGCGCGTCACGGATGAACGGCAGGGTGCCGGCGAGGTACTCGTCTGGCCCTCGGTAGAACAGTGCGGGGTGGTCGAACATCAGTCGCCACGGTACCTCCCCTCGGCGCCGCTCGCAGTAAGGGTTGATCTGGCCGGACGGGGGTATCACCGCGCATGCGAATCGGTGCTCGCCGACGTCGTGCCGATCGAGGCCGCGCGTGGCTTCGAGGCGGCACGCGAGCGCTGACCCCGTATGCTGTTCCAACATGAAACAAGGCGATGTAACAAAGCGGGTCACGGTGCGTGCCGTCGCGGCCGAGACCGGCCTGTCCATCGCCACGGTGTCCCGCGTGATCAACGGGCGGGCCAATGTCGCGCCGCACACCCGTGACCTCGTGCTGCGCGCTATGGGCCGGCTCGGCCAGCACACGCCGCGCCGCCGCCCCGCCGCCGAGGCCGCGAGCGGCGCGGCCGTCTACGTGCGCTGCCCCTACGTGCTGACCGACTACTTCGGCATCATCGTGTCGTCGGTCGCCGAGACCCTCGAGGTGCACGGCCGGCCCGTCGTGCTCAACGCCGGTGAGGCCGCCCAGCACGCGGAGGTGCTCGCCGGCCTGCCCGGCCGGACCTCGCTGTGTGGGGCCGTCCTCATCCTCCCGCCGGAGCCGGGCGAGGATCTCGAGCGGCTGCGCGACCGGCGGTTCCCGTTCGTGGTCGTCGACCCGCGCACCCCGCCGCCGCGCGACGTGCCCGCGGTCTCCGCCGGGCACTTCGCCGGCGCCCGCCGCCTGATGACCCACCTCGTCGAGCTGGGCCACCGGCGGGTCGGCATCATCGGCGGCCCGCGCCACTGGCTGGTCACCGACCACCGCCAGGCCGGATACGTCGCGCCGCTGGCCGACGTGGGCGTGCTGCCGGTGCCGGAGCTGGTGCGGTTCGTCGTCGAGCCGACCGCCGAGCACGGCTACCGGGCCGCCCGCGAGCTGCTCGACCTGCCGGAGCGGCCGACCGCGCTGGTCGCGTTCAACGACAAGATGGCGGTGGGCGCGCTGCGCGCGGCGGCCGAGCGCGGCCTGCGCGTGCCCGCCGACCTGTCGGTGGCCGGCTTCGACGACATCGAGGTCAGCCGGGCCACCCAGCCGATGCTGACGACGGTCCGCCAGCCGCTGGAAGAGATGGGCCGCATGGCGGTCAACCTGCTGGTCCGCCTGCTCGACGCGCACAAGCTCGACGCGCTGCACGTCGAGCTCGCGACCGAGCTGGTGGTCCGCGGCTCCACCGGCCCGGCGCCTGTTACATATTGACACTTGTTCCAGGTGGGTGTTTCATCTTCGTTACCGCCGTCGCGCCTCCGGGTTGTGCGCGGCAGCGGGCGCTGGACCCACCCGAGGCCATCGCCGTTCCCGCTGATCCGGAGCGGTGAGGGGGTCTGACGCCGCACATCCATGTCCGGCGTCGCCTGGCGGGATCGCCAGGCGAGACGATCCCTATGCGAGGGAGATCCCTTCATGCCCAGAGCAGGAGCCCGCGGGCGGCGGTTGTTCGCCGCCGTCACCGGCACGGCCGCCCTCCTCGCCGCCGCGGCCGGCACGATCGTGCTGTCGCCGTCCGCGCACGCCGCCGGCGAGCAGGTCAACATCTGGCTCACCACCACCTCCGACGGCGGCGGGCGCAGCGTCACCCGCGGCCTACAGCAGCAGGCGGCCACCGCGTTCGGCCCGGCCGGCGGCTCGGCCAACCAGACCATCACCGTCAACGAGAACGTGCGCTACCAGACATTCGAGGGCGGCGGCGCGTCGATCACCGACACGACGGCGTACCTCTTCCGCGGCGGCCCGATCAGCGCGGCCACCCGGGACGCGGTGATGCGCCGCCTCTTCAGCCCCACCGACGGCATCGGGCTGTCGTTCGTCCGCAACCCGATCGGCGCCTCCGACCTCTCCCGCCCCGGCAACGTCTCCCTCGACGACACCTGCTGCAACCTCGACGACTTCGGCGCCAACGGGTACGACACGAACGTGCGCCTGCTCACCCAGCAGGCCAAGCAGCTCAACCCGGCACTGCGGGTCAAGGGCGTGCCGTGGAGCGCCCCCGGCTGGATGAAGGACAACGGCCGGATGGACCAGATGGGGTGGCTGCGCGCCGAGTACTACCCGATGTACGCCCAGTACTTCGTCAAGTACGTACAGAGCTACCAGGCCGCCGGCATCCCGATCGACTACGTGTCCGTGCAGAACGAACCCAACTGCTGCCAGGCCGGCAACCCGACCGCGATGAACTACCCCGGCATGTCCTGGAACGCGTCCGGGCTCACCGAGTTCACCAAGAACCACCTCTACCCCGCGTTCCGCGCGGCCGGCATCACCACGAAGGTGCTCGTCCACGACTGGAACTACGGCGACTACGGCCAGATCGGCTCCGGCATCCTCGCCGACGCGGCGGTCCGCAACGACCCGCTCTTCGGCGGCATCGCGTGGCACGGCTACTTCGGCGACCCGGCCGTCGGCACCCAGGTGCGCAACCAGTACCCGAGCGTGCGCCAGTTCTCCACCGAGCACTCCGGCGGTACCTGGGTCTCCAACCAGCACAACGAGGACCTCAACGACATCGTCAACTACGCGCGTAACTGGAGCGGCAGCCTGGTGAAGTGGAGCCTGGCGCTCAACCAGAACATGGGCCCGCACAACGGCGGTTGCGGCACCTGCACCGGCCTCGTCACCGTCCAAGAGGGAGGGTCGCGGGCCGGCCAGGTGGACAACACGATCGAGTACTACACGACCGGCCACCTGACCAAGTTCGTGCGCCCCGGCGCGCAGCGGATCGACTCCAACAACACCGCCGTGCAGAACGTGGCCTGGCGCAACACCGACGGCTCCAAGGCACTGATCGCCCACAATGGAGGAACGGGAGCCCAGTCGATCCGGGTCAACTGGGGCAACCAGTCCTTCACGTACACGCTGCCCGCCCGCACCACCGCGACGTTCACCTGGACCGGCACCCAGTCCGGCGGCGGCGGTGGTGGGAGCACCGGTCCGATCACCGGCCTGGCCGGCAAGTGCGTCGACGTGGCGGGCGCTTCGACGGCGAACGGCACGGCGGTCCAGCTGTACGCCTGCAACGGCACCGGGGCGCAGCAGTGGACCCGCGGCGCCGACGGCACGGTCCGCGCGCTCGGCAAGTGCCTGGACGTCGCCGGCCCCAGCACGGCCGACGGCGCGCAGACCCATCTGTGGGACTGCCACGGCGGCGCGTCACAGCAGTGGACGTATACGGCGGGACGCGACCTGGTCAGCGCCTACGCGAACAAGTGCCTCGACGTCACCGGCAACAACTCGGCCGACGGCACCCGGCTCCAGATCTGGACCTGCACCGGCGCGGCCAACCAGAAGTGGAACGCGCCGGCCTGACGTGAGTGCCGCCGCTCCTCGGCGGCGGCCCTCCGGGGCGTACATCGGCGCGGCGACCGGGGCACGCCCACGGGGAGCCGGCACCACCCGGGGTGCCGGCTCCCTGCCGCGTCTCCTACTCCGTGCAGGTATCAGCGGTCCCGATGGCCGCGGCCGAGATGCCGCCGGCCGCCGCGAGCGACGCGCCGAACGACATCGGCGCCGCGGCCGCCGCCGCTCCGATCGCCGAGACCGTGCCGAGCGCTCCGGCCACGCACCCCCAGCTGAGGTCGAACTCAAGGTCTTCGTCGATCTCGATGGGCCCGACGTCGATGTTGATGTCGATGGCCCCGCTGGGATCCGAGTGGTTGACGGGGTCGCCGTTGACGAAGGCGTAGCGGGGTTGGTTCGGCAGCGGGTCGACCTGGGTCCAGTTGGCGTTGTTGGCGTCGTAGAAGCGGGTGCCGAACTTGTAGAGGGTGCCCGCGCCGTCGATGGTGTAGCCGGCGTCGTACTGGAACGGGTTGAACAGCGTGCCCGTCGCGTGCGCCCGCCGGCCGTACGGCTCGTAGATGTACGTGCTGACCAGCGCTCCTGAGCTGTCGGTCAGCCCGACGACGGAGCCGCGGCCGTCGAAGACGTAGTGGTAGGTCTGGCCGCCTTGGCGCATCGAGACCAGGTTGCCGCCCGGGTCACGCACGAAGGTGACGTCGCCCGACGGGCGGTCGACCGCGGTGATGCCGATCGTCCCAGCGGTGACGAAGCTGTCGCCGCCGCTGGTGTGCCACTGCGACTGGGCGGTGCCGGCGAAGCTCTGCGCCCGCGCCGGCCCGCCGGCCGGCGTGAGGCTGGTCGTCTGGTCGGTGGCGTTGTACCCGGCGGCGGCGACCCCGTAGGCGGTCGAGGCCGTCATGTTGCCGTTGGCGTCGTAGGTGGCCCCGCCCGTGTTGAGCTGGTCGGCGGTGTTGTAGCCGAAGGTGGTAGGCGTGCCGTTGCGGGTGCTGGTCCGCCTGTTGTGGTTGCCGTCGTAGGTGAACGACAGGTCCGCCACCGCCGGCGCGCCGCCGGGCGAGTCGGTGTAGTCGGCGGTGGTGAGCCGGTTGGCGTTGTCGTACGTGTAGTTGGTGACGCCGTTGTGCGTCGTCTCGCGCTGCCGCAGCGCCCGGTCGGTCCCACCGCTGGTGAAGAGGTAGTCGTAGTTGGTCAGCTGGACGTCCGCCGGGCTGTATGCCTCGATGCTCGTCACCCGCCCGGACGAGTCGTAGGCGAGACGCTGCTCGACGCCGCTCGGGTAGCGCACGACCTCGCGCCAGCCCCGGTGGTCGGCGTGGTAGGTGTAGGTGGTCTCCTTACCCTGCGGGTCTCGCACGACGTCGACCTCGTCGATCGTCGTGTACTCGTACTCGGTCGTGCCGCCAAGGGGGTCGGTCACCGACGTGACGTTTCCCTTCCGGTCGTACGTGTACGAGACGTCGTCGGTGCCGGGGCCCGCCGACGAGGTGAGCCGGTTGTCGCCGTCGTAGGTGAACGTCCACGAGCCGGCCCGGTCGGTGCGGGACTTGACGTTTCCGTTCCTGTCGTAGCTGTACGAGGTGACGAACCCGTCGTAGTCGGTGACCGTCTTCACCCGATCGAGCTTGTCGTAGGTGAACGAGCGGTCCTGGTTCTTGCCGTCGTCGACGTTCGCCGGCCGGCTCACGGCGTCGTAGGTGATCTCGACGTCGCCGAGTTGGGCTGGGCCGTGGTTGACGCCGGTCAGGTCACCGCCGGTGTAGGTGAAGTCGGTGGTCTGGCCGCGCGCGTTGGTCGTGCGGCAGACTTGCCCCTCCTGAGCCCCGGCGCAGCTCGCCCCGTCGAGTCCGTGGTACGTCGCGGAAACCGTGTTTTCCGTGGCGAGCTGGTTGACGCTCTGGCGCAGGTCGCCGTTCGCGTTCCAGGTGTGGGTCCGCCTGCGCGTCTGGGGATCGGTGTCGGTCCGCGGGCGGAACGGGACGATTCCCGGGCCGCCGGTGTCGTACGTCGCCGTCCACTGTGCACCGGTCGGGATCTGCGCCGAGGTCGGGTTGTTCCGGGTCGTGTCGTAGGCGAACGTGGTCGCCTCGCCGGCGGCGTCCGTCACCTCGGTCACGTTCGAGTTGGTGTCGAAGGTGGTGTTTTCCGTCTGCGCCTTGGCGTTCGTGACGCTGGTGACCCGATTGCCGCTGTCGTAGCGGTACGTGGTCTCGTGGCCGTTGGCGTCGGTGACCACGGTCTGGTCGTTGCCGGCACCGGGCAGGTTGTCGGTGTAGGCGAAGGTCGTGACGAAGTCCGCGGCGCCCATCTCGCGGGTCAGGCTCGTCACGCGGTTCTCACCGTCGTAGGCGATGCGGATCTCGCCGCCTTCGGGATCGGTGATCCGGTTGAGCCGGTCGCTCGAGTCGTACCCGTAGGCGGTGGTGTTGCCCTCGGCGTCGACCACGGAGGTGAGCTTCACGGCACCGGAGGGTGCGGTCGTATATCCATAGTCGACGGTGCGCGCGCCGTTGGGGTCGTTGAGCAGCTCGAGGCGGCCGCCGCTGACCGTGTAGTTCACCGGCCGCGACTTGGTGTCGACGACCTGGGTGGGGATGTTGTCGCCGTTGTAGGTGACGCCGTTGCCGCGGCCGTGCGACTCGACGTAGCTGTGCAGCTTCCCCTTCCTCGGCCCCGTGTTGTAGAAGTACAGCGCGTCGCCCGCCTTGTACCGGCCCCGGTCGTGCCGGAACGTCAGGGCGTAGACGCCGAAGCCACCGGCGTCTACGAACGACGCGTCGAGGTCGCCGGACGGGTCCCATCCGCCGCTGCTGTTCTTCTTGATGAGGCTGACCTCGCCGCTCTCGCCGTGGAACGTGAACGAGCCGCCCGGCCACTCGGACAGGTACACGGTGTCGGTGTAGCTGCCGCTCCATCCCCGCCCGAGCATGCCGGAGTCGGGGTTGAACGAGTTGTACGTGCGGTCGAGCGTGAGTGGCAACCCGGCCCCGGCGATCGACAGGTCGGTCGCGTGCAGCACGAGCGAACCCGAGGCCACGTTTACCCGCACCGACGAGCGGTCGGTCACGGCGGTGCCGGTGTAGGTGAAGAAGGGCCGGTCACCCGCGCCGAGGCGGGGGTTGACGGCGAACGGG
Organism: Phytohabitans sp. LJ34; assembly: GCF_052068095.1. Taxonomy (NCBI): domain Bacteria; kingdom Bacillati; phylum Actinomycetota; class Actinomycetes; order Micromonosporales; family Micromonosporaceae; genus Phytohabitans; species Phytohabitans sp. LJ34. Next base: position 5,811 of record NZ_JBQHDG010000003.1, on the reverse strand, counting down.
CTCGTCACGGTGGCCGAGCAGTACGTCTCGGCACCGGCCGGGCCGGCGCAGGAGCGCACCTGCCAGGTATACGCCTTGCCCGGCTCCAGCACGTCGTCGGGCACGGTCCATCCGGCCGTGGCATTCTGGGCGACCGACACGTTGTGGCTGGCGATCTCGGTGTTCGTCGAGTCGCGCAACGAGAACCTGCCGATCCGGTTTTGCGGGTCGCCGCCGGGGAACCGGGCCGAGAACACCGGCCGCAGGGTGTCGACGACGGGGTTGCCTTGGTAGGAGAGCTCGGTGGGCGTGCCGGGCGTCGTGAAGTAGGTGACGTCGAGCAGCGGCGTGCCGAGACCGGTCTCTCCACTGTAGAAGGACTTGGCGTGGGTGGAGTTCGTCTCGCTGGCCAGGACGGCCAGGTTGCCGAGCGTGCCGGCTTCGCCGGCCCACTTCGCGGCCAAGCCGGTGATGTTGAGCTGCTTGTGCCCGACCTGGGCGGGGCAGGCCGTCTCGTCGCCGGCCGTGTTGGCCGAGCCCCAGGTGACGCCGTCACGCGCGGGCTGGGTGTTCCAGGTGATGCTCGCGCCGATGTGTGCCGAGCCCTGTACGGTCAGCGGCGATGCCGTGCAGCCGCCGGCCCCGCTCCAGACCTGGTAGAGCCGCAGCGTGGCGGCCGAGACGTTCTTGCCCTCGATGGGGGCGGTGTTCCACTGGAGGAACGAGCGCACCGGGCCGGTCAACGGCGTCGTGCCGGCGAAGAGGCGGTCTTCGCCGGCGTGGCTCGCCGTCGGGTGCAGCTGGTCGACGAAGGTGTCGAACACCAGCGTGAAAGACGTCGAAGGATCGATCGTCACCGGGTAGACAGTCTTGGGGTCCTCGAGGAAAGCCTGGTCAGGCGTGACGACCATGACGTAGCCGCCGCCGCGCCGCTCGAGCTTGGCGGTCACCTCGCCACGGTGCGCCGCGACGCCCGGCACCGTCGTCGGCGTGGCGTCGAACATGACCGGCGCGGTCGTGTAGCCGGCCACCGCGCCGCCGGCGTCGCGCAGGACAAGCCCGCCGGTGCCGTCCTGCACCGGCGTCAGGCCGTCGAAGCCCATCGGCAGCTCGTACCGTGGCCGGCCGGCGCCGCGCTCGGGGATCACGACCGAGATCTCGGTGCCGACGGTCGTCGCCTGGACGGCCAGGTCCGCGCCGTCGAAGACGCCGGCGTAGGTCGCGGTGTCGCCCGCGATCGCCGGCTTCGGCAGGTTGCCGCCGACGTCGAGCGTGACGCCACCGCCGTCCTTCCCGCCGAACGCCAGTGGTTCGCCCCCGCCGCCCGGCAGCGTGACCTTCCCGGGTACCGACTTCGGCCGCACCACGCCGTCCTTGACAACCAGGCGGGTATCGACCGGGAGCCAGCCGCCGGCGGCGCGCGCGCGGACCGGGGCGGAGGCGAGCTGGGCGGTGTACGTGCCGTCCGGGTTGGCGAAGACGGTCGAGGACTCGGAGCGCTCCTGGACGATCTCGACGCGCCGCCCGGTCCTGGCCGCCTCGGCCAGTGCCCGGTCGTGCGCGCTCGGTGCCGCGGCGGGCGTCGACGGGTCGGTGGCCGGGCTCAGGGCCCCCGAGCTCGGCCGGGTGGGCGGCACCCGCAACGCCCCCAAGCGAGGTATCGGGGTGCCGTCGACCGTCACGAGATCCGGGCCGGGTTGGGCAGACACGGCTTCAGGTGGCATCGCCACAATGACCGACGCTGCCACCAGACCGACCGCCGTGAGCGCCGATGCCCGCCTGACCGTTGGTCGGCGTAGGAACAGGGATCCGGACTTTCGCCACATGACAAACTCCCCACTGTTTCAAGAGGCTCGATGTCTAGCCGATCGACCGTACGGCTCCCCGTTGATCGCTAGTCAGGGCTCTTTGCAAAGGCTTTACGTATGGCTTTCCACGATCGCCCGGCGGCGGGTCGCGATCCGGGCCGCCAGGGCGGTGGCCGGGCCCACGATGACGAACGCGGCGGCCACCACCGCGACGTACACCCAGATAGGCCCGCGCGGGATCAGCGTGCCCAGCGCGACGGCCATCGGCAGCACCGTGAACGCCGCGATCGCCGTGCCCAGCCCCACCGCGATCGCGGCCAGGACCGCCGCCTCGGTGAGCAGCATGCGGCGGATCTGGCGGCGGGTGGCGCCGGCCAGCCGCTGCACCGCCAACTCGCCGCGCCGGGACAGCACCGCCACCGCCATGGTGTTGACGGCGGCGATCGCCGCGTACGCGATGGCGAGCAGGGCGACGAGGTAGCTGATCCAGCCCTGCACGTCGAGGCCGGCCTCGAACGAGGACCGCAGCGCGCCGCCACCGTCCACTGTGGTGCTCGGCCACTCCGGAAGCCCGCTGGACCTGCCCTGGACCAGCAGCTGCCGCGGCGCGCCAGCCGTCGTGTGTGGCGCCAGCAGCTCGGGCGGCACCACCATCCCGGCGTAGTGCGACGGGCTGTCCAGCAGCGCTACCACCGTGACGGGCACGCGCGCGCCGTCGCCGAAGCGCATCGTGACCCGGTCGCCGACCGCGATGTCGAGGTCTTCGGCCCGCTTCTCGGGCAGCGCGACGACGTCGCCGGAGAAGGCGTCCAGCGTGCCCTCGGACACCGGCACGTCCAATGCGGACGGTCCGACGCCGAGGATCGTGGAGGGGTCGCTGCCCTTGCCGTCGTACGGCTCGTCGAGCCATCCGCGGCTGGTCACCAGCGGGGTGGCCGCCTCGACGCCGGGCGTGCCCCGCACCTCGTCGACGAGGCCGGGCGCGATGCCGCCGGCCGTCGAGGTGATGACCGCGTCGGCGCGGAGCTGGTCGGTGTAGCCGGCGGAGGCCGCGGCCTCGTAGGTGGTCTGCGCGTACACGTTGCCGAGCGCGATCGCCACGCCCACGGTCAGCGGGGTGAGCACGGCGGCGAACTGGGCCGCCCGCGCGCGGAGGTTCACGGCCGCCAGCCCGCCGAAGCGCGGCAGCCGCGCCACGAGCCGGTCGATCAGCTCGGGGCCGACCAGCGCGACCGCGATCGAGCCGGTGAGCACCGCCGGGCCGCCGATGGCCAGCGCGATCTCCGGACCGAGGAACATCGTGGTGACCGCCAGCGCGACCGTGCCGGCCGCGAACACTCCGGCCAGGAGCCGCCGGATCGGTGCGACCGTCACCGGCGGGATCGCCGCCTCGGCCAGTGCCTGGATCGGCCGGGTACGCGCGGCGGGCAGGGCGGCGAGATGCGAAGCGATCCGCGCCATCACCAGCGAGACGAGCACCGCCCCGGCGAACGGGATCGGCCCCAGCCGGAACACCAGCGCCTCGGGCACCACACCCCGCGCGGCGCTGGCTTCGAAGACGCGGCTGGCGACGAACCACGCCGCGCCGGCCCCGCAGGCGGTGGCGAGCACGGCGACGGCCATCGTCTCGCGTACCACCATGCGGTGCACCTGGCGGGGTGTGGCGCCGCCGGCCCGCAGGAGGGCCAGCTCGCGGCGGCGCTGCCGCACGGTGAGGCTGATCGTGGCGGAGACGACGAGCGCCATGACCACGACCACCATGCCGCTGAAGATGCCCGCCACAAGGATCAGCGCCAGCCGGCTCGCCCCGACGCCGGCGAACTCGGCCGCGCCCCGGTCGGCGCCGGCGAGCACGACAAGCTCGGGCGGGAGCGCGGCGTCCACCCGCGCTGCCACCTCGCCGGCCTCCGCACCCGGCGTGAGGAGCACACCGATCGCGTCCACTGTGCCCGGTCGGGGCGCGAAGCGGGTGGCGTCGGCGGTGGAGAAGAACACGGCGGGCGCGTCGACCGGCCGCTGTGCGCGGGCGATGCCGGTGACGGTGAACTCGCGCGGTGTGCCCGAGACGAGGATCGTGATCCGCTCCCCGAGCCTGCCGCTCTCCACCACGACCTCTCCCGTGGCTCGCGGCTCGCGTCCGTCCACAATGGTGTAGGGCGTGAGCGCGGCCGACGCCCAGTCGTGGCCCAGCCGCGAGTCACCCACCGGAAACGAGATGTCCGGGATCGCGCGGGCCACGCCGGGCACGGCCGCGACGGCGGCGACCAGGTCACCGTCCACACGGGAGCGTTCCGGGTACGCGACCCGCTCGTGCTCCTGGTCCGGCAGCTTGAACCCCTGCTCGCCGGCGACCACGACCGGCGCGCCGGCCAGCCGCTGGGCGGTGGAGTCGAGGCGGATCGCGGTCTCGAAGAGGCCACCGCAGGTGACGAGCAGCGCGGTGCCGAGCAGCACCGCCACGAACGTGGCGAGCGACGCCGCCGCACGGTGGCGGAGGCTCGCGAAGGCGATCCGGTTCACCGCGCACCGTCCACAGTGGTGCCGAGGCGGGTGAGGCGCTCCGCGACGGCTGGCGCGGTGGGCCGCCCCAGCTGGTCGACGATGCGGCCGTCGACGAGGAAGAGCACGTGGTCCGCGTACGAGGCGGCGACCGGGTCGTGCGTCACCATCACGATGGTCTGGCCCGCGTCGGCGAGGTGCCGCATCAGCCCCAACACCTCGGCGGCCGTGCGGGTGTCGAGCGCGCCGGTCGGCTCGTCGGCGAACGTCACCGCGGGCCGGCTCGCGAGCGCCCGAGCGATCGCCACCCGCTGCTGCTGCCCGCCGGAAAGCTCGGCCGGCCGGTGGCGCACCCGGTCGCGCAGCCCCACCCGCTCGATGACCTCCGTGACCCACCTCTTGTCGCTGCGGCGGCCGGCGAGCAGGTCGGGCAGCGTGACGTTCTGCCAGACGTCGAGCGCCGGCATCAGGTTGAAGGACTGGAAGACGAACGCGACGCGGTCCCGCCGCAACACGGTCAGCTTCGTCTCGCTGAGGCCGGCAAGACGGGTGCCGGCGAGCGTGACCTCCCCCGAGGTCGGTGCGTCGAGCCCGGCCGCGCAGTGCAGCAGCGTGCTCTTACCCGACCCCGAGGGCCCCATGACGGCCGTGAAGGTGCCGGCCGGAAAGTCGACGGTCACCCCGTCGAGCGCGGTGACCGCACTCCCACCCCGGCCATACGTCTTACGGACCGCCGCCATCCGCACCGGCGCGGTCACGGCGTCCACCCACTCTCTCGCGCCAGCGCCCGCCGGGCCGCGTGCAGCGCCCCGGTGACCCACCAAACCGCGAGCACCACGGGCCCACCGGTCAGCACCGTCCAGATCCACCACGGCGCGACGAGGTCACCCCCGATGACCACGATCATCGCCCACACGACGAACTGCACCGCGCAAGCGACGATCCACACGATCGCGCTGACCCGCGCGGCGAGCAATGCGGCCGGCTTTCCCATTGTCTTTCCCCTTCCCAGCTCCCGATCTCTGCACTAGAGCCTGCGGTCGCCGGGTGGGTCGGGGCAGTAGGGCTAAGCCCCCTATCGAGGTAGCACTTCACCTCCGGCCAGCTTCGTGGATCCCTTGAGCTACCGCGACGCCCGCCGTGGTCCAGACCGCTGCTCCCGCGGCCTCACCCATCCGCCGCCGGTCACGGTCACCCCACACCGCGCTGCCGTGGGCAGGGTGATCTCAGCGGCCGACAAGCATTGGATCCACCCGGCTGCGGCGAAGATCGTTCCGCAAGCTGGTGCGCCTTGTCGCCAACGCGGCGGCGAGCAGATCGCGGGCGTCCGTGACGTTATGACATGCTGACCCGACCCATCCCTGCCAGGCGACCCCATGAACCCGAACCGCCACGACCAGGACGGCCCGAGGGCACCTCAACCCCCGCTAATACCCCGTGGAGCCATGCCGCAGGACCGCGGTCTTCCGCGGTCCGGACTACGGTCGAGCGCATGATTCCCGACATCCACATCGTGTTCGACTGC